>NZ_BRLB01000003.1 GCF_027923465.1 Vallitalea longa
AAGTTTACCTTTCTAATGATAATCACCTCTGTCTTTAAAATACATGAGGTTTTATTATATACCATAATTAATAAATAGGACATAATCAATTGTGGTACACTAAGACATTATCATAAATCAATCATACTTTCATAACGATTTTATTTTTATTATTGACATATAGTGATTCATAAGGTAAACTAATAATATATACACGATAACCGATAGGAATATTCGGTATTAAGAAAGGGGATTATAATTATGAGTAATATATATAATAATATATTAGAATTAGTAGGTAAAACACCACTAGTGAAAATCAATAAATTGAATGATACACATGCAAATTTGTATGGAAAAGTAGAATACTTTAATCCAGGTGGAAGTGTTAAGGATAGAATAGCTCTTGCTATGATTGAAGAGGGTGAGAAAAAAGGTCTAATCAATAAAGATACTGTTATACTGGAACCTACCAGTGGAAACACAGGAATAGGAATAGCTATGACTGGAGCGGTAAAAGGATACAAAGTCATATTGACAATGCCTGATACAATGAGTAAGGAAAGACAAAACTTATTAAAAGCATATGGCGCTGAATTGGTTTTAACACCTGGAACTAAAGGAATGAAAGGAACTATCGATAAAATAGAAGAATTGAAACAACAATATCCTAATCATTTCGTACCACAACAATTCAATAACCTAGCTAATCCAGAGATTCATAGAAAAACTACAGCTTTGGAGATAATTAATGATACTGACAGTAAAGTCGATATTTTCGTAGCTGGAGTAGGAACAGGAGGAACTGTAACTGGAATAGGAGAAGTATTGAAAGACAAAATTGATGACGTCAAGGTGGTTGCAGTAGAGCCAGATAATTCTCCAGTACTTTCAGGAGGTAATCCTGGCCCACATAAAATACAAGGTATCGGAGCCGGATTTGTTCCTAACGTATTGAATGAAGATGTAATAGATGAGATAATCAAAGTGAAAGATGAGGATGCTTTCAATACTATGAGAAGACTTGCAAAAGAAGAAGGATTACTTGTAGGAATATCTTCTTCAGCGGCAGTCTTCGCAGCGATTCAACTAGGTAAAAAAGAAGAAAATAAAGGTAAAAACATAGTTGTTGTTCTACCTGATAATGGAGAAAGATACTTGTCTATGAATATATTTTAGATAGAGGTGTACTTATGAACATATCCAATAAAAGCAGATATGGACTGAGAGCAGTAGTTTATTTAGGGATTAACTATCAAAAAGAAAATGTCTCTCTAAAAGAGATATCAGATAAAGAGAATATATCTAAGAGATATCTTGAACAAATATTTGCTGAACTGAAAAAAGGTGGTATCATCAATAGTACTAAAGGGACAAAAGGAGGCTATTTCTTAACACGAAAAACTTCTGATATTACAGTTAAAAGTATTATTGAATTATTTGAAGGAAATTTAGAAGTTGTAGAGAAAACGGATAATTACAATATTGAAGATCTGGAATATACCATCATAAATAAAGTATGGAACAAGATGTCAGATGCATTGGTTGAAGTAATTGACAACATCAATATTGAAGATATAATCAACGATTATAATTCATTGAGCAGGAGTATGTTTTATATATAATAAAATTCAATTATCCACTATCAATCATATAGTGGATAAAGAACTGAAAATTCGCTTTGCAGAGTAATAAGGCTATTAAGCTATTATTCTGCAAAGCTTTTGCTGGTTTCTGAGTGTTTGTTTTAATACATACAAAACAATGGTATAGATGATTCGTTTAACAATAACAACAAAAGAAAAATATATATAGTAGGAGAAAGAAAAATGAAATTAGGTACATTATGTTATATAGAAAAAGATGGAAAGACTCTTATGCTTCATAGGGTCAAGAAGAAAAACGATATTCACGAGGGTAACTGGATTGGGCTTGGCGGAAAAATAGAGAATGGGGAATCACCCGAGGAATGTGTCATTAGAGAAATAAAAGAAGAGAGTGGTCTTACAATTAAGAACCCTACATTGCGAGGAATATTGACTTTTCCTGAATTCGGCAAGGATGATTGGTATGTTTTCTTGTATACTGTAAATGATTTTGAAGGTCAACTCATTGAATGTGATGAAGGTAATCTCAAGTGGGTAAATAATGAAGATGTGCAGAAATTGAAAATGTCCCAAGGAGATAATCTTTTTCTTGAATGGTTAACTAAATATAAGATGTTTTCTGCCAAATTCACATACAAAGATAAAAAATTAATTGATTATGACTTGGTGGTTAATTATTGAGTTATAATTAATGGTAAGAGTTAATAATAAAACCATTAAATTAATGAAATTTAATAAAAAATTAATAAAAAATATAAATAGTGACATATATTTGACATATACTGCATTGAATAGTAAAATTAATTGCATAAATTTGTGAAAAAAAATAAAATAAATAACATTTGAGCTGATTATAGAGTATATTGTCGTATTTTATCTTTTTTGTAGATGTTATTATAATTAACACGTAGGCAAAAGTGGTTTTTCTAAGCTCAATTTATACCTCTAAATATATTGGATATAAAAAACTATTCATATATAAATTTATTATAATTCAATTTAGAGTGTATAATCATTAAAATTTAGCTCTAATGCTATTAAAATGAGAGGAATGATATATTATGAAAGATGCAATAATTTATATTTCGGATTGTATGTATATAAATAAATATGTGAAAAAGTATTGTAGTGAATACTATAATTTCTTGATTCTTCAAAAAAATAGTTTTTATTATAAGGATTCAGCAAAAGCTACGTATGATGATATAGGATTTATTGATGATATTTCAAATATAGATAGTATTAAAAATATCATAGATGAAAATCCGAATGTTAATGTAATAAGTAAAATAATAACTTTTGATGAGTTTTCAATAGAAGTAGCAGCGGAACTTAGAGAGATATATAATGTAGATGGTACAGATCTTAAAAGTTCTAAATATGCAAGAGATAAATTTTTAATGAAAGAATTAATGGTTAAAAACGGTATAAAAACTGCCAGATATGAAAAAGTTAACAGCTTTTCAGAGATAAAAACTGCCGTAAAAAAAGTTGGTACTCCTTTTATTATTAAACCTCTTAGCGGAGCAGGTACGATTGATACATATAAAATAGAAGATAATGAGCAATTATTAGAGTTGAAAAATAAAATGCTTAAAAATTTTCCATATATTATTGAAGAATATATAGATGGAAGAGAATATCATTTAGATTCAATTTCATACGAGAACAATGTTGATTTTGTAGCAATTTCTAAATATACGGAAGATTCGATATTGAAAGCCATAACTGAACAAAAGGCATATGGTTCTGTGACATTTCCACAAAAATATCATGATACGTGTTTACTGAAATCACTTATTGAAGTAAATGAGAAGGTAATAAAGGCGTTAGCTATAAAAAACGCTGTTTACCATGCTGAATATTTTGTAACAGATTATGGGGATATATATTTTGGAGAAATAGCAATTAGAGTTGGAGGAGGGCCAAGAATAAAAGCTTGTATTGAAAATACTCATGGTTTGGATATTTATGAAGCGGCTTTACTTGTAAATATTGGGAGGCGAGATTTTACAGTCAGCCATAGAGAAGTATTTACAGGAAGAATGAATTTTAATATTCCTTCTAAAAGCGGAGTAATTAATAAAATCTCAACTCCGGAACAATATCAAAAACAAGAAGGGGTTATTGAAACATTGATGCTAAGAAAAGAAGGTGATGTAATTCCAAAGTACAATAGTAGTGCAGTTCGCTTAGGACATATCATTATAGAAGATGAAAAATATTATCAACTAAAATTAAAATTGAAAAACTCGCTAAGTCAATTTGTTTTAGAGACTAGGAGTGAAGTTTAATAGAGTGATAATTTTTGTATATAATATGAAGTATTGTAGATTACAATTTCTATGGTGATAATAAAAGGGATTCAACTATGTAAAAACCAATATGGGGTTTTAAAACAAATAGAAGAATAACAGAAAATTACACTATAAAATTTTATTTAAAAATACCGGACATTTAATATCGCATTTATATAATTTGAAATATTTATACAATATTATTGGAATTATATGATATAATGTATAAAACTAAAGAAGGTGCAAAAGTAATGAAAGTGAAATATACTATTATATTTTTAATAATTGCAATATTAGTGGGTTGTGTAAAAAAAGAAACTCTTTTAATTGAATCAAAATTATTGATAAATAAAATACCTATGGATGATGATATTGTTGTACCATTAAGTTATTATAAAGTAAAATCAGCAGATACCCAAACATATTTATTAATGAATGATAATATTGAAAAGTATGATGAAGTTTATTTACATGCATGTATAGATATTGTACCTTCAAAAGCAATAAAACGCATTAGCCAGAAACTAAATTTTGAAAAATCTTTTCAAGAATTAAAGGAATCATTAATTAAGTATTCTTCTCAAAAAGATTATGAAGCCTTTTTTGTAGAAGCAAAAGATGGATTAAGTTGGAAGATTTATATACTTGATGAGGGAAAATTAAATGAAATGACTATAAACCACAATAAAGAGATGAATATACAAGATGTTCAAATAGATGAAAATGTTATATATATATATTCTGAAAAGATATATAAAATTAATTTGATTGATTACAGTACAGAAGTAATACTCGATGTTAAAGAAAAATTGGGATTAGATGGGACAGGAAATAAAGTATTTATCAAAGATAATATCTGTGTTCTATCAATTAATTCAAGTTCCAGTAAGTCCAAAGGAAATAAAGGATTATTGATAAAATATGATTTGGATAGAGAAACATTGTTGACAGTCGATGAAAAAGATAGGATAAATCAAATATTTCCATATAAGAATGGATTCGTTGCTACATGTAGCCAAAATGATACATGGGATCCAATTGTAAAGTATTATGATTCTGAATTTAACTTAACGATGGAAAAGAAGCTGAATATTGATTCCCAATTTGGTCATGTAACTTTTCCATACTATGGAAACTTAGTATATATATTTAATGATAAAATTTATACTTGTATGGAGGTAGATGGAAGTCATATAGAAGAAATTGTTATTATAGATATTGAATCTAGCGAAATACTATATCAACTGGAAATATCATATAAGGACAGGCAAGGGTTTATATTGTCAGGACCAAGTTTTTACAAATTGAATAATGGTAAATTGATAAATCTAAAAAAATTCTAGTGGTATGAAAATCAGATAAATAAATTGAATAAATATTCATTGACAAGTGTATTTATTAGTGATATAATTAATAAAAATATTTTATCGTAAGAAAGTTATACAGTATAAAAGCAGAGAAAAGGAAGAGTATAATATTCTAGATTTATAGAGAGGAGATGCTGGTGGGAATTCTCCATGAAGGAATATTGGAAGGTAGCCTTGGAGCTGTGAACCGAAATCGTAAGAGAGTAGGCTTCAACGGAATCCCACCGTTATTGGGGAGCTAATATCAGATTATGCATCTCGTATTAGACTAAGTGGCATAACATGCAAAATAGGTGGTACCGCGGAGATAATACCTTCGTCCTTGTAATTAAGGACGGAGGTTTTTTGTTTAAATAAAGAATTCAACTTCCTATTTTTATTAGAAAAAATTTTTTTATAAGAATCATATTTTTTATTTTTTACAACCATTAACTAATAATAATAAAAATATTAAAAAGGAGATGTTACATATGTTATTAACTGGTGCAGATATAGTTGTTGAGTGTTTGAAGGAACAAGAAGTAGATACCATATTCGGGTATCCGGGAGGAAATGTTATTCACATATACGATTCATTGTATAAAAATAAAAAGTATATTAAGCATATATTAACTGCTCATGAACAAGGAGCATCACATGCAGCTGATGGTTATGCAAGGTCTACAGGTAAAGTTGGAGTATGTATCGCTACTTCTGGACCAGGAGCTACTAATCTGGTTACTGGTATCGCTACAGCTTATATGGATTCTGTACCTATGGTTATAATAACAGGTAACGTTCCATTATCTTTACTAGGAAAAGATAGTTTTCAAGAAGTTGATATAGCAGGTGTTACAGCACCAATTACCAAACATAATTATATCGTAAAAGATATAAATAGATTAGCTGATACAATTAGAGAAGCTTTCTATATTGCAAAGGAAGGTAGACAGGGACCTGTACTTATCGATATTCCAAAAGACATAGCAATGGGTACTACCGATTATGAATATAAACAACCCAGATTGGTAAAAAGAGCTTGTAAGAATATTACGGATGAAGCATTAAATAATGCTGTTGAACTTATTACTGATTCCGAAAGACCTTTCATATATATTGGTGGAGGAGTAGTCAGATCAGAAGCATCAAAGGAATTATTATCATTCGCTGAGATGATAGATGCTCCAGTTACCTCTAGCTTAATGGGACTAGGAGGTTTTTCTGGCAACCATGAATTATTTACTGGTATGATTGGAATGCATGGAACAAAAGCATCCAATAAAGGTATAAATAAATGTGATTTGGTAATTGCCATAGGAGCAAGATTCAGTGATAGGGTAGTAAGTAAAGTGGAGAAATTTGCACCTAATGCCAAAATACTTCATATTGATATTGATCCTGCAGAAATAAATAAAAACATAGTATCCTATCATTATATAGTAGGAGATATAAAAGAAGTATTATCAAGGCTGAATAATCAATTACAAAAACAAGATAAAGTAGATTGGGTTAATGAAATTAAAGGATACAAAGAAAAATATCCGTTAAGATATAAGAACAATGGACTGAAAGCACAATATATAATTGAAAAGCTTAATGACCTGACTGATGAAAATACAATTATAGCAACTGAAGTTGGACAGCATCAGATGTGGACAGCTCAGTATTACAAATTCAATAGACCAAAAGAATTTTTGACATCTGGTGGTCTTGGAACAATGGGATTCGGACTTGGAGCAGCAATAGGAGCACAAATTGGGAATCCGGATAAAACTGTTATCAATATCGCTGGTGATGGCTGTTTCAAAATGAATCTTATTGAACTTGCAACAGCCGTTAATTATAATTTGCCAATAATCATCATACTCATCGATAACAACTCCTTAGGTATGGTTAGGCAATGGCAGACACTTTTCTTTGAAGGAAGATATTCAGAAACTACTCTTAATCATGTAACTGATTTTGTTAGGTTAGCAGAGGATTTTGGAATGAGAGGATTAGAGATTAGTAATAAAGAACAAGTAGAAGAGGTATTGAGTGAAGCTATAAATTGTAAAAGACCAGTATTGGTTCACTGCAGAATCAATGAAGACGATAAAGTATTCCCAATGGTTGCTCCAGGGGAATCTATTGATTCATTGATTATGGAAGGTTAGGATTGATAATTTTCTGTAGGTTATTAAACAGGATGCTATAATAAAAAAACATATTACAACATAATATCCTATATTAACAAAAAATATTTAGCGATGAAGAGTTGCTTACATTAGCAAAGCTCGCTTTGCAGTCGAACAAATACATACTTGTCATTGCAATAACAATTTTCATCTAGTTAATAGTTTAATAGTCGGTATGGTTCAAGCAATAAATTTGGAATTGGCTAATGAATAAAGCTAACAAATAAGAAAAAGTAAGAAAGATTAATACTGAAGTGCTCCCTGACAATAGACAGCAAAAATAACAAAACTTTTTATATCTCTAACCATTAAAGAAAGTGGTTAGAGATATTTTGATAAATATTATTATATAAGAGTAAAAGGGTATAATGGTTCAGGAAAATATTTATTAAGATGTAAAAATTATAATAAATCTACAAAAATAACTTTAAATGATCAAGTGGAATTAGCAAAATTAGTTAATACTCTAAAGACTGTTTCTTCAAGACTTATTAGGAAAAAACATAGTGAATATTTAAAAGAATATTACTGGAAACCCGTATTTTGGAGTAGAAGTTATTGCATTTTAACAACTGGAGGAGCAACAATAGAAATGATTGAGAAATATATTCGCTCTCAAGCAGGAGTTAAAGATTAAAAACCGTTCCGATTCATCTCCCTCCTAGTTAGAGGAGGTGGTTTTCTCGAAACATCTAGATAAAAAAACAATATTGTTGATGAAATTTTTCTGATATGTAATTTTGAACTTTAATAGATAATTAAATAACTATAAAGAAGTTCCAGTTACAACTACTGTAATTGGAGCTTTTATTTGTGAGTTCATGGACACAATCTTATAGATGAAATCCCTAGTGACGGTTAATAGTACCAAGAGCTAAGCTTAAGATAAAAGCACATACTTTGAAATCTAATCTTCTAAATTCACTTTGTTAAAAACATACTATTGCTACACAGAAAAAACATGGATTTACAATATGTGTTATTAATGATATAATAATTAATATTTAAAGAGATACTGATTTAAATTAGTGAAAAAAGTTAATGAAGGAAGTAATTATGAAAAAAGTTGTAGGAATACTAATTATTCTGTTAATTGTTATAATGGGTTGCATTCCTAATGTTAAAATAACAAATAAATCTTATAATGATACAACCCAAAATTGTTTATATAACTATAGCGAATTTTTAAGAGGAAATATAAGTGTTAAGGATAATAATGACATGATTGAAATAAGTGATATTTATTCCTTAGAAGAAAATTACAATAGATACACGCTTTTTGACTCTAATAAAAATGGTATTCCGGAACTGCATCTATCATCCATGAGAGAATATAAAATTATAGAGTGTGATGAAGACACTTTACAAACGATATTTTCAGGTTCTGGATATGATACATTATTGAATAATGGTGCTATATTATATAACAGATTTGGTAGTGGTCCTGAACATGTTAGTTATACATATACAGAGTTAGATGAAGATAACATTGTTACTCAAATAACATTTGATAAGTATAATACAATGAATAATATATTAGATGATGATTTATATTTATTTGAAGGCAAAGAAGTTACAAAAGAAGCATTTGAAGAAAAAACAAAGAATTACTTGGATGTAGGTTCTGACATGATAATATGGTCAGATTATTGGACGTTCCTAGTTAAAAATTACAACAATATTATATCAGCAACAAGAAAATTATGATGATGACATGAAGCTATATTCACAATCAATATATAACCTACAGCACACTGAAAATATCTCCAGTAAACTTAGAGAATTGCAAAAAGCAAATATATGATTAAAGTTGTATAATTTAACTGGATTTTAGCAATAAAAATTCCTTAACATATAGATTCTGAAATTACAGAAGCTATATCTATTAGTTTACAGGTACATATACTTCCCAAATTGTATCTTCTATATTATCAGTAATAAAGCGATTGCCAATTTTAATGATAAAAACACTGCCGGTAATCTCTAGTCCATTGTATTCTGCAAAGGATTGTATACGTTCAATGGACTTGTCAGCAAGATCTGGATGACCGAAATGATAAGTGAAGATTACATCTCCAATCTGCTTTACTTCAGGATTTGGGTAGCCTTTAGAAGAATAAGTCATTTTCATAATGGATTTAACATGATTATCATAAAAATAATTCGCATCATACAGATTATTGAACGCTTTACTTCTCTTTAAATCAAATTCATAAACTAAATTGTAATGATGAATATCTTGAGTATCCAGTGGGTGCTTTTTTTCAATTTCTAGTTGTGCTTCATTAAAATGATTCCAGTCTTTTATCCTTTTTGCAGATATTGTTATGCCCTTTAATTCAAAATCATGAATTATATGAATTGGTGTATTACCATTTTTTATATGTTTAAGAGCATTATCCAGACGTTGGAGCACATCTTCATATTCTTTTTGTTGGTATTGAAGTTTACGTATTAAGGCATCAAAGTCACTTTTTCTGTCGTGAAGGGTGCTTACCGAATCTTCAATGTTATCCAATGCATAAAAATCATTGATTTCACTTAATGAAAATCCTAGTATTTGTAAAAACTTAAGTCTAGAAAATTCTACGAATTGCTTGTTGCTATAGTATCTGTAATTATTTTTCTTATCTATGTATTCAGGTTTGATTATACCTCTTCGCTCATAATATCTTATTGCTTGCTTACTAAGGCCTTTGAGTTTGGCCATTTCACCAGTTTGCCAACTTTTATTCATCTTTTCACACACCTTATATAAAAAAACTTGACTGTATACCAAGTATATACTTTAGAATAACATAAAAGTAAGAAAATGACAATCATTATCAATTATTTCTAAATTGTCAATCGCATGAAAAAGAAAAAGTATATAATAAGGTATATAAAAGTAAAAAAATAAGAAGGAGGTTTAATAAAATTTTTAATCATTTAGAATATTTTGTAGACATGAGAATAAATTATGGGGGTAATGATGATTAGTTTAAAAGAGAATAGAAAAAATATGAATATATTAATAACATTTTTCTCTGCAACAGGTAACACAAAAAAAATTGCTGATGTGATACATAAAAATTTATGTGACTCTAATTTTTCTGTTACTATGGTAGATATTACTTCTTTTTTTAGCAGAAAAAAGGAAATTCAGATAGACCAATACGATGCTATTGTTTTTGGGTTCCCCATTTACTCAATGAGAGCTCCACGTGTATGTAGGGAATGGCTACAAACACTTGACGGAAAAGGAATGAATTGTTCAGTTTTTTTTACTTATGGAGGTTTTGGAAAGGATCCAGCCCATTATTTCATAAAAAGATTATTGGAGAAACAAAATTTTAATGTTGTGTCAACAGCAGAATTTCTAGGAGCACATACATTTAATCATAGTGGATGGAAAGCTGTTATGGATCGTCCCAATCAATTAGATTTTAAAGTTGCAGAAGAGTACATATCGAAGACGGTTAGACGATTTTTAGGTGATGATTTAAATGAATTAGGAGATTTTGATAAGCCCATATATGAAGAAAATTTATTTGATAAAGCAGAAAAATATAGATTCGGTTTAATTACAAAGCTTCCCACAAGGGATTCAAAAGATTGTTCTATGTGTGGTCTCTGTGAAAAACTATGCCCTGTAAATGCTATGGATATGAAAAAAGGTATTGCTGATAATCGTTGTATTGCATGTTTTAGATGTATAGCAAATTGCCCTGATGGTGTTTTGCATACAAATGATTTGTCAAATAGTTGGGATAAAAAATTAGAGATGCATAAAATGACAGAAGAAGAAGTAAATGATTTAGAAAGTAAAATATATTTATAATAAGTTTATTGAATAAGAATGCTATATATGACCTTATATAACCTCATATGTATGACCTCATTAATGATTATAGATTATATCCCATATTTTCACACAATATAACATCACTTTAGTGTATAATCAAATGACATACAATTATACAATATATTCAACAAGTCAAATATTAAGAAATATTAGTTAGTGAGGAATTTAATATGAAAAGCATTCAAAAAGTAAGATTAATAGTTCAATTAATATGTGTTGTATTGACGCTAATTGGATTTTTTATGAATTTTCGAGTAACCATGATCATTATTATGGTAACTACATTAATAGGTGGAGCCTACTACTGTGGGTGGGTTTGCCCATTTGGTACTTTGCAGGATATAGCCAGTAAAATTGGAAAAATGTTAAAAATCAAGAAATATAAGATGCCTAAGATTATTCAGCGATACCTAAAATATTCAAGATATGTTTTACTCGTTGCATATCTAGTCTTTAGCTTTGATATTATTTATGCGATTTTCTCGTATGATCCAAGAGTAAACTTGATAAAATATCTTGGTGGATCATTTTCAGGTATTGTTCCGTTGATTATTCTA
Source organism: Vallitalea longa (assembly GCF_027923465.1). Classification (NCBI taxonomy): domain Bacteria; kingdom Bacillati; phylum Bacillota; class Clostridia; order Lachnospirales; family Vallitaleaceae; genus Vallitalea; species Vallitalea longa. Next base: position 11,808 of record NZ_BRLB01000003.1, read on the forward strand.
ATTTCTTTCTTGGTAATAGGGATGTTTTTTGAAAGACCGTTTTGCAATTATTTGTGTATAGAAGGGGCAAAGTATGGGGTAATCAGTTCATTAAGAGTTTTCACTATTAAGAGAGATGAAGCTAGCTGTGTAGGATGTACCAAGTGTGATAAGGCTTGTCCCATGAATATTGAAGTATCAAAAATGGAACAAGTTCAATCACTTCAATGTATAAACTGCTTTGAATGTGTTAGTGCTTGTCCTATAAAAGATACTCTATCCTATGAAAAAATATCATTTACTCATAAAATGAAACGTAAATATACTGCCGCAATCTGTATCATTGCGTCTATTGCAGTTGTTTCATTCATTAGTATCGGCATAACAGGAAAACTCCCATTGGGTATGAAATTGGGAGAGGATAGATTAACTAATACAACAACAGGAACCTCATCAGAAACTACAATAGATGGTAAATTAGTTTCTGTGGGAGAGGCAGCTGGAATTGATGACGGTGTATATGAAGGTACGGGGATGGGTTTTAGAGGTGAGATAAAGGTAGAAGTAACAGTGACTAACGAAATAATTATTAAAATTAAAGTAATAGAAAACATTGATGATAAAAAATTCTACAATCGTGCTGAACCTGTTGTTACGAAAGATATTATTGAATCACAATCTTCCGATGTAGATACTGTAAGTGGTGCAACCTACTCTTCCATAGGAATAATAGACGCAGTTGCCGATGCTCTGGAAAATGCTAGAAAGTAGATTGAAACTTATTTAGAAGAAATAGGCTACCAGTAATACCATTATGATGGTTTTAGTAAATAATTTTCATCAAGAATCCGCTAATATGTGGATTCCTGATATTATTTCTTAATCATATTGATTATATTCTTAACTTTGAAAGATGTACCAGCTGGAACAGTTGGAGTTACGATATCACAATTTTTACATAGACAATTCATTGACCTGTCTTTTAACATGGTTTTTCTGACTTTGTTGTATTTATCGTTATTCCAGATATCTATAAGCTTATCTTTAGTCAAGTCCCCCATAGTGACTTTACCAGTAGCATCGTTACAGCATAGACTGAGTTTACCATCAGGTCTTACTACTGCTTGTTCAAATGGATATAAACATGCGGATTTCAATTTGTGTTTTTTCTTTGTTCTGTTTTTGGCTTGTCCACTTCTGTTTAGCAATACTTCATTTTGTTTTCTAAGATATATGTGTACTTTATCTTGATAAGGTTTTGTCAAGGCATATTCGTATACCTTTTTAACTGGTTCAATAAGAGTAAGATCATCATTGTAATTATCAATGGTTATCCAATCTAGGTATTTCATCAATTCTTCAAATTTTTGTATAGTTAGAAGTGAACCGTTGGTAAATAAATATAATGTAGCGTTGGGCAGTGATTCTTTTGCTGTTTTTAAGAATTTGAATAATCTTTTATCAAGTAGTGGTTCATTATTAGAGTACAAACCTATACTTCCGTGATAGTCTAAGTCTTTTAGCTGATTGATTATTGAGTTGAATAATTCCGCATCCATCATCTTAAAAGGTCTAGGGTCAATGTTATGGTTGATGGGACAGAAGGAACAACTACCGTTACATCTGTTGATAGTTTCAATTTCAATTGTTTTGAATAGTGGATATTCTATTTGTAGATAATAATCTTTTGCTCTTTTTATACTTCTTTTTTTATATATTCTGTCAAATAATAATAGGCTATTGGGTAGAATGTATTTCTCAAATGCTTCAGGATGTTTAGTTTCTAGAGAAGATTTTACCTTCCCGATTAAGTTTTTATATGGATTAACAATCATGGTTTTTCTCCTTATTTTGTGTATTTTGGTATGTGATTTATTTTAATGTAACTAAAATTTATAATAGAAATAATAAATAGATTAAAAAGTAGTATATATGTTTTGATGAAATTATCATTGCATTATAAATTTTAGTTGTGTGAATTAAGTGTTATTACACTTATAATAATGAATAGATATTAGATAAATTACTTACTGATCTTTTTTAACACATAATAACTAGGTTTTGTATGTCTGTAAACATAATCTCCAGATTTCCATTGTATATATAGATACTTTTCATTATTGATTTCTTCAATTACATATGCCGCTTTTGTTTGATCAAGAGGAAAATTCATTACAAAACCATTCGTCCAACTTGAAAGAGGTTTCTCATCAATACTTCCATTTTGTTTAAAAGTAAGGCACTCAAATATAAATTCATTATCATTATTCTTAGGTATATAATTATTGTAATCTTTAACAAAATCAACTGTTTTCCATGTTCCTACAAGGTTAGTGTCTTCAACAAAAGGTACTTGTGTATCATCAATATTTCGATGAGAATAAACATAATATTGGGTGGTAAAATTAATTAATACAATAGTAATTATTATTAATATAATTATCTTTAAGTTCTTTGCTCTATTTCTATATTTATATCCTAAAATCTTACATAAAGTAATTATACAAATCAGAGATATTATAATTAACATAGTGATCTGATAAGATTCTATAAGATATATATTTATAAAATAAAAACCTAATAATAAACCATTATTAATTGTTATTAATTTAATTATTAATATTAAACTTAAAATACATATCAAAGCTGATAAAATTTGAATTTTAATATATTTATTTAATATAATATATATTAGTGTAGTTAATATGTAAAAAGTGAATATTAGATTTGTGATTACAAGTATTAATAAAGGTGGATTAAAGTTATAAGAGTTAACATAAATATATGCTATTATTATTCCAAAGATAATACAATCCATGTATACTACTATGCAATTTGCCATTACTATTTGAAATACACTTTTAGGTATTAGCCCCATATGTTCTCTATTACGTAATGTATCGTTGACAATATGATTAAGTCTTTTTAATAGAATTATAAAGGAAATACATAATAATATTATAGTTATTGAGATAGTAGTGTTTTTGTTAGTTAAATCATAAATTGATATATAAATAATAGAAAAAATTATAGTCATAACTAATAAAGCCCATATAAAAACTCTATCTCTTTTTAATTCATACTTTATTAAGCTTTTCATTTCATCACCTCTCTAAAAGTTTTCTCGATAGACTGACCCTTTTCAATTCGTAAGTCCTCACAATCATGTATACCTAATATCTGACCTTTTTTAATGAATATAACTTTATCAAGAAGTTTTTCAACTTCAGATATAAGGTGTGTAGCAATAATTATTGTTGAATCCATATCTATTTCATTTATAATGGTATCTGTCACTTGGTCTCTTACAAGTGAATCCATTCCACCTAATGGTTCATCTAATAGATAAAGACCACATTTACGAGAGATAGATAGAGCTACTCGTAACATCTGTATAGTTCCTTTGGAAAGATGTTTAATCTTTTTATTGTCAGGTATATCAAGATTAATATTCTTGAGTATGGAATAGAATTTATCTTTATTGAAATCATTGAACATTTCAGTATGGAAATTCACTATATCCTTTAAATTCATCCATCTTGGTATGGCATTGTTTTCAGTAAGTAATGAAACATAAGATTTTGTCTTTTCACAGGGACTCGTTCCGTTAATTAGTACTTGACCTTTTTTATATGGTAAAAGTCCAGAAACTACATTCATAAAAGTAGTTTTTCCACTGCTGCTAGGACCTAACAATCCAACTACTTCTCCTTTATCAATATGGATACTTATATCATTTAACACTCTATGTTTACCATAATTTATTGATAGATTCTTAATGTCCAACATATTCTTATTCTCCTTCCACATATGAATCAATAATCTTCATAATCTCTTTTTTGCTAAATCCCATATTAATCATACGATTAGCGAAATTCATAACCGTATCTTTTGCAATTTCGTCTCTAAGATTTATAATGCTATTACTGTCACTAGTTACAAAAGAACCCATACCTCTTTTGGAAACTATTATACCTTCGCTTTCTAATTCACGATAAGCTCTTTGGACAGTGTTTGGATTAACTTTTAGATCTTTTGCTAATTCTCTAACTGATGGCATTTTTTCACCTTCTTTCAATTGTCGCTTGATAACTAATTCTTTTAGATATGATAATATCTGAATATATACAGGAACATTATTATCAAATTCCATAATCACCCTCCTATCGAATACTGTATTAATACTATAATACAGTTATAGCATAATGTCAAGAAGTTATTTCTACGTATCTTACAAAAATGTAAGTTTATAGTAATATTTGTAAGATGAATTTATTGTTAAGTAGAGCGGTTATGTTTATAATATAACCTGTAATCAAGAAATAGTTGATATTAAAAATATTTTATAAATATTTCATAGATAAATGAGGAGGATAATATGAAACAAATAATAAAAGTTAGCAACGTAACGAAAATATATGGTTCTAAGATGAACAAAACAACTGCACTTGTAGATATTAATTTTGAGGTGAACCAAGGAGAATTCGTTGGTATTATGGGACCATCTGGTTCAGGTAAGAGTACACTTCTAAATGTCATATCTACAATAGATAAAACCACCAGTGGTACAATTAGCTATGAAGGTAGAGATATTGGACAGTTGAAAGAGGATGATTTAACTGATTTCAGAAGAGATGAATTAGGTTTTATATTTCAAGATTTTAATCTATTGGATACTTTAAGTGTTGAAGAGAATATTATTCTTCCATTAGCTATATCTAAGGTACATGTAAAAGAGATCAATAAAAGATTAATGGAAGTAACCAAAATTCTTGGTATCAATGATATACTAAAAAAATATCCATATGAAATATCAGGTGGTCAGAAGCAGAGAACAGCTGCTGCAAGAGCTATTATCAATAATCCAAAATTAGTATTAGCAGATGAACCTACAGGAGCTTTGGATTCAAAATCATCAGCAGAACTGCTTTCATGCATGAAGAAATTGAATAAAGAATATGACAGTACTATTCTTATGGTAACTCATGATGCTTTTGCAGCAAGTTATTGTGACAGGATATTATTCATAAAAGACGGAAATATCTATTCAGAACTTATTAGTAATGGCGATAGAAAGCAGTTTTATAATAAAGTTATTGATGTTCTTGCAATGATGGGGGGAGACCTTAATGACGTATTATAGTATTATGTTCAATAATATGAAAAAGAATTTTAAAAATTATTATATATATATCATGTCGACTGTATTTAGTGTATTGATTTTTTATTTGTTTAATTCAATTAAGTACAATAAAGAGATGATGGCGGCTGTTAATTCATCTGGGAATGTGACAGCTGTGTTTAGTGCTACTAGTTATATAGTTTTGCTATTTTCATTAATTTTCATATGGTATTCTAATTCTTTCTTTGTTAAGAAGAGAAAAAATGAAATAGCACTTTATTCATTATTAGGTTTGAAGAAAAAGAAAATAGGAAGAATGCTTTTTGTTGAGAATATGATTATTGCTGTAATTGCACTAGTGATTGGTATTGCTGTAGGTACACTGTTTTCTAAATTAATTGTAATGCTCATTCTAAGAATGCTAAATGAATTCGTTTATGTTAGTTTTTCATTTTCAATTAGGGCAGCAAGAGATACTGTAATATTCTTCTTGATTATATTTTTGATTGCATCTATTCATAGTTATAGGTTGATTTATAAAGTCAAATTAATAGAATTATTTGCCTCTTCTAGAAAAAAAGAGAAACCTTTTAAGACAAGACCAATATTTGCAATAATTTCATTAGCTCTTGTCATATATGGATATTACTTATCTCAGCATATGGTTAATGCGCTTTTTGTAATTAATGTATTTATTGTACTTGGTACCGTAATTGCAGGTACTTATGGATTATTCTCATATTTTCTAGTATTTATAGTAAGAATGCTGAAGAAAAGAAAGAAAATATTATATAAGGGTAATAATATATTAGCGATTTCAAATATAGCTTATAGAATCAAAAGTCATACGGTTACTTTTGCAACTATCGCTATACTTAGTGCTTCTACTATAGCGGCATTAGGAATGGTAGATAGTGCGTATTATGATTTTAAAACCAATGAAGCTGAGAATTACCCATATACATTCACTTATAAATATATTGATGAAGCAACTAATGATAAGGTGTTAGACATAGTTAACAATAGTGATAAAAATGAACTTATAGGTAATATGAAGATTGATAGGGCTAAAGTTAGTGGTATGATAAATTATGATTTTGAAACAAAAGTAGCTGAATGGAATCTAGGAAGTGATCAAACATTTTATACAATTTCCAATTCTACTTTTAATAAAATGATGGATATCAGAGAAATGGATAAGCAGATAAAATTAAAAGATGATGAGTGTGTTCTGAACTTTTCAAGTGTCCAGTTGTATGATCTCCATAAATTGAAAGGTTCTACAATAGACGTAAATGCCAATGACATATCAGCAGGAAAACTGACTATCCAAAAATTATATAAACAAAGTATTGTAAAAAACGGATATGATCCTATGTATTTAGTGGTTAGTGACAATATTTATGATAAAATCATTGAAAGTGGAGCTGAAACCAATAGTTATTATGCTGTAAAAGTAACAGATCCACTTGATAGCAAAGAATTATCAGATGAAATAATTAAAACTGTTCCAGCCGATAATGGACTTACTACATACTACTATCATTTTAAAGATGCGAATGAAGCTTATGTAACTATACTTTTTGCAGTATTTTTTGTGGGAATTATTTTCTTGATATCAACAGGAAGTATAATATATTTCAAATTAATAACTGAAGCTAATGATGAAAGAGACAGATATACAATACTAAGAAAAATCGGTGTAAGTAAAAAAGATATAACAAGGTCTGTCAAGAAGCAGATATTACTGATGTTCTTGTTACCGCTAATTGTTGGTCTCTGTCATTCAGGATTTGCACTTAGTGCATTTAATCAAGTATTGAATGCTCATATATTAACTCCTGTAATTGTTACTATGGTAGGGTATTCAGTAATTTATTTAATATATTATTTCCTTACTGTCAATTACTACAAGAAAATCATATTAAAAAAATAATTATTATCTTTATTTTTCATTTCAATATTAGATTTAAAAAAATGATTGCTGCTTTTGTAGAATGAAATTATAGTAGACATTAATATATTCATTCTACTAAGCAAACCTTTTTAGGGCTGTCTTAAAATATTAAGTGGCTCTTTTTTTAATTACTGAATGATAACTAAAACATAGCATATAAGGTAATAACTTGAAGATTATCCTGTTTGTTAAGTTATTAACTCAATTTTCCCGACATTTAATTTAATGCAGGTAAATAAAGGTTATAGGTTTGGTTTACGCAATAAAAAGTTAGAAAAAATACTTATATTCTATTCTGAAAAGCCTTTTGATTAGCTTGTCTACATAGAATATTGAAGTGGGAAAGTTGATATATCAACTTAAACTATTTAAAAAAATATTATAATAGCAATTGTAAAAATCCTTAAAATTAGTTATAATAGTCTGGGAAAACCTAAAATATGACCTTATTTGTCATTTTCAATATTGTCATAGGTTTTAATATAACAAAACATAATTATGTATTTGATAAAAATTTATCAATATGACTAATCAAGAGAGGAAGATATTTATGAACTACACTCATGAAGTGAAAAACATGTGTTGTGTTGCAAAAGGTCCTAATCATGGTCCAGCACCAATTCCTCAAGAAGGAAAATGGGTTCAATCTAAAGAAGTAAAAGACATTTCTGGTCTTACTCATGGTATTGGCTGGTGTGCACCTCAACAAGGAGCATGTAAACTTACTTTAAATGTAAAAGATGGTATTATTCAAGAGGCATTAGTTGAAACACTTGGATGTTCAGGAATGACTCATTCAGCTGCTATGGCATCAGAAATTTTACCAGGAAAAACTATTTTAGAAGCTCTTAATACTGATTTGGTATGTGATGCAATCAATACTGCAATGAGAGAATTATTCTTACAAATAGTTTACGGAAGAACTCAAACTGCATTCTCAGAAGATGGACTTCCAGTAGGTGCAGGTTTAGAAGATTTAGGAAAAGGTCTTCGTTCTCAAGTAGGTACTATGTATGGTACACTTGATAAAGGTCCTCGTTACCTTGAAATGGCAGAAGGCTATGTTACTAAAATCGGATTAGATGAAGATGATGAAATTATTGGTTATGAATTCATTCACTTCGGTAAAATGATGGATATGATTAAAACTGGTATGGACGCAGTAGAAGCTATGAAAAAAGCTACAAGCATATATGGTAGATTCACAGACGCTGTTAAAACAGTCGATCCAAGACAGGAATAGGAGGTTAGTAATATGGCATTATTTGAAGGATACGATAGAAGAATTAAAAGCATTGAAAAAACTTTAAAAGAAAATGGCATCGGTTCTATTGAAGAAGCAAAACAAATATGTGATGAAAAAGGAATTAATGTAAGTGAAATTACTAAATCTATTCAACCTATTTGTTTTGAAAATGCATGTTGGGCTTATACTTTAGGTGCAGCAATTGCTATAAAAAGAGGGATTAAAGTTGCAGCAGATGCAGCAGAAGTTATTGGAGAAGGATTACAAGCTTTCTGTATTCCTGGTTCTGTAGCTGATCAAAGAAAAGTTGGTATTGGTCATGGTGGTTTAGGAGCTATGCTTCTTAGAGAAGAAACTAAATGTTTCGCTTTCTTAGCTGGTCATGAATCATTTGCTGCTGCTGAAGGTGCTATCGGTATTGCACGTTCTGCAAACAAGGTAAGAAAACAACCTTTACAAGTAATTCTTAATGGACTTGGTAAAGATGCAGCTTATATTATTTCAAGAATCAATGGATTTACTTATGTACAAACACAATTCGATTATAATACAAGTGAATTAAAAGTAGTTAAAGAAAAAGCTTATTCAAATGGAGAAAGAGGAAAAGTTAGATGTTATGGTGCTGACGATGTACGCGAAGGTGTTGCAATCATGCACAAAGAAGGCGTAGACGTTTCTATTACTGGTAACTCAACTAACCCAACTCGTTTCCAACATCCAGTTGCTGGTACTTATAAAAAAGAATGTGTACAATTAGGTAAAAAATATTTCTCAGTAGCTTCAGGTGGTGGAACAGGTAGAACTCTTCACCCAGATAATATGGCTGCTGGACCAGCTTCATACGGAATGACAGATACAATGGGTAGAATGCACTCAGATGCACAATTCGCTGGATCTTCATCTGTACCAGCCCATGTAGAAATGATGGGACTTATTGGTATGGGTAATAATCCAATGGTTGGTGCTACAGTTGCAGTAGCTGTTGCAGTACAAGAAGCAATGAATAAATAATAATCATATTTGATTAAGAAAATCTCTAACTATAATTGGTTAGGGATTTTTTTATTTAATAGAAGTTTTACTTTCTGTTTTCCTCGAAATCTTTTTATGAGGTATAGCCTATTTATTATTTCAATAAATGTATGATTGTGTATGTTTAGTGTAAAAAAATGCTATGAAAATACCAAAATGCTATTTTGCATTATTAGGTTGAATATATGTCTTGAAATGGCATATAAGTGAAGAAAATAGTAAGATTTTATAGAGATTTAACATTATTAATAAGCTATAATTCTTATTGTACTAGATAAGCTAAGTTTGTTGATAAGCTTATATGTATAAACTTAAGATAATTAGGAGGAAGACTAATGAAAAGATTTATAAGCTTGTTGTTATGTACTATAATGATTTGCTCTATGTTTGTGGGGTGTAGTAATAAATCAAATGATGATTCAGCTAAAGATGATACAAAAAAATCTGATGTGGTTAATGAAAATGATACATCAGAAGAAGTAACATCTAACAAAAATGATGGGGATGAGAAGTCAGAAACAAAAGAACCGATAATCATGAAATTTGCACATGCCCATCCTGCAGGTTGTCCGAGAGACCAATCAATTCAGTATTTCAAAGAGATAGTAGAAGAAAAAACTAATGGAAACATTATTGTAGAAGTATACCCAGCTGGTCAGCTAGGAAAAGAACCAGAATTAGTTGAAGCAGTTAAAATGGGTACAATTGAAGCTGTTAGAGCAGGAGTCTTCGATGCTACAGCAACAGAATTAATGGTATATACAATGCCTTTTCTATTTGAGAATCTGAAAGATTTTCAATCAATCTGTCGTGGTCCTATTGCAGATGAAATAGCTGAAGCTACCAAAGAGGTAGGAATAACAGTTACAGCAACTGGTGATGGTGGTGGATTCAGACAATGGACTAATAATGTTAGACCTATTAAAGAGCCAGACGATCTAAAAGGATTAAAAATGCGTACTCCTCCAATAGACAGTATAGTTCAGACAATGGAAGCATTAGGAGCTAATCCTGTATCAGTACCTTATGTTGAGACATATATGGGGCTGAAGACAGGTGTTGCAGATGGAGAAGAAAATCCAATTATCAATATAGGTACTATGAAATTCTATGAAGTGCAGAAATATATAACAATGGCTAACTATCAAGTACATCCTGATCCAGTTTATGTCAATACAGAGTGGCTTGAATCTTTACCAGAAGATCTAAAAGATATTATTATAGATTGTTCAAAAGAGATGATGGAATATAGTGATAGCTTAATATATGAAGCAGAAGAAAAATATATGGAAGAAATGAAAAATAGTATGGAAGTAACTATTCTATCAGCTGAAGAAAGACAGAAATTCATTGATGCTTCAAAAGTTGTGTGGGATAACTTTGTGGATCAGGGTTTGATTAAAAAAGAACATCTAGATGCAATTCTGGAAGAATTAGAATAGTTATAATATTTAAGATGAAGAGGAGTTGATAAAACTTCTCTTTATAAACATATTAATACTTTTGAAAGGATAAAAGAAAATGAAATATATAAAAGATATGTTTAAATTTTTGGATAAATTTTTAGAAATATTCAATGTTTCTTTAATGGGTATTATGGCTGTTTCTGTTATTATTACGGTATTCATGAGATATGTTCTAAATATTACATTCATCTGGGTTGAAGAGTTAATAACATTCGTATTCATTGCAACAACTTATTTCGGCATTGTATTGTGTGTAAAGGAAAAAGAACATATAGAAATAGATTTTTTCAGGAATCTGGTACCTGGTAAATTAAAAATAATTACTGAATCTATAATAACAACAATTGTAGTATTTACATTAGTTTATTTAGCTGTCATTAGTTTTGGATGGATTGATAAGGTCGGCAATACGTTATCATCTGGATTGAAGCTTAAATATAAATATGTTTATATAATGATGCCGATTTCTTTTATTTTGAGTGCATTATATGAGATAAGATCAATTATTCAAAAATGGTTTGTAGTAAAAGTACAAATAGAAAAAGCAGGGGGTAGGACATGAATATCTTAATTTTGATTGGATTTTTCTTGGTATTAGTAGTGTTAGGAGTTCCGATTGCGTATTCAATTGGTGCTTCAAGTATAGTATATTTAAGTATGCATGCTCCACAATTCTGTTGCATGTTGCCTCAGAGAATATGGTCTGGAACTAATAGTTTCATAATTATGGCTATGCCTTTATTCGTGTTAGCCGGAGAATTAATGAACACTGGTGGTATTACAAAACGGATAATTAATTTCAGCATGTATTTAGTTCGACCTTTTAAAGGTGGATTAGGGGAAGTCAATGTTGTAGCAAGCATGATTTTTGGTGGGATTTCAGGTTCGTCTGTAGCTGATACATCTGCACTTGGTTCTGTGCTTATTCCACAAATGACTGAAAAAGGATATCCAAAAGCATTCTCTGCTGGTGTTACAGTTGCGTCCTCTACAATGGGGATGATAATCCCACCTAGTATACCAATGCTTATGTATGCAATGGCATCAGGAGAATCAGTGGGATCTCTTTTTCTAGCAGGGTTGATTCCAGGGATTATGATAGGAGTATCTCAAATAGCTATAGTGTATTTAATATCTAAAAAGAATAATTATCACCCTACTTTCGAGAAATTTGATAGAAAACATTTTGCATATACAATGAAAGATGGGACGTTAGCTATTTTGATGCCTATAATTATAGTTGTATCAGTTTCCACAGGAATCGCGACAGCAACTGAATCAGCAGGAATTGCGGCATTATATGCAATCATTATAGGAGCATTGGTATATAAAGAATTTAAATTAAAGAAATTATACCCTATACTCAAAAGAACATTTTTAACATCAAGTAGTATTATGATTATAGTAGGTTTCAGTATGATTTTTTCTTGGATATTGGCTGTTGAACAAGTACCTCAAATTGTAGCAGATTTCTTTTTGAACATGAATATAGGTAAAAACTGGATTTTATTGATATTAATTATAATCATACTTTTTATAGGAACGTTTATTGATGTTGCACCTGCATTATTACTTGTTGTACCTATATTATTACCAGTTATGAAGGGGTTAGGTATAGATGGCTTGCAATTCGGTGCAATGATGATTACAGGTTGTGCTATAGGGCTTGTAACACCACCGATAGGTATGTGCTTGAATGCTGCTACGAAAGTATGTAAGTTACAGATAACGGATATATTTAAGGCATCACTTCCATTTATTGCATGCAATTTTATTGTTTTGTTACTTGTTACTTATGTACCAGCTATATCACTTTGGCTTCCTAATCTACTGTTGAAATAGTTATAAAGCATCAATTACATATTTAGATAATTATTAGCTGCATTACGGTAATCTTTGGGTGTTATGGATTCTGAATTTTTGAATGCTCTTGTGAAATAATTAGAATCATTATAACCAACTTTCAATCCAATAACGTTAATTGCCAAATCAGTATTTTTAAGAAGCTCTTTTGACTTATTTATACGTACTTGAGATAGATAGTCGCTAAAAGTAACTAATTTTTGTTCTTTGAAAAGCTTGCTAAGATAATGACTGCTTAGATTAACTTTGTTGGATACTTGTTTTAAAGATATATTATTCATGTAATTATTATTTATATAGTTGCACACTCTATCTATAACTGAATCACAAGGGATAGCATTATGTTGTTTCAATAAAGAAATAAAATAGATAACTTGTTCTTGTAAAAAACAGTATAGGCTAGATTTTGATAATATATCTTTTAATTGAGTTTTATAATTAACATTGATACTCAAAGTATTTTGTAGGGATTTGTTAATTTTGATGCATATTGATTTTTTTATAAATATAAGCATATCATATACATATTGTTTTATTGTATCCAAACTATAATCTTGTTCATATAGGTAATCAACATAATCTTTTACTATAATCAAACTAGAAGATTCATTGAGTATTAAAATATTTTCTAATAATTTGTTTTCATTATCTAGTATTTGATTAGAATTCATTGGCGATTTAAACTTTGGTTCACAAGAAATTCTTAAAGAAGGATGAGTTAATAAGTATTGCTTATAATTAATAAACATATCTTTTATACCCATCAAATCTTCAGTTGAATGACTTATGACTAAACGATTCCTTATAAGCAGGTTTGATTCAATATATATAGAAGTTTTTCTTAAAACGGTTTCAATATTATTAGTATCTATTTTGCTTTTGGTTAATAAAAGAGCATAAATCATATTTTTATTATAATTAGCAAGACATTGAAAAGATAAAGATGCAACGTCTTGTTTAATAATTTTGATTGCTCTTCTTTTTATCATGGTTTCTTTTAGTGATGATGCATCATGTATAGTATTGGAATCAAGTTCCATAACTAAACAATAAAGATAATCGAAATCAATGTTCAAAGCATTAAAATATTCTATGATCTGTGATTTTTTGCATTCAGCAAAAAGCAGATAATTAATTAATTCATTTTCAAAATAAGTACTAATTTGTTTGAATTTACATTCAATGGAAAATTTCAACTCACGATCCATAAATTCAGCTTTCGTAAGTTTAATCATTTTTTCTAATACACTTATTAGATTTTCGTTTGATACGGGCTTTATTAAAAAATCACTGGCACCGATAGTTATGGCTTCTTTTGCAAAATCAAAATAGTTATATGCACTTAAAAATATTATTTTGCAGTAGGGTAGAGTTTCTTTTATTATCTTTGCTGCTTCTATGCCAGAAATACCAGGCATTTTTATATCCATAATAATGAAATCCGGTGAAAATGAAGAAGCGATTTGAATTGCGTTTCGACCGTTGTTTGCGGTTTCAATTTTATTAATAGGCAGATTGCTATTGGAAATTATGTATTTTAATGCTTCTATTTCTATATGTTCATCATCAACAATTAATAGTTTATACATAGTTGACCTCCTGTATTACTTTATTATATAGGAAAAACAATAACTGTTCAAGTTCAACAATAATCTGGAAGGAAGTATTTTACATGAATAAATATTCAACTAAATTTGTTAGGTTAATATTACTTTTTGTGGCATTATTATATGGTATTAATCCCACTGTAGTAAAGTTAGGAATTAAAAATATGCCTGCTTTAACATTTACTACTCTAAGATTATTAGTAGCGACTATTTCCTTTTTAATTCTTTTAAATCATTCCAAGACCTATAAAAAAGTTAAGAAAGCTGATGTACATAAGTTTATATTTATGGGACTGGGAGGATTGGTTTTTCAATTAGGATTAATTTATGGATTGAAATATGTTACAGCGGCAACTGCATCTACTATTATTGCAGTAATGCCAATAAGTGTTATGATGATTAATCGTTTCGTTAAGCACAAAATCATAGAAAAAAATAAATATATAGGTGCTATTATAACAATGATGGGAATTTTCCTAATTACTCAAAATGGTGTTAATTATAATTATGATTCTAATACAAGTAAGATAGGTATCATTTTATTATTAATTGCACAATTGGCAGCAGCTATCTATACTGTCATCTCGGAAGATTTGGTGAAAAGATATTCTCATTATCAGGTGTCTACTATAATGTTCGGTTTGGTTTTTCTAGGATTCATTATAATTTCTTCTAGTGAATTAATTCGATTAGATATTAATTTGGTACCTTTAACGGGATGGGTGTGTATTCTATATGGAGGTATTTTTAGTTTGTGTATCGCTAATACACTATGGATTTTTGGAGTTGAAAAAATTGGAAGCAATGAAACATCTATTTATAATAATTTACCTCCTGTTTTCTCTTTATTGAGTGGTATGATAATTCTTAATGAAAAACCTTTATATTTACAGATAATAGGGATATTTATAGTAACAATAGGAATGTATATTTTTAGTAAAAATCGTGATAAAATAGATGGATGAGAATATCCACTTACTTAGAAAGGAGTCCTAATGATTTGAAAAGAATTAAGATAGCTATTATAATATGTTTTTGCCTTATTTTCATGTATATAAATTATGCCCGATTTTTTAACAAGGGAAATAATACGTTAGTAGATAATAGACAATTAATATTTAGATTAGCAGAAAGTAGATGTTCAAAACATCCATCAGTTAAAGCAACACAAAAATTTATTGATTTAGTTAAAGAACGAACTAACGGTGAGATTGAAATCATTAAATTCGATTCTAGTGATTTAGGGAATGAAACCAATATAGCTGAACAAATTGAATTTGGAGGAATTGACTTCGCGAGAGTAAGTACTCTTTATTTAAGTAATTATGTTGATGAGATAAATATGTTTTTTCTACCTAATATATTTAAAGATAGAAATGATATTGAGCTTTTATTAGATGGAGAAATGGGTAGTTTATTTACTGAAAGACTTAAAAATGAGAAAATTAATTTGCTAGCATGGTACGAAGGGTCTAGAAGAGGAATATATACCAATACTAGTATGATATATTTAGAAGGATTGAAAATTGGTGTACCTGAAAATGAAACAAAGATGAATGAAATGATTTCTTTATCATTTTCACCAATTCCTGTTAAGGTTGAAGATATATATAATTACATAAAATCCGGGTACATTCAAGGAGCAGAAAATGATTTGTTAGAATATTATTACAATAACAATTACGAAGTGGCTAAATATTTTTATTTTATGTCTTGCTCCTATGCGCCAGAAGCGTTGATCGCTTCAAATACTGCAATTAAGCAATTGACACCTGAACAACAAAAAATTATCAGTGAAGCAGCAAAGGATTCAGCAGTATATGAGAAAGAGGAAATAATAGAAACGGAAACTAAAGTTATTGAAGAGTTAAAGAAAGCAGGTATTAATTTTGTAGAATATGATCATATTGAAAAATTCAATGAAGCCTTTGAAAAACTATATGTACCTTTTAGAGATAAATATGTTAACTTACTTAATGAAATTACTAGAATAGGAGAAGACGATGAAAAGTAAGTATGAATATATCATGTGTAATTTAAATATGATTTCTAGGTTAGCTTTAATGAAGAATGAAGAAATCATTCAAAAAAGTATTGATGAATTAATAGAGATTATAAGGTATAAAGAACATACGGAAGATGAAATTTACATACTTCAAAGAGAAATTGATATTGTGAAAATGATGATAAATCTATATAAGATCAAAAGGGGAAATATGTTCAGAGCAATAATAAAAACCAGTTATCCTGATGCAAGAGTTTACATACCAAAAGGAATGGTCGTATGTTTTGTTGAAAATGTTTTTACTCATGCATTTTATGGTAACAAAGAAATATGGGAACTGAAGCTGATAGTAGAATCTGCACAAGATTATTGCGATATTATTATTCAGGATAATGGTGTTGGTTTTGAAACGGCTAAATTAGATGAGGATAGTAATAATTATAGATCTATAAACAATATGATATGTAAAGTTACTAAAATTGGTGAGATAACTGTTAAAAGCACACCGTGTATAGGAACGAAGATATCTATTCATTTACCTATCTAACTTATTATAATTCACTATTGAGCAGGAGTGAATAACATGAGAAAATTTCTGGAAAAATTCTTATATCCATTAGGTTTGAAGCAAAAGTTAATGTTATTTGTATTAATCATAATTATTTTTATAGTTATGGAGAATGCTTTTATTATTAAACGAGATTATAATATTTTAAGTAATTATAAAAAAGATAATAACAGTTACTCCAAGATTAGTTTACTTAAAAAGACGATTAGAATGAATAATCAGTACCTGAATGATTATTTAGATGAATCTGTATTAAAAGAAACTCAGACATTTAATGAATCCACCTTGAAAATATTATCTAATTTTAATGACACTGGATACAAAGCATTTGATGTAATTAATGAAATCGAAAAAAACTCAATCATACAAGAAGAATATTTGCTTATTCATGCAATCAAGAATGCTTTTGATATTTATAGAGATGAAGCTAATGTTACAATAAGGCAGTATAATGATAATATAACAACTAATCAATATAAAGTTAATAGAATGTATAATTATATAATAATATATATTGACCAACTTCTAGAACAATCGTCAAAAGCCATTAATGAACAATACAGTAACTTATTCTATTATTGGAATAAGACTACTAAAACAACTATTATAGTTGTCATTACATTAATTGCTATCATAACATTTATAGGAATATTTTTTTCTGACTACCTTACCAAAAATATAAAGCAAATCATAAGGATGCAGACAAAAATAGCAACAGGAGAATTAGAAATGAAAACTTATAATACTGATCTCCCAGATGAAATGGGTGAGTTGAATAGATCTCTTAACAACATGCAGATTAGTATTAAGAAAAAAATAGATCATCTAAATGAAAAAGCTATTATGGAAAAAAGATTACACCAAGAACAACTCATTAATCTTGAGATGCAGAAGTCGCTGGATAATGCTAAGTATGCTATGTTACAGTCACAGATTAATCCTCATTTTTTATTTAACACATTAAATATTATTTGTAGAAAAGCTATGTTTCAAGATTCAGAAGAAGCAGTACGACTTATCCAAGCTTTATCTGAATTGTTCAGACATACTTTGATGGATGTATCTGAATGTGTATCTCTAAAAAAAGAGTTGGAGGTTATTGAAAAATATATGTATATCCAAAAAACACGTTATGGTGATCGTATTGAATTCAATATAGATAATAGATGTTCTAATATGGATATACTGATACCTCCACTCATATTACAACCAATGGTTGAAAATGCGATTATACATGGACTTGAAAATAAAGAAGAAAATGGTAAATTAACAATTTGTATAGAAGACACATCATTATCAGTTATAGTTACAATAATAGATGATGGAGTAGGGATAGATGAAGAGAAGATTAAAAACATAATGAATGATAAGAGAAAGTTACATGATGGTAATTCAAAATCCATAGGAATAATTAATGTTAAAAATAGAATGAGATTATTTACTAAGAGAGAAGATTGTTTTTGCATCAAAAGCAAATTGAATGAAGGTACAAGTGTTGAATTCATATTTCCAAAATAAAAGATATATTTATTATTCTATAAAAAAATTTTGATTTTTACAGATTTTATGTTATACTATATGTAAGTAGTCGTTTTAATCACTACTTATATATAGTATAATAAAAAGATTTTCAGTTTTAGTTTTTTTCTATTATACATAGTTATTTTTCTAATTCATATCTGAATAAAATAAGTTATTTCTTATTTTCATATTGGATTAATTTTAGTTGAGAAAACAATAATTAATTATAAAAAAATATATTAATTATTTCTAGATATGACCTAATTATAAACATAATTGTAAACTTTTATCTATAAGTTTATTTATTGAACAATAAATAAGATGCATAATTATAATATACGCAATAATTATGCTTATTTTCTGAAACAATATTTCTTTTTAGTAATAAAACAATAAATTTAACCATGGTTTATTAAAAAGTTTATTTGCCTTTATTAATAGGCTTATACCATATATCTATTATTATATTTTTTGAAGGAGGAATGTGAATGGATTGGAAAAAAAATCTAATTACGACTGGGGAGGAATTGAAAGAATATATTCCTATGACTAGAGAAGAACAAATGTTATTTGATGATATCACCAAAAAACATCCATTTTGTACTACTAAGTATTATTTATCATTGATAGATAGAGAGAATGCTAATGATCCAATAAAGAAAATGCAAATACCTTCTTTTGGAGAAAAAAGTGAAGAAGGAAATTTTGATACTAGTGGTGAATCAGAAAATACTAAAATGCAAGGACTACAGCATAAGTATAAGACTACAGCGTTATTATTAGCAACTAATTCATGTGCAATGTATTGCAGGCATTGTTTTAGAAAGAGATTGGTGGGGCTCAGTAACAAAGAAATATTGAGCAATTTTGAACATGCGGTATCTTATATTAAGCAACATAAAGAGATAAACAATATTTTAATCACAGGGGGAGACGCTTTTTTCTTACCTACTAAGATATTAAAAGTTTTTATGGAAATATTATCTAAAGTTGAACATATTGATTTTATAAGATTTGGAACACGAATTCCTGTGGTTCTACCAGATAGAATTATAGAAGATGATGAACTTATTAGTGCTCTAGAACATTATTCGAAAATAAAACAGATATATGTAGTAACTCAATTTAACCATCCAAGAGAACTAACCAGTAAATCAATAGAAGGAATCAATAAACTTAAAAAAGCAGGAGTTATCATTAATAATCAAACTGTATTATTAAAGGGAGTTAATGATGAACCTAAAGTTCTGGCGAAATTAATGAATGATTTAGTTAAATATGGCGTTAATCCATATTATGTATTCCAATGTAGACCGGTTAAAGGTGTTAAGCATAGTTTTCAAGTTCCTTTAACAAAAGGTATCAAAATTGTAGAAGAGGCTAAAAAATCCTTAAGTGGCCATTCTAAAAGATTCAAATTCATTATGTCTCATAAAACTGGTAAAATAGAGATTCTAGGAGAATTCAACAACAAGATTTTATTTAAATATCATCAATCTCCAATAGATTCAAGAATGGGAACGGTCTTTAGTGTAAAAGTTTCGGAGAAGCAAGGTTGGCTAGACGATGATATATGTATTGAAGAAGACAATTTGAAAAAAATCGGTTGAGTTTTTTTGAGGGTTGAAATGTTGAATAATTAGAAAATAATTAATTTATTTGTTATATGTTGAAATAAATGAATACTAATGATATATTTAAAAAAGATAATCTGTTTTTTATAGGTTATCTTTTTATAATGCATAGAAGGGACATGTAATTATGTTTAAAGTTTTTATAGTTGAAGATGATACTACAATTGCAAATATTATCTCTAATAATCTAATTAAATGGGGTTATGAAACTAAGGTGGCCAAAGAATTCTCTGATGTTTTCTCTGAGTATGTGAATTTTAAACCTGATTTAGTTTTGTTGGATATCGTATTACCATTATATGATGGGTATTATTGGTGTTCAAAAATAAGGCAGGAATCAAAGGTACCAATCATATTTATATCATCAAAAGACTCCAATATGGATGTTCTAATGGCAATCAATATGGGTGCTGATGATTATGTGACTAAACCTTTTTCAATGGAAATACTTCTTGCCAAGATTAGTGCTCTCATAAGAAGAACTTATTCTTATGCCTATAATGAAACTAATCTTATTGAGCATAAAGGTGCGGTTCTTAATATTGATGATGGAACACTTATGTATAATGATGATAGAATAGACCTGACAAAAAATGAGTACAGAATATTGTATGTACTGATGAGTAATAAAGACAGTATAGTTTCAAGAGATACAATAATGAGAAATCTCTGGGAACATGAAAGTTTTGTTGATGATAATACGTTGACAGTAAATATCAATAGATTAAGGAAAAAATTGGACAAAAAAGGTCTTAATGATTTTATTGTTACAAAAAAAGGACAGGGGTATATTATAGAATGAGCAAGTTAAGGTTCTTAAGGGACAGGGTAGGTCTTATAGTTATATATATGTGTAATTTATTGATTATCAATTTGATTATTATTTTGGATGAAAACAATCCCATGAATATCAATAATGTTTTTTACATGGATATTTTATCTGCATTCATTATCATTGTGTATCTGGTTTATGATTATAGAAAATATAATGATATATATAAGAAGATTGATTATAAGATAAAACATCATTATTTTGAGGAGTTTGACATAACTGGTACTATGCCATATATAAAAAAGAAGTATTATCAATTATTCAATGAATTTTATAGAACAGTTAATACTTCAAAACAACAATTGAATAAGGATAATGATGAATATTATGATTTTATAACATCTTGGGTGCACGCTGTTAAGATTCCAATATCTGCAAGTAGACTACTGATCGAAAGTCATCATAATGAGGCAGATACTAAGGAAACTTTAGCCAATATTGAAAATGAGATTGAAAAGATTGAAAGATATGTTGAACAGACGCTCTATTATTCAAGGAGTATGAGTTTTTCTAAGGATTATTTAATTCAAGAATATAAACTCAATAATATCGTTAATAAATGTGTGAAAAAATTTGCCAAGACATTTATTGTTAAGAGAGTTTCACTAAATGTTAATATGGATAAAGAAATTAGTATCTTTACCGATAAGAAATGGTTTGAATTCGTATTGGAGCAGTTGATTTCCAATGCTTTGAAATATACGGATATGGATACGGGGAAGATAGATATCAGCAGTTATGAAGATGATAGAGAGTACAGATTATTAATAAGAGATAATGGAGTTGGAATTAAGATTGAAGATATAAATAGAGTTTTTGAAAGAGGATTCACTGGGTTTAATGGGAGATATTATGAGAAATCTACTGGAATGGGGCTGTATCTTGCAAGAAAATTAGCTAGGAAGTTGGGGCATAAGATTACTATTGAATCTAAGACGGGGGAATATACGTTGGCTAGGATTCATGTTAGTAAGGTAGGGGATTATTTTTTAAGATAACATTAGAAGTGATTATTTTTGGCGATGGGGTGGCAGGTGCACCAGATATTTAATATTGTAATTTATAATTGTGGATGGATTTCAAGAAAAGCCTTGACAGTTGTGGGTTATATGATAAAATAGGAAGTAAATTATTAATATGTATATATGAAAGGCAATGAGAGTGTTAAGTAGGTGGTTATGTTACTTATAGAGAGAAGATGCGATAGGCTGAAAGCATTTTTAAGTTCTCGTAACTAGTGAATTTCCCACTTGAGCTGTATTTCTGAACGTAGATAGTAGTTATTTATTAGTAGGAGGTAACGTTGAGCGCGTTAAGTTAGTTGAGTGTCTAATTAGGCTTAATTATATGTAATTTGTTAGAGTAAGTCTATTGAAATTAGGGTGGTACCGCCGAATTGTGACTCGGTCCCTTGTATGTAGGAAGGGGATGGAGTTTTTTTATTGCGCAATAAATGATATATGAATTTATTTATTATAAGGTTGAAAGGAGTAAATAGCATGAAAGATAAGTTACAGGCTATTAAAGAAGAAGCTTTAAAAAGTATTGATGAAGCAACAGACCTAAAAGTTATTAACGATATTAGAGTTAATATCTTAGGTAAAAAAGGTGAGTTGACTAGTGTTCTTAGAGGAATGAAAGATTTATCTAAGGATGAAAGACCAGTAATAGGACAATTAGCTAATGAGGTTAGAAACATAATAGAGCAAAAGTTAGAGGAAGCAAAAGTTGACTTAGGTAAAAAACAAAGAGAAAAGCAATTGACAGAAGAGGTCATTGATGTTACTATGCCAGCCAAGAAAAATGTTTTGGGACATAGACATCCAATGAATATTGTACTTGAAGATATTAAAAATATTTTCATAGGAATGGGATATGAGATAGCTGAAGGACCAGAAGTTGAAAAGGACTATTATAATTTTGAAGCCCTTAACATACCTGAAAACCATCCTGCCAAGGACGAACAAGATACATTCTATATTAATAAAGATATAGTTCTTAGAACTCAGACATCTCCTGTGCAGATAAGGGTTATGGAAAATCAAAAACCTCCTATCAGGATATTGGCTCCTGGTAAAGTTTATCGTTCAGATGAAGTTGATGCTTCACATTCACCTGTATTTACTCAAATAGAAGGTTTGGTGGTTGATAAAAATATCACTATGGCGGATCTAAAAGGTGCACTTGAAATATTTGCAAAAGAACTTTATGGTGAAAAAGTTAAAGTGAAATTCAGACCTCATCATTTTCCATTTACAGAACCTAGTGCGGAAGTAGATGTATCATGTGTAATGTGTGGTGGAAAAGGATGTCGTGTTTGTAAAAATACTGGTTGGATAGAGATTCTAGGTTGTGGTATGGTTCATCCGAAAGTACTTGAAATGGTAGGTATAGATCCAAAAGAGTATAGTGGATTTGCTTTTGGTATGGGACTTGAACGTATAACAATGTTGAGATATGGAATTAATGATATTCGTTTGTTCTATGATAACGATGTAAGGTTCTTATCTCAATTCTAGTGAGCTTAATATAATTTATAGTTTGGTTTTGTTTATATTTAATGTACAAACGTATTAGTTAAACTAATAAAAATATATATGAATTTTATAGATATATCGGTAATATAATTTTTTGAATATTTAAAAGGAAGGTGTAATAAATGAACGTACCTATGCAGTGGTTGAATGACTACGTTGAAATTGATTGTGATATAGATACTTTTACTGACGGAATGACAATGTCAGGTTCTAATGTAGATGGATATGAAGAGTTAGGTAAAGAAATCAGCAAAGTTGTGGTTGGTAAGATATTAAAGATCGAAAAGCATCCTGATGCTGATAAATTAGTTGTGACACAAGTTGATGTAGGAGAAGAAACTATACAGATCGTTACTGGAGCCAATAACATCAATGAAGGGGATTATGTGCCTATAGCCCTTAATGGTTCTACATTACCTAATGATATAAAGATTAAAAAAGGGAAATTAAGAGGAATTGAATCTAATGGTATGATGTGTTCTGTTGAAGAATTAGGTTTGACAAAAGAAGATTTTCCAGATGCACCAGAAGATGGTATCTACATCTTCGATAAAGAATATGATTTAGGTATGGATGTAAAAAGCATCTTTGGCTTAGATGATATTGTAGTTGAATATGAGATTACATCTAATCGTCCTGACTGCTTTAGTATTTTAGGTATCGCACGTGAGGCAGCTGCTACTTTCTCAAAGGATTTCAAATATCCAGAGATCAAAGTGGAAGAAGTTGGTGGCAATGCTGATGATTATGTCAAGATTGAAATAGATGATAAAGAGTTATGCGCTAGATTTGCTGGAAGAGTTGTTAAGAACCTTAAAATAGGACCATCTCCACGATGGATGAGAAAAAGACTATTATCATGTGGGGTTAGACCTATCAATAACATAGTTGATATAACTAATTTCGTTATGTTAGAATTTGGTCAGCCTATGCATGCTTATGATTTAGATAAATTACAAGGTAAAAAAGTTATCGCAAGACGTGCAAAAGATGATGAAAAGATTATGACACTAGATGGAGAAGAAAGAACTCTAGATTCATCGATGCTTGTTATAGCTGATGAGAATAGAGCAGTTTCCATAGCTGGTGTTATGGGTGGAGAAGAGACTAAAGTAACTGAAGATACTACTACATTACTATTTGAAGCAGCTAATTTCGAAGGAACTAATATTCGTTTTACATCTAGAAAATTAGGGCTTCGTTCGGATTCTTCTGCTAAGTTTGAAAAATATCTGGATCCAAATAATATTGATGAAGCAATCAATAGAGCATGTCAGTTGATTAATATGTTAGATGCTGGTGAAGTTGTATCTGGAATGGTTGATGTTTATCCTGTAAAGAGAACAGAAAAAGAAGTTCCTTATACAAAAGAAGGAATCAACAAGTTATTGGGAACGGATTTATCAGATGAAGAAATGATTAAGTTCTTTGAAAAAGTAGATCTTAAAGTTGATACAGAAAAAGGTGTAGTTGTTGCACCTACATTTAGACCAGATATTGAAAGAGAAGCTGATTTGGCTGAAGAAGTTGCACGTATATATGGTTATAATAATATACCTGTTACTCTTGCAACAGGTACTCCAACTGTGGGTAAAAAAAGTTATAAGCAAAAGATTGAAGATATTACAAGGTCTGTTATGGAAGACTGCGGTTTAAATGAAGCTATGACATATTCATTTGAAAGTCCAAAAGTATTTGATAAAATTAAACTTGATAAAAATGATCCATTAAGAAAAACTGTAACTATCTCTAACCCTCTTGGAGAAGATTTCAGTATTATGCGTACGACTACAGTTAATGGAATGCTTACAGCATTAGCAAGCAATTATAATAGAAGAAATGAATCAGCTAGTCTATATGAATTATCATATGTATATCTTCCAAAAGATGCTGATATTAAGGAACTTCCTGATGAAAGAATGCAATTGACAATTGGTATGTATGGAGATGTTGATTTCTATCATATTAAAGGTGTAGTTGAAACACTTTTAGATAGATTAGGAATTTATCAAGGTTATGAATATAACCCTGATGCATCTGTAAGTTACCTACATCCAGGAAGACAAGCAAAAATTACTATAAATACTAAAGATCTAGGAATCATTGGAGAAGTTCATCCTGATGTAGCTGATAATTATAATATTGACACTAGAGCATATTTAGCTGTAATCGATATGCCTTTATTAGTTAAGAAATCTAGTCTAGATCGTTCATTTGAACCATTAGCTAAATATCCAGCAGTCAATAGAGATTTAGCTCTTCTTGCTAAAACAGAAGTTCTAGTTGGTCAGATAGAAGCTATAATCAAACAACGTGGAGGTAAAATATTAAAAGACATTAAGCTGTTTGATGTTTATACTGGTTCTCAAATAGAAGAAGGATATAAATCATTAGCATTCTCACTTACTTTTAGAGCTAATGACCATACTTTAAAAGAAAAAGAAATAAGTAAAACAATGAATAAAATTCTTAACGGTCTTGAAAACATGTTAGATGTTAAATTAAGACAGTAGAATGATAATAGAGCATTCAATAAATTGATTTGGATGCTCTATGTATTTATATTGAATGATAAATGGATATATATTCAAAAATTCTAAAAATATTCAATAATATAAATTTTATCTTTTTAAGGTGCATTAGTATCTTAATCCAAATGTTTTGTACAATATTACCATAATACCTATGTTTTTTTTTGTATATATATTTAATTTTACCCTTGTATTATTAATCATAATAATGTATAATTATGCTAAGTTTTTAATAAATATACAAGAAGTTGTATAAATAATGAATATTAAAGATAAAATGTAATTTGAAAGGGTGGACATACAATGAAAAAGAAAATTATAAGCATTAGTTTATTATTAATATTAGCACTATCTATGACATTATTTGCTGGGTGCGGTAAGAAAGATACAAATACAACAGCAGATAATGAAGGAGTTCAAAAAGAAACAGAAAATACAGGTGACACAGATACAACAGATAAGGCGGATAATACAGAAACAAAAGATGTTATTGTTATGGGTACTAACGCTGAATTCCCACCATTTGAAAGTGTTGAAGGTGGAGAGTATGTAGGATTTGATATTGATATATCAAAAAAAATTGCAGAAAAACTTGGTATGGAATTAAAAGTTGAAAATATGCAATTCAGTTCATTAGTTGCAGCACTACAAACAAAAAAAGTAGATTTTGTTGCAGCAGGTATGACTTATACTGAAGAAAAAGCAAAAGAGGTTAATTTCTCTGATAATTATTTCACTACGACTCAAGTAATCATTGTGAAAAAAGATAATGATACCATTAAGTCAAAAGAAGATTTAGTTGGTAAAAAGATTGGTGTGCAAGCTGGAACTACTGGTGAAGAGGAATCTAGAAAAATAGAAGATGCTACAGTTGAATCATATGATGCGGGTTATGCTGCTGTGATGAATTTGACTAATGGAAATATTGATGCTGTTGTAATCGATCAAAAACCAGCAGAGAGATTTGTTGCTAATAATGATAAAATCATGATTCTGGAAGAAGAATTGACAACAGAATCTTATGCTATTGCAGTCAATAAAGATAATGAAGAATTATTGAATACTATAAATGAAGTATTTAAAGAATTACATGAAAATGGAGAATA
Source organism: Vallitalea longa (assembly GCF_027923465.1). Lineage (NCBI taxonomy): Bacteria > Bacillati > Bacillota > Clostridia > Lachnospirales > Vallitaleaceae > Vallitalea > Vallitalea longa. The sequence continues at coordinate 38,814 of NZ_BRLB01000003.1, forward strand.
TGACGTTTTATATAATAAATACTTCGGCGAAGAAGAAGTAGATTCAACAGAAGCAGAATAATTATCATGCGAGTTAAATAAAGAAAACTATCTTTCTTTATTATAACAATTATATCCTTTCAACCTTACTTTCAATATATTTTGAGAGTATGAGTTTAGTAGTTAATACTACTTACCCAAATAGGAAAGCGGACTTCCCATCTGCTTTCCTAACTCCTTAATAATGTGTGTCTAGGCACACTTTTATTTCCTTATAGGAAAGTAGAAAATTGCAAAGTTATACTTGATGATATATGAATTCATTAATGAAAATTAGTATTATTCTTAGATAATAAGGGTTATTATTTACGTTAAGTAATTAAGAAAATTATAGTTTGATTTTGCAATTTTTTATAAAAAGGAAAGTTTTGTTCTAACTAAATTATGAATATAGGTGATTATGTGAATTTTTTAATGATTAATATATCAGAGATAACTGAATACTTCAATCACTTCTTCCAATTGGTTTTTGGACCAGAGAATGGACCAGGAAGTTATCCGAGATATATGTATTGGTTACAAGGTATAAAGTTTTCTTTACAACTTACTCTTTTAGCAGCAATTATAGGAATTGCTATAGGTATATTTATCGCCATGTGTAAGTTGTCAAAAAGAAAATTCATAAGATTCTTTGCAGGTTTATATATTGATTTAATCAGAGGTACTCCTGTACTTATTCAGATATTGTTTATTTATATGGTAGTATTTGCTTCAAGTGGTTTACCAAAGCTTGTGATTGGTGCTATAGCATTTGGTATTAATAGTGGTGCGTATGTTTCTGAGATAATAAGAGCTGGTATACAAGGTTTGGACAAAGGACAAATGGAAGCAGCTAGATCGCTTGGTATGCCCTATGGAATGGCAATGAAAAACATAATTATTCCCCAGGCAATAAGAAATATTTTACCAACATTAGTTAATGAATTCATTGTGCTTCTAAAAGAAACGTCTGTCATAGGATATATAGCTGGTAATGATATATTGAAGGCTAATAATATAATAATAGGACAGACATATTCAGCTGTCGAACCATTGATGACATCTGCAGTAATATATTTGATATTGACATCAATATTTACATTCATAATGAGAAAAATCGAGAGGAGGTTGAGAGCTGGTGATACGCGTTAATGATTTGCATAAGAATTTTGGTAATTTGCATGTTCTGAAAGGTATCAATACACATATAAAAAAAGGAGAAGTAGTAGTCGTAATAGGACCTAGCGGTTCTGGCAAGAGTACATTCCTTAGATGTCTCAATTTATTGGAAATGCCTACAAAAGGTAATATAATATTTGAAGGCGTAGATATAACTAGTAAAAAAAATAACATTAATGTTCAGAGACAGAAAATGGGAATGGTATTTCAACAGTTTAATCTCTTTCCTCATATGACAGTTCTTGATAATATAACTCTTTCACCTATAAAAGTGAAGAAAGTGGCAAAAGATGTTGCTGAAAAAAAAGCATTATCACTTCTTACTCGTGTTGGATTAGAAGATAAGGCAAAAGCTTATCCAAAACAACTATCAGGAGGACAGAAGCAGAGAATCGCTATTGTAAGAGCATTGGCTATGGAACCTGATGTAATGCTATTTGATGAACCTACATCAGCACTTGATCCTGAGATGGTTGGAGAAGTTTTGGATGTTATGAAACAACTTGCTTCAGAAGGTATGACAATGGTAGTGGTCACTCATGAAATGGGATTTGCAAAAGAAGTAGGTACTAGATTATTTTTTATGGATGAAGGTGTCATTGCTGAAGAAGGGGACCCAAATGAAATATTTAAGAGTCCAAAAAAAATAAGGACCAAAGAATTTTTTAGTAAAGTTCTTAAGTAAAATAATTAGATTAAAATGGATAATTTTTACTATAAATGAAAATAAATGTAGATTTTTGTATGGAAGCACCTTATAATATAATAAGGTGCTTTTTTGCGTCTTGTTTGAATTAATATTAACCATTTAGGGGGATTATATGAAAAAAGTATTTTTATGGCTTAATATAATAATTATAACTATAACATTATCATGTACTTCAGATAGTATATATGCAAAAGGAGATTCTGATCAAGAATTAAGAATCGGTCTAAGGCAATGTTATGAACATAAAGAATCAATTCATGTCAATAATAAAATACTGAATATGGGTTATAAAATAGATGATGAATATAAGTCAGAACAAGTTTTTATGTCTGACAATGGTTTTACTTTTATGCCTGCTTCGAATAACTATTTAATATCTTTAGATAGTTATGAAACTTATGAGGATGTCCAGAAACAAGCACATATATTAATGAAACAAGATTATGATGTTTTTCCGGGATATGCATCTGTTGGTGTTTGGAAAATATATATTCCAATAAAAAATAAAAAAGAAACTAGTGAAATACTATATAAATTGAATCTAGATAAGAATGTAGCTTTTGAAATCGTTAATGATAATGGCTTCCGAACCATAATGGAATTCTCAAATGATATTATTGTTATGGAAAATACTTATGAACACGTACAATTCTTATCAATGGATGAGGATAACGAGGTTAGTGCCATTGATTTAGGACAAAGACAGTATAGAGGGAGAATGGAGTTCGGAAGGTATGATGAAGAAGGCATAACGGCTATTAATATCATTAATCTTGATGAATATTTGTATGGAGTTTTACCTTCTGAAATACCATATACTTGGCCAATGGAAGCTCTGAAAGCACAAGCTGTCGCTGCAAGAAATTATGCTGTCTACTATAAGAACAACAATAGTAAATATAGAGATAAGCCTTATATCTTGTGTGATACGACTTCATCTCAAGCATACAAAGGTTACTCTGTTGAAAATGAAAGAACGAATAAAGCAGTAAATGAAACTGATGATAAACTGATAACTTATCAAGGTGAAGTTATCCAAGCAACTTTTTTTTCAACAAGTGGTGGTCATACAGAGAATAGTGAAAATGTATGGAATGGGTCAGTGCCTTTTCTTAAGGGAGTTCCAGATATATATGAACTAGAACCGGCTGCTGAACCTTGGACTAAAGAAATAACTTCTGTTGAAATAAAAGACATATTGGCAAAATATGATATTGATATTGGAGATATTACTGATATTATTCCTATGGATTATACTGAAAGTAAACGTGTTACTAATCTGGAGATTATAGGAACTACGGGAGAACATGTAATAAAAAAAGAGACCATAAGGTCTTGGCTAGGGTTGAAGAGTAGAAAATTCACTGTAGTTAAAGAGGATTATCAACCTAGAAAGATGTTCAATGTAATGTCAGCAGGTTCTTATGAAAAAGTTCAAAATATAGATGACATGTTTGTTGTAACTGGTCCTTATAGTAAGGGAAAATTGAAGATTGATGATGATCAATTAATTATACTAAGTAAATATAATATTGATAATATACCGCTTATAGAAGGTAAGAAAGATACATATACTTTTGTGGGGCAAGGATACGGTCATGGGGTTGGAATGAGTCAGTCAGGAGCTAAGACTATGGCAGAACAGGGGTTTACATATGATGAAATTCTAGAATACTATTATACTGGCGTAAAAATCAAATAAAAATATGTTTATGACCAATAGCTTATATAACGGAATTAAATCTAGGGTATATTAATAATAGATAATTTTTATAGACAAAGATTTATATATTATGTTAGTATGTATTACATGAAGTTCTAGAAAATTGATAGAGCACGAAATATATTTATATATTATATTAAAGGAAAATATAAGGAACAGGAGACATAAATGAAACGTAAAGATTTTGATTTTGAGCTACCACAGGAACTGATTGCACAAGATCCTCTAAAAGATAGATCAAGTTCCAGATTACTAGTTCTTGATAAAGAAACAGGGAAAATAGAACACAAGATTTTTAAAGATATATTGGGTTATTTGAATAAAGGTGATTGTTTAGTATTGAACAATACAAAAGTTATTCCAGCTAGGCTAATTGGTAGTAGAGAAGAAACTCACGGGAAGGTTGAATTTTTACTATTAAAGAGATTAGAAGGGGATAATTGGGAAGTAATGGTAAAACCTGGACGAAAAGCTAAACCAGGTGATAGAATTGAATTTGGTAATGGATTATTGAAAGCAGAAGTACTTAAAGTGGTTGAAGGTGGAAATAGAATCGCTAGATTTGAATACGAAGGAATATTTGAGCAAGTACTTGATGAACTTGGACAGATGCCTCTTCCACCATATATAACTCACCAATTAGAAGATAAAGAAAGATATCAAACAGTTTATGCAAAACATAGAGGTTCTGCCGCAGCACCTACAGCAGGTCTGCATTTTACTCCAGATTTGTTGAAAGCAGTTGAAGAAAAAGGAGTAAAAATAGCTTATGTGACTTTACACGTTGGACTTGGAACTTTCAGACCAGTCAAAGTAGACGACATTCTAGATCATACAATGCATTCAGAATATTACTGGATAGAACAAGATGAAGCAGATAAAATTAATGAAACCAAGAAAAACGGTGGACGAGTTATAGCGGTTGGAACAACTAGTAGCCGAACTTTAGAGTCTGTAGGCGATAATGATGGTCATGTTAAAGAATCTAAAGGGTGGACGGATATATTCATATATCCAGGTTACAAATTTAAAGTTGTAGATACACTCATTACTAATTTCCATCTTCCTGAATCAACACTTATTATGTTGGTTTCTGCTCTTGCAGGTAGAGAAAATGTATTGAATGCTTATAAAATAGCTGTGGAGGAAAAATATAGATTCTTTAGTTTTGGAGATGCTATGCTTATAAAATAAAATTAGCTAAGTTGAAGTATAGAAATATAATAAAAGAGATATGTTAACCGTATACATTGATAAGTATTATTTTTACATTTGTTGATTATCTTATTTAAAAGATATGACAAGCTGTAAAAGTTATTATCTTAGTATACGGTTATTTTTGTTATTCCGTTTAAATTGATTGATATAAAATTTATTTGATTTCCTAACCTTTGCTGAACTAGATAAATAAAGGTAAAAAAAGATTATAATTTATTCTGATTTGATTTCAGTCCACTTGTTATTATATATTTTGGTCATCTCTGGTCCTAGATCAATAAAAACTTCACATCTTTCTAGAATCTCATCCAAAGGATAAGCAGCTTTATCATTAATTACTTCATTAGGTAATTGTTCTTTGACACCTGTATGTGGAGTAGAAAAACCAATAAAATTAACATTAGCTAGTGCAATATCAGTTCTATTGAGAAAATTAATAAACATTTCTGCTTCTTTTTTGTGTTTTGAAGTATTAGGTATGCATACCCCATCAAACCAGAGGTTACTACCTTCCTTAGGAACAACATATTCTAATGAAGAATTAAGATCTTTAGTGAAGATAGCATCACCAGAATATACTACTGCCAAATAAGCTTCATTTCCAACCATTTTATCTTTTACTTGGTCATTAACATAACCAGAGACCAATGGCTTTTGGTTGATGAGTAACTGTTTAGCTTCTTCTAACTTATTTTCTTCTATGCAATTAAGAGAGTATTTTAATTTTTTCAATGCAACTGCAAAAGTATCACGAACACTATCTTGCATAACAATGTTTTTAGCGTATTTTTCATCAAAAAGGATATCCCAGCTGTCAACAGGTTCTTTGACAAAATCTTTATTGTACAATATACCTAGAGTTCCCCACATGTATGGAATGGAATATTCATTATTAGGGTCATATGCCAAATCTTTGAAATTATCTTCAATATATCTATAATTAGGTACATTATTAAAATCAATTTTCAGCAACATATCTTCTTTTATGAGTTTTTCAATCATGTAATCAGATGGAAATAGAACGTCATAATTCTGTGCGCCTGATTTCAGTTTAGCATACATAATTTCATTAGAATCAAATTTATCATAATTAATTTTTATTCCTGTTTCTTCAGTAAATGTATTTAATACATCTTCGTCGATATAATCTCCCCAATTGTATATGTTAAGGGTAACGGTATCATCTTTTTTACAACCAGCAAATAAAGATGATGCGATTACAAGAGTTAACAATAAGCAGAACATTCTTTTCATGAACAATAGCCTCCTAATATATTTTCTACAAAATTATTTTGAAATTCAATACTTAATAGCAATTTTTATTTAAATTCTTTTATGTGGCTGAGCTTCTTTGTCTGTTTTTATTCGTTTGTTAATGATTATCAGTAAGATCAATACGGTAACAAACATAACAGTTGATAGAGCATTAATTTCTGGTTTTACACCACGTTTAGTCATTGTATAGATGGTTATGGACAAATTGGATATTCCATTACCTGTCGTAAAATAACTTATAACAAAATCGTCTAGAGATAAAGTGAAAGCTAATAAAAAACCTGTTATCACACCTGGCATTATTTCAGGTAGTATTACTTTCGTTAATGCATAGCTTTTGGTTGCTCCAAGGTCAAGAGCAGCTTCATATGTATATTTATTAAGCTGTTTTAACTTTGGTAGAACACATAATATAACATATGGTATATTAAAAGTAATATGAGCCAGTAATAAGGATGTAAATCCTAGTTTCAGATTAATGAAAATGAATAATAACATCAAAGCTATACCTGTTACAATGTCAGGGTTCAAAACAGGTAGATAAGTAAGGTTCATTACAGTTTTTTTATAGAATCCTCGCATGTTGCTAATACCGATTGCAGCAATTGTTCCAACTATAGTAGCTATAATAGCTGATAGCAAAGCCACTATTAGAGTGTAATACAATGCTTTTGCGATGGAAGGATCACTTAACATACTTTCATACCATTTAAGTGAGAAGCCTCCCCATTTTGCGCGAGACTTATTCTTGTTGAATGAGAATATTATTAGAGTCACGATAGGTGCATATAGAAAAGTAAAAATCATTACCATATATATTTTTTCTATTGATTTTCTTACCATAAATGCACCTCTTTCTCATCGTTATCGAATCTAGATAGTATTGTCATAGTAATCAATATTATAATCATAAGAATCAGCGATAATGAAGAGCCAAATCGCCAATCATAGTTCATTATGAATTGATCTTCAATTATGTTCCCTATAAGATGTACTTTGCCACCGCCTAAGAGGTTAGGGATAACAAATGATGTAACAGCTGGCATAAATACCATTGATATGCCACTCATTACACCTGGTATACTAAGGGGTAAGGTTACTTTTGCAAATGCGGTTTTAGAATTAGCTCCAAGGTCTGAAGCTGCTTCTAATAATGACTTATCTATTTTGATAAGTGTGTTGTATATTGGTAAAACCATAAAGGGTAGGAAATTGTATACCATTCCTAAAACTACAGCATAAGGTGTATTAATAATATTAAGGGTTGGCAAACCTATAAATCTTAATGCTGAATTAAGAAGTCCATTATTAGTTTCCAATATGGTTAACCAAGCATATGTTCGTAATAAAAAATTCATCCACATAGGTAAAATGAAAATAAATATCATAGTACTCTTTTTAGTCGATTTTCTTGAAAGTATAAGCGCTAAAGGATATGCAAGAAGTAAACATATTATAGTGCTAATGCCTGCTAGCCTTATAGAGCGCCACATTGCTTTCAGATATAAGGGTTGAAATACTTTGGCAATGTTATCAAATGATAGAACTATCCCGTTATCAGTATTGATAGTTATTCCATAATACAAAATCATGCTAAGTGGAATAATAGTAAATAAAACTATCCATATAAGATAAGGGGTGGATATATAACTCTTTTTCATATTAACTTATCCCTCCACTAATTTTTTCATTATATGAATATTGAATGGTATGACGTTAATACCTACTTTGCTTCCTATTTCATATGTCTTAGTATTATGTACAGTCCAGTTGTATCCTCGTGATTGGATATTCATTTCATAGTGAACACCTTTGAATATAGAAGAAGTTACTACACCATTAAATAAACCAGTATCAATTTCTGCTATTTCAACATCTTCAGGTCTTATGACTACATCAACAGGCTCATGGGTTGCGAAACCTTTATCTACACAAGGTATATTCTTATCAAGAAATTTAACTAAGCAGTCTTCTAACATGATTCCGTCGATGAGATTACTTTCACCTATAAAATCAGCTACAAAGGCATTGGCAGGTTCGTTATAGATATTTTCCGGAGTACCTACTTGTTGGACTAGTCCATTATTCATAACTACAACAGTATCAGACATAGTCAATGCTTCTTCTTGGTCATGAGTGACATAGATGAACGTTATGCCTAATTCTTGCTGTATTCTTTTCAATTCGTACTGCATATCTTTTCTAAGTTTCAGGTCAAGAGCTCCTAATGGTTCATCCAAAAGTAAGACATTTGGTTCATTAGCTAAAGCTCTAGCAATAGCTATTCTTTGCTGTTGACCGCCACTTAACGAATCTATTGATCTGTTTTCAAAGCCTTTCAAATTAATTAGTTCAAGAACGGAATTCACTTTCACTGTAATTTCTTTTTTTGACATTTTCTTGATCTTTAATCCGAATGCAATATTATCAAACACATTCAGATGTGAAAAAAGGGCATATTTCTGAAAAACGGTATTAAGATTTCTTTTATAGGGAGGTATATGAGTTATATCTTTTCCCTCAAAAACAACTTTTCCAACATCAGGATTTTCAAATCCACCAATAATACGAAGTGTCGTAGTTTTACCACATCCACTAGGACCTAATAAAGTAAGAAATTCATTTTTCCTAAGTGATATATTAATATTATCAAGAACAATATTATCACCATAAGATTTTGATATATTTAATAAGTCAATAATTGTACTCATATACATTAACTCCTTTTTTATTATTTAGAAACTCGGTGGAGAACTTACCCATATAAGTTCTGCTGAATGATTAGTTGAATTGACAATATAATGTTTTTTGCTTGCTGCAAAATAAAAGGATTCACCTTTTTTGACTTTGTATACATTGCTGCCAATATAAATATTAATGCTACCTTTTAGAACATAACCAAATTCTTCGCCTTCATGTGGATTATCAGGTAGTGTAGAACCTTTTGGTGCAAGTGTTAAATAAATTGGTTCCATTGTATTTTTTTGGGCATTAGGTATAATCCATTTTATTTCATTATTTAATTCAGTATCTATTTTTTCAAAATAGTCTTCTTTCTTGAAGGTTATCTTTTCGTCTTCCATATCATTAAAAAAATCTTTCAAATTAGTACCAAGACATTGAAGAATGTCAACAAGTGTAGCTATAGAAGGAGATGTTAGATCTCTTTCAACTTGCGAAATAAAGCCTTTGGATAATTCTGCTCTGTCAGCAAGTTCTTCTTGAGTTAGTGCATGCATTACTCTTAAACTTTTTATCTTATTTCCAATTTTCATAATATCTCCTGTTCTTTTATTATAACTAAACTTATAATTTAGTATTACTAAACTTAATCACAAAAATAATTATATATATTATTATAGATATGTCAATAGAATTTTAAATATATTTAATTTAAAAAGATTTTTATCGAAAAACAAATTTTTATTAAACATTTTTGCTGAAATTAACTTAGCTTATATAATTTATTATTTTGTTGCTGTATTAGAAAAAATTTTACGGAAAATTTATACAATATTATATGGAAAAATTGTTAATAAACTGTTAATTTAAAAAATAATTTAGTAAATAATATAGACTAATAATAATAAATGTGTTAAGTTAATAAGAAAGTAAGAGAAAAGGCTAATGAAATCCTAACCAATTGAAAGATTATTAACTAGTTACTTGTTTTTATATAGGAGATGATATATATGAAATGTTCAATGTGTCATAAAAATACAGCAGTTGTTTTTGTTTCTAAGATAGTCGATGGAAAACAAGAACGATTAGGTTTGTGCCTACCATGTGCACAGAAAAGTGGCATTGCACCTCTTGACCAGCTAATGGGTCAAAGTGGTATGAGCCCCGAAGAATTTGAGAATGTCAATAAACAGATGATGACTATGTTCGAAAATGTAGATATGGATGAGTTAACATCTTCAATGAATGATCCTGATGCTGCAACAGAAGGTGGAAATTCTTTTATGAATTTATTAAATAGTGCATTTTCAGGCATGAAAAATAGTAAATCAACAGAATATCAACCAGAAGAAGAAATGAAACAAGATGAAATTCCTAATGGTAACACTGGTGGTATAAGAACTAAAAAGAAAAAGGCTACCAAAAAGAATAAACGAAAATATCTAGACACATATGGCATTAATTTAACGGATAATGCTATGAATGGCAAAGTAGATAGAATTATTGGAAGAAACAGGGAAATCGATAGAGTCATACAAATATTGAATAGACGTTCTAAAAATAACCCTATTCTGATTGGTGAACCTGGAGTAGGTAAAACAGCTATTGCTGAAGGATTAGCTGTAAGGATAGTAGAGAAACAGATACCTGCAAAACTAATTGGAACAGAGATATATCTGCTTGATTTGACAGCTGTTGTTGCAGGAACCCAGTTCAGAGGACAATTCGAATCTAGGATGAAAGCAATTATAAATGAAGCAAAAGAATGTGGAAATATTATACTTGTCATAGACGAAGTTCATAATATTGTAGGGGCTGGTGAAGCTGAGGGAGGTTCAATGAATGCTGCGAACATTTTGAAGCCTGCTTTAGCCAGAGGTGAAATTCAAGTAATCGGTGCTACTACTCTTGATGAATATAGGAAACATATAGAAAAGGATACAGCGCTTGAAAGAAGATTCCAACCTGTCCAAGTAGATGAACCAAGTAGAGAAGATAGTATTGAGATATTAAAAGGTATAAAAGGTTATTACGAAGACTTTCATAAAGTTAAAATATCAGATGAAATTGTTGAATATGCAGTTAACTTATCTGAAAGATATATAAATGACAGATTTTTACCTGATAAAGCTATTGACGTTATTGATGAAGCTGGTTCACGTGCTAATCTATTGAATTTAGGTTTAGTTGAATTAGAGGCATTGAGAAGAGAATTAGGTAAAGTCATTGATGAAAAAGAAACAGCTGCAGCAGAAGACGACTATGAAAAAGCTGCAAAGTGTAAAGTAAGTGAATTCGATTTGTTATCTAAAATTGAAAAAATAGAAAAACAATGTAATAATGTGATTATCAATAAAGAAGATATAGCTTATGTGATAGAAGCATGGACAAAAATACCAGTTCAAAACATATCTGAATCAGAAGCCAAGAAATTGCTTAATCTAGAAGAAAGATTGCATGAAAGAGTTATTGGGCAAGATAATGCAGTTGTTAGGCTATCTAAGTCAATAAGAAGAAATCGTTCAGGATTCAGAAAAAGGAAAAAACCTTCGTCATTTATTTTTGTAGGTCCTACTGGAGTAGGTAAAACTGAATTAACTAAAGCTTTAGCTTTTGAATTATATGGAACAGAAGATGCAATGATTAGATTTGATATGTCGGAGTTCATGGAAAAACATACTGTATCAAAACTTATAGGAGCACCTCCTGGATATGTAGGATATGACCAAGCTGGTCAGCTGACTGAAAAAGTAAGACGCAAGCCATATTCTGTAATACTATTGGATGAAATAGAAAAAGCTCATGCAGATGTATTTAATATTCTACTACAGATATTAGAAGATGGAAGATTAACTGATAATACTGGTCGTGTGGTAAGTTTTGAGGATACTGTTGTAATAATGACATCAAATGCTGGTACTGCCCAAAAGACGAATGGTATAGGATTCGGTAAAAATGATTTTGATTCATTAGAACGCAAGTGTAAAGAAGCGTTAGAACAAGTGTTTAGACCAGAATTCTTGAATAGGGTAGATGAGACAGTAGTATTTACTGAATTAAGTAAAGATGAACTTAGAGATATTATTGACTTGATGTTAAATGAAGTTATAGCAGAAGCTGAACTTAAAAATATCACAATTAAAGTTGCTGATGACATAAAAGAATTTATTTTAGAAAAAGGTTATGACGCTAAATATGGAGCAAGACCTTTAAGAAGGACTATACAAAGATATATTGAAGATGAGATTGCTGAGAGTTATATAAGAGGTAATATCAAAGATGGTGATACAGCAATTCTTAATTTAGAAAATGACGATATTGTTATAAAAGTAAAAAAAGAAGATATAGATGTTATCGAACATGCATAGTACAGTAATTTAAAGGGCTGCCAATGGCAGTCTTTATTTTTACAAAAAATTACTTAAATATTTTTTATTACACATATTGACAAGGTAAAAAAAAAATGATAATCTTAGTATGAATTTAAATCCTAGTATAATACTAGGAATTGAATTGAGGTGTTAAGATGAAGCTATCAACTAGAGGGCGATATGGCTTAAGAGCCATGGTAGATTTAGTTATCAATAGTAAAGAAAATAATATATCATTAAAGAGTATATCCAAACGGCAAGGCATTTCTGTGAACTACCTTGAACAAATTATTTCTATACTGAAAAAGGCAGGTTACGTAAAAAGTGCAAGAGGTGCAAAAGGTGGATATTCACTTGCCAAATCACCAAAAGATATTTCTGTAGGTGATGTACTTAGAGCATTGGAAGGAAATCTTAATCCTGTAGACTGTGCTTTAGTTAATGAAGGAAAACAATGTGATGAAGCTGATTTCTGCATTACAAAAGTTGTTTGGAAAAAAATAAGTGATAGTATTAATGATGTTGTTAATAATATGTCGCTGCAAGATTTGGTAGATGGTCATGACGACTGTGAGAAATAAATGTATTCTTAGAATTTTATATAATATACAGTTAAAAAGAGGAGATAAAGATGGAAAAAAGAGTTTATTTTGATAATGCAGCAACAACTCCAACCCATCCACAGGTAGTTGAAGCAATGTTGCCATATTTTACACAAAGTTTTGGAAATCCTTCTAGTATATACGAAGTAGGACAAATAAATAAAAGAGCCATAGATAATGCACGACAACAGGTTGCTGATCTAATTAATGCTAAGCCAGAAGAATTATTTTTTACTAGTGGTGCTACAGAAGCCGATAACTGGGCTGTAAAAGGTATAGCAGAGAGCTATAAAAATAAAGGAAATCATATTATTACTTCTAACATAGAACATCATGCTATATTACACACATGTGAATATCTAGAAAAAAATGGATTTGAAGTTACTTATTTACCTGTTGATGAAAATGGATTAATTAAAATTGATGACCTAAAAGATGCAATAAAAGATACAACTATTTTAATTACAATCATGTTCGCCAATAATGAAATCGGAACCATTCAACCGATTAAAGAAATTGGTAAGGTAGCTAAAGAAAAAGGTATCATTTTTCATACAGATGCAGTTCAAGCAGTTGGACAGGTTCCTATTGATGTGGAAGATATGAATATAGATATGCTATCATTGACAGGACATAAATTTAACGGACCTAAAGGTACAGGTGCTTTATACGTAAGAAAAGGTATTAAATTAAAAGCTTTCATTCATGGTGGAGCTCAAGAAAGAAGACGCCGTGGAGGAACAGAAAATGTACCTTGTATAGTTGGTTTGGGTAAAGCGGCAGAATTGGCTAAGGTTAATTTAAAAGTTAAAATCAGTAAATTAATTAAGTTAAGAGATAAATTAATAAAAGGTATTAAAGAAGAAATACCTTATTGTAGATTGAATGGAGATGCAGTCAAGAGATTACCTAACAATGTAAACTTCAGTTTTGAATTTATTGAAGGTGAGTCATTACTAATTATGTTAGATATGAAGGGTATAAGTGCATCTAGCGGTTCGGCATGTACATCAGGTTCACTAGATCCGTCACATGTATTATTAGGTATAGGACTTCCTCATGAAATAGCACACGGTTCATTAAGGTTAACTTTAGGAAATGACAATACTGAAGAAGATGTGGATTATCTATTAGAAGTTTTACCGGATATCGTAAAAAGGTTAAGAGATATGTCTCCATTATATGAAGACTTCATTAAAAATAAATAAATACTATGAAATAAAAATAGTTGTAATAAAATAAAAAAAATGATTGAGGTGTTAGTTATGTATACTAAAAAAGTTATGGACCATTTTGTAAATCCTAGGAATATGGGTGTATTGGAAAACGCAGATGGTGTTGGTACAGTGGGAAATGCAAAATGTGGAGATATTATGCGTATATATCTAAAGGTAGAAGATGAAGTTATTAAAGATGTAGCTTTTAAAACATTTGGATGTGGTGCTGCTGTAGCAACTAGTAGTATTGCGACTGAATTAGTTAAGGGAAAAACTATAAAAGAAGCACTCAAGATTACTAATGATGCAGTTGTAGAAGCACTTGATGGACTTCCAAAAGCGAAAATACACTGTTCATTATTAGCTGAAGAAGCTGTACATGCTGCTTTATGGGACTATTCAAAAAAACATAATATCAAAATTGAAGGGCTAAAAGAACCAAAAGCGGATATTCATGATGAAGACATCGAAAACATGGAAGAAGCATAGATACTATTATTGAAGATTCCATTGATATAATTAAACTATTAGAATAATACTAAAATAAGTTGAGTAATATAATTAAAGGTGATGATATGGACAGAGAAAAAGTAGTAGTTGGTATGTCAGGTGGAGTTGATAGTTCAGTTGCAGCTTATCTACTAAAAGAACAAGGCTATGATGTTATTGGAGTAACAATGCAGATATGGCAAGATGAAGAGATAGATGTTCAAGAAGAAAATGCAGGTTGTTGTGGACTTAGTGCGGTAGATGATGCGCGTCGTGTTGCAGAAGCTCTTGATATCCCCTATTATGTTATGAATTTCAAGGGAGAATTTAGAGATAATGTTATAGATTATTTTGTTGAAGAATATCAAAAAGGTAATACACCTAATCCTTGCATAGCATGTAATAGATATGTTAAGTGGGAATCAATGCTAAAAAGAAGTCTTGCTATAGGAGCAAAATATATTGCTACAGGACATTATGCTAGGGTGATTAAATTACCTAATGGAAGATATACATTGAAAAAAGCAGTAGGTATAAGAAAAGATCAAACTTATGCATTATATAATTTGACACAATATCAATTAGAGCATACTTTAATGCCGGTTGGTGACTATTCTAAGGAAGAAGTTAGGAAAATCGCTGAAAAGATAAATGTTAGGATTGCCAATAAACCTGATAGTCAAGAAATTTGTTTTGTACCTGATAACGATTATGCCTCTTTTATAGAAGAATACACTAATAAAAAAATAGAAGAAGGCAATTTTGTTGATACCAATGGAAAAGTGTTAGGCAAACATAAAGGAATCATCAATTATACTGTAGGACAAAGGAAAGGCCTTGGATTATCTTTAGGTAAACCAGCTTTTGTTGTTGAGATTAGACCAGATACTAATGAGGTAGTTATCGGTGACAATAGCGATGTGTTTGACGATACCTTATATGCTGATAATCTTAATTTTACGGCAATAGAGAAATTAGAAAACAAGATGCAGTTAGAAGCAAAGATACGTTATAGCCATAAACCTGCTACTTGTACAATAGAAATGGTTGACGAAAACATGTTAAAATGTGTTTTTGAAGAACCTCAGAGAGCAATAACACCAGGTCAAGCTGTGGTATTTTATGATGGAGACATGCTTATTGGTGGAGGAAATATAATAAGAAAATAATTACACATATATAGAACTGTATCATAATACACTCTCTACAGTTGGTTTGACTGTTTATACCTATATAACAAGGTAATTGTATTATGATACAGTTCAATTATTTTATATGTTAAGTAATAATCAAATGTTGATAAATTCGATGTTTAAATAATAGTCAGCAAAATCGCTGGGTTTATTATAGATGTGTTATTAATATCATATGTTCAGCAATTTCGTAAGCTGTTTGATTTTTTTGCTGTTTGATAGAATGAGTTCAGCTGCTTTTCCCTTAAGAAAATCTATATTCCTATCAGATGAATCATCTAATTCAGAAGACATACCATTTAAAGATATTTCGAATCTGTATTCTTTAACATCGTCCATGCTATTTATAATATAATTATCACTTTCCATTTGAGAATCCATGTATGCAGTAAGTAGAGGTATACCATTTAATGGATTCATCCATCCGTATATTCCCCATTTTTTGACTTTCTTACACTCGTATGTTCTAACATATTCTCCAGTACCAAGTGAAACTATAATAAATTGTTTTGCATTAGGATATAGTTTTTTGGCATATGTATAAGCACATAAGGAGGGGTTATTACAGAATATACCTCCGTCAACAAAGCAATAGTGCTGTCCTCCAGTAAGGGATCTTATGTTAGCTGGTGGTAGATATGTTGGTGCAGCTGAAGACGATAGACCAACATCTTTTAACAAAAAATTATCATAGTAATCTTTGATATCTATCCGTTGTTTGAATAGGTAGGGTCTCATTGAAATCATGTCATATGTAGGTATTATCAGGTTGCAGAGAGAATCTCTTAGAGTAAGATTCCTGAAGTTTTGTCTTAATAATTTTTTTAATGGTTTACCAGTATATTTAGGTCTAAATAAATGTTTTATAGTCTGACATATTTCTATTTTAGCTTCTGGAAATATTTCTTTAGTTCCACTTTCATATAGATTCATTAATAAATCCAGTCTTTCATAATCAGTGTAATCTTTTGGAGGCTTTATTAACATTAATGATATCAATGAACCGGTAGATGTACCTGATATAACATCAAATAAATTATAAAATGGAGTTTTGTTTCCAAAACTATCAAGTTCTTTTCTGAGATGATCAAGGAAAATACAGGGTATCAGACCACGAACACCTCCGCCATCGATAGATAGAATTTTAACGGTATCTAAATTATTAGTCATGTCAACACCTAAAGTATTTCTTATTAATATATATAAGAAACCTCTTGTCTTTTATAACTAATGTAAATAAGTTTATATTATTAACTCGACTTTCCCACTTCAATATTCTATATGGTTAAGCTAATCAAAAGGCTTTGCAGAATAAAAATATAGTAGGTCTATATTAATTATTTTATTCATAGAAATATATTGACCTACTATATTTATTTGTAAATATTATAAGGTTTAAATGGGTATTTTAATATAGTCTGGTTTCCTTTTTTCAAATACAGTAAAATATTTGAAACCACAATCATGTAGTACTTCATAGGCTATATCAAAATTATAGGCAAGGTGTTCAGGATAATGAGCATCTGAACCAATAGTAATTATTTCTCCGCCTAACTGTCGATACCTTTTTATGATATCAATATTCGGATGAGGTTCATTGAAATTTTTTCTATAGCCGGAAGTATTAAGTTCAATTCCGTGACCTGTTTCAATGATTCTCGATAATATTTTATCGATGACTTCTTTATGGTCATGGTAGTATAGTTTTTTATCATCATAATGACCATAACGTATTATATAATCAAGATGGCCATAAACATTATAATCATCGTAATGAGTTACGTTATGATAAATGTCTTCCAAGTATCTGCTATAAGCTTCTTTTTTGGTTTTGTTTTCATAATACGAGCCGAAATAAGGGTCAAGCCTATCTACAACATGAGTTGAAGCGATAACAAAATCAAATGGATAACTATCGATAGTTTGTTTGGTGATGTCATATATATGGGGCTGGAGACCTACTTCAATACCAAATAATAGTTTTATTTGATTTTTATATTTAGCTTTAAGTTGTAAAAACGATTTATGGTAATTTGGTAAGTCGATATCAAATGCAAGTTCAGGTGTACTTGGATAATCATAATCATAATGGTCAGTGAAGCATAGTTTTACGAATTTGTGTTTAATTGCTTGTTGTATCATTGTTTCCATAGTATATTTACAGTCTCCTGAAAAAGATGTGTGTGTATGAAAATCATAGTAGCTTATTTTAAACACCGTCCTTTCTAAGAAATTATTAAAAATAATTTTATAAATTATTAGCCAAGTATACCAATATGAAATGTTTCGTTGGCAATTGCGTGCTTATTTTGAACAAATAAGTGAATGAGCTAATAATATTAAAGAATTTTAATAATAATATATAATAATATGAAATTATCATAGTATTTAGATTGAATAATTTAAGATTCATAATTCTTTTTAGCAAAATTATATAGTATAAACTATATAAATATTCATCTAAATATTATACTAAAAATAAATAAAAACAACAAGAGCTAGGAAGAAAGCTATTAGTTCTCAGTAGTATTTTTGGCATATTTACCAAAAAAAAAGATAAAAAAAATAATTATTGATAAACATTTTTGCTTGTTTTTAATGAAATGAGTATGATACTATTAGTGTGTTGTTAATATTAAGTTAACAATTTATTTACATACTATTAAATTTTGTATTTTAATTTGAGTTTAATTCTTTATATCTCTATGACAAAATATATATCATAATTAGGAGGAAATATCTAAAATGAATGGGCAAACAAAGGAATACATATTTATTTTTTTTGCATTTATCGGTGGCTTTGGAATGTTCCTATATGGTATGCACATTATGGCAGAAGGACTTCAAAAATCTGCTGGTAATAAAATGAAAAGTCTTCTTGGTGCATTAACCAATAATAGATTTTTAGCAGTTGCAGTAGGTGCTCTTGTAACAGCGATAATTCAAAGTAGTTCAGCTTGTACTGTAATGATTGTTGGTTTCGTTAATGCAGGTTTGTTCAATTTATCCCAGGCTGTAGGAGTCATAATGGGAGCAAACATTGGTACAACCATCACTTCATGGATTGTGTCAAGTCAAGAATGGTTAGAATTCTTGAAACCATCTCAATTTGCACCGCTAGCTATTGGTATTGGTGCTCTATTTCTATTTTTTGCAAAAAGTCAACGTAAAAAACAAATTGGTGAAATAATTATTGGCTTCGGTCTTTTATTTATTGGTCTTGATTACATGAAAAATGCAATAGAACCTTTTAAAGATGCCCAAGCATTCAAAGATGCATTTAGATTATTCGGTAGAAATCCAGTTCTAGGAATTCTTACAGGTGCAGTCGTAACAGCAATAATTCAAAGTAGTTCAGCTTCAGTTGGTATTTTGCAAGCAGTAGCAAAGGTTGGATTTGTTCCGTGGAGTGCAGGAGTATATATTATACTTGGACAAAACATAGGTACTTGCGTAACAGCTATGCTTTCAAGTATAGGAGCTAATAAAACTGCTAAGAGAGCAGCATATATCCATTTGTTATTTAATGTTATAGGTACGGTGATATTTGCTATACTTTGTGTAATTTATTTCAAATTCATTAATTCTAATTTTGGAAATAATGTAGCAATTGATATGTTGGGTATAAGTATTTTCCATACAGTTTTCAATATCAGTAATACTTTAATCTTATTCCCATTTGCCAATAAACTTGTAGCGCTATCCAATAGAATCGTTAAGGGTAGTGATGATGAGGTTACAGGTGAAGAACAAGTTGCCCTTAGACATTTAGATGATAGAATCCTAGAAACTCCTAGTTTCGCAGTAGAAAATGCAATGAAAGAAGTAATTAATATGGGAAATATTGCAGTAGAAAATGCAAAACTGGCAACTAGTGCAATATTAGAAAAAGATGCCAACAAAATTGGTAGAGTCTTCGAAGTAGAGAAAAACATTAATAATATGGAGAAGCTTATAACGGAGTATCTGATAAAAATAAGCAATTCTGTTATTAATGAAAGTCAGAATGAAATCGTAACCAATCTATTTCACACGGTCAACGATATAGAACGTGTAGGAGACCATGCGGAAAATATTGCTGAACTGGCTAAATACTTTATCGATAATGACCTTACATTCTCTGAGAGTGCCAATAAAGAATTGGTTGACCTATCAAATAGAGCCCTTGAAACTATAGTCCTAGCTATAAAAGCAAGGGAGAACGATGATGTTGATCTGGTAAGGAAAGTGGAGCAGAATGAAGATATGGTAGATGAGTTGGAAGATGAGTTAAGAGAAAAACATATAAGAAGATTAGCTCAAAACATATGTGATTCAACGACAGGAGTGGTTTTCCTTGACTTGATAAGTAATTATGAGAGAATATCAGACCATGCACTTAATATTGCATATTATGTAAGGGATGAATTATTATAGCTGACAATAATTAATAGAATTTGAGATTTTATTTATGGGTAAAGTAAGTGAACTACCTAAAGTATTGAAAAAAAGGTGGTTCACTATTTTTGTATAATAGACAGATATACATGGAAAATTCAGGCTGTTGATAAATCTAATAGAATTTACAGTTATGATATTATATACTGAAAGCTTGTCTTTTTTTAGAGTAATTAAACTTCTATATTAGAAATATTACATATAGTAAGTATATAATATGTTTGCATCATTCCCATTTGGGGTTCTTTGGCTACTACTATTCCTAAACCAGTTCCAGCTACAGTTACATTCATGATACTTTCAAATTGTGATGTTCCTACAGTATCAATTTCTATAGGATTACCAATCGCTTGCAAGTTATCTAATACAAGCCTTAATGGTGCTTCACATACTGCACATTCACCTTCTATATCAGTCGGTGGGGTTAGTCCCGCCAATACATCACTATCTGTAATTTCATTTACGTTAACCGTAAATCTTAATCCTACTAACTGGCACACAGGGATTATGAAGTTTCCAATAGTAAGAATTGAATTAACAATAGGATTTAATGGAGTTTCATTAGTTTCTTGGGCTTGGTTGTGTGTACAAAAATCAACAGTCGTAATACCTAAATCTATTAAATTGTCAACAAAATCTTCCCAAGGTTCTACACAACATGCCGTTAATCCCGCTCCGTTTCCATCTTTATCAAAATCTATTACAGTACTTCCAGAGCAACAACAGTTACATCCCATATCATCACCTCCTTTCATAAATAAGAGTCAATATAAGTATGCATAATATAGATAATGATAGTTTTGTTGAAATAATTTATTAAATAAAATAATAATTACTAAAGGTTCTATGTTACTATTCTAATAAATTACAAGGTAAATTCTAAATAATATTATTTTATAGTTATTTCTAAACTCCATATTATAAATATCTTATATAATATAATATGTAATTAGCAGTCAACTTGTCCATAAAATTGTTAACGGTATCCTTAGAACAAGATAATAAGGTGGGATAGAGATATTTTATAATAGTACATGTTAATATTTTGTTAAAATAGTAAAAAAAACTTGAAATTCTAAACTACATTGTTTATAATATAAGTTGGGATGAATTGTTGGTTTAATTCCTTTTTTTTGAAGGAATAGGGACTTCAATTGTACACAGGGCCCTATAAGGTACCGAAAGGTGATTAGTTATGGAAAAGACCTTATTAACACTTAAGAAAATTATTCCAAAAGAAATCGAAATACTACAACGAAGATATGAGATATTAAAGGGAATACATATTTATCAACCAATAGGAAGAAGAAGTCTATCCCAAAAATTATCTATATCAGAAAAAATTATTAGGAATGAAACTGAATATTTGAAATCTCAAGGATTCATACTAGTATCAGGTGTGGGAATGAGTACTACTGATTATGGAGATACTACTCTTGATGATTTGAAAAATATTATGCATCATGTAAAAGGACTTAATCATTTGGAGAGAAAAGTTAAAGAACTTTTACAATGTGAAGAAGTTGTTGTTGTACCTGGTAATTCATCTGAATTCGAAGAGATAAAAGAAAATATTGGGAAAGCTGCTTCGGATATTTTATTAAAGCATGTAAGAGATGATATTATTATAGCACTTACCGGTGGAAGTACAGTTTATAATGTTGTCAAATCATTAAATAAAACCAATGCATCCTATAAGGACGTACTAGTTGTTCCAGCTAGAGGCAGTTTAAGGAATAATGTTGAATATCAGGCTAATACAATTGTATCCAAGCTTGCAAAAAAACTAAATGCTGATTATGAACTTCTTAATATACCAGACAACCTAAGTAAAAAAGCACTTGATAGCGTAAGGAAAGAACCTGAGATTCAAGAGACTATATCCAATATATTACAAGCTAATATAATTCTATTCGGTATTGGTAATGCTTATGAAATGGCTAGACGAAGAAATCTATCAGAAACGGTAATTGATTTTCTTCATAGAAGAGAGGCTGTTGCAGAAGCTCTTGGTTATTATTTTAACAAAAATGGTGAAATTGTGTATACATCAAGGTCGATTGGTATAAAATTAGAACATATGAATAAAACTCCTTATCCAATAGCTGTAGCAGGAGGAGCTAAAAAAGCAGAAGCTATAATAGCTGTAAAAAATATAATAAAAAATGGTTCACTTATTATTGATGAATTCGCAGCTAATAGAATAATTGAGATTATGAAAAAAATTAAATGAGTTTATTAACTGTTATACAGTTTAATATAAAAATTAAAATTTATAGGAGGAACAAGAATATGGCAAAGATTGCAATTAATGGTTTTGGACGTATCGGTCGTAACGCATTTAAGATAGCTATGGAACAAGGAGTAGACATCGTAGCTATTAATGATTTAACTGATGCTAATACATTAGCTCACTTATTAAAATATGATTCATGTTTTGGTAGATTTGAAGGAACAGTTGAAGTAGGAGATGGCGTATTAGTAGTTAATGGAAAACAAATTAAAGTATTAGCTGAAAGAAATCCTGCAGACCTTCCTTGGAAAGAATTAGGTGTTGATATTGTTATTGAGTCAACTGGTCTATTCAGACAAAAAGAAAAAGCTCAATTACATATTGATGCTGGTGCAAAGAAAGTAATAATCTCAGCTCCTGGTAAAGGAACAAAATCAATTGTAATGGGTGTTAATGAAGAAGAGTATAACCCAGCAGAAGATAATATCATCGATAATGCTTCATGTACAACTAACTGTTTAGCACCATTTGCTAAAGTATTAAATGATACATTTGGTATTAAAAGAGGTATTATGACTACAGTTCACTCATATACTAATGACCAAAGAATCTTAGACTTACCTCACAGTGACTTAAGAAGAGCTCGTGCAGCTGCTGAGTCAATTATCCCAACAACTACTGGAGCAGCTGAAGCAGTAGCTAAAGTTATTCCTTCATTAAAAGGTAAATTAACTGGTATGGCTATGCGTGTACCTACTCCTACAGTATCTGTTGTTGACTTAACTGTAGAATTAGGAAAAGAAGTAACAGTAGAAGAACTTAATGGAGCTTTAAAAGCTGCAGCAGAAGGAAGTAAAGTACTTGGATATTCTGATGAACCATTAGTATCTATTGATTACAGAAAAGATTCTCGTTCATCAATCGTTGATGGTTTAGCAACACTTGTTATGGAAGGAAGCTTAGTTAAAGTAGTTTCTTGGTATGATAATGAGTGGGGTTATTCAAACAGAATCGTTGACTTAGCAAAATATGTTGCTGAAAGACTTTAATCATAATAAGTTTAGATAGATTTTACTAAGGTCCAATAGGGTCCTCTCTTGTAGGTCAGACTATAGGGAGGACTTTTTTATTAAATAGGAAAGTTCTACGCTAGGCAGTTGAAAAACTACTACTTAGTCGTTTTTTATAAATAGTTTGAAATTTCAAATAGAATTGTAATGTATAACAATTAAAATCAAATCGAAGGGAGACGAATACTAATGCTTAACAAAAAGACAGTTGATGATATAAATGTACAAGGTAAAAAAGTTTTAGTAAGATGTGACTTCAATGTACCATTAAAAGATGGTGTTATTACTGATGAAAACAGATTGACTGCTGCATTACCAACTATTAATAAATTAATTAAAGATGGTGCAAAAGTTATACTTTGCTCACACTTAGGAAAACCAAAAGGAGAGCCTAAGCCAGAGCTTTCACTTGCTCCAGTAGCAAAAAGACTTGCTGAATTACTCGATAAAGAAGTAGTTTTTGCAGCTGATGATAATGTAGTTGGTGACAATGCTAAAAAAGCAGTTGCTGATATGAAAGATGGAGACGTAGTTCTTTTACAAAATACTCGTTACAGAAAAGAAGAGACTAAAAATGGTGATGAATTCAGCAAAGATTTAGGAAGTTTAGCTGAAATATTTGTTAATGATGCATTTGGAACTGCTCATAGAGCACATTGTTCTAATGTTGGTGTAACAAAATATGTTGATACTTGCGTTGTTGGATACTTAATGCAAAAAGAAATCGACTTCTTAGGTAACGCTGTAAACAGTCCTAAGAGACCATTCGTAGCTATCCTTGGAGGAGCAAAAGTTTCTGATAAGATTAATGTAATAAACAACCTTCTTGATAAAGTAGATACATTAATTATTGGTGGAGGAATGGCTTATACATTCTTAAAATCAATGGGTAATGAAGTAGGCTTATCTTTACTTGAAGAAGATAAAGTAGATTATGCAAAAGAAATGATAGATAAAGCAAAAGAAAAAGGTGTCAACTTCTTACTTCCAGTTGATACAGTAGTTGCACAAGAATTCAAAAATGACACACCATTCAAAACAGTAGTAAGAGGTAATATCGAGCCTGATTGGGAAGGTCTTGATATTGGAGAAAAAACTAGAGAATTATTCGCTAATGCTGTAAAAGATGCTAAGACAGTTGTATGGAATGGACCAATGGGAGTTTTTGAATTTGAAAATTTCGCAGGTGGAACAATTGCTGTAGCTAAAGCTTTAGCAGAAACTGATGCTACTACTATAATCGGTGGTGGTGATTCTGCAGCAGCAGTTAACCAACTTGGATTTGGAGACAAAATGACTCATATCTCTACAGGTGGAGGAGCTTCACTTGAATTCTTAGAAGGAAAAGAATTACCTGGAGTAGCAGCGGCTGACAACAAATAAAAATATAATAAATGTGGAGGTTTTTTATAATGCGTAAGATGATTATTGCAGGAAACTGGAAGATGAATAAGACTCCAAGAGAAGCATTAGCTTTAATTGAAGAGTTAAAACCATTAGTAAAGAACGATGATGTAGATGTTGTATTTTGTACACCTTATGTATCTTTAGTATTAGCTGTAGAAGCTACTAAAGACAGTAACATTGAAATCGGTGCACAAAATATGTACTATGAAGAAAAAGGAGCTTATACAGGTGAGATTGCTCCAAACATGTTAACTGAAATAGGAGTTAAATACGTTGTATTAGGTCACTCTGAAAGAAGAGAGTACTTTGGAGAAACTAATGAAATAGTTAACAAGAAAGTATTAAAAGCTATAGAACATGGTTTAATACCTATCATCTGTTGTGGTGAAACATTAGAACAGAGAGAACAAGGTATTACAGTTGATCTTATCAGAACTCAAATAAAAGTAGCGTTAAAAGATGTTGCAAAAGAAGATGCTAAAAATGTAGTTTTAGCTTACGAACCAATATGGGCAATAGGAACTGGAAAGACTGCTACATCACAACAAGCTGAAGAAGTATGTGCTGCTATACGTCAAGTAGTAAAAGAAGTATATGACGAAGAAGTAGCTAATGCAGTAAGGATTCAATATGGCGGAAGTGTTAATGCAGGTAATGCAAAAGAACTGTTCGCTATGGAAGATATTGATGGTGGATTAGTTGGTGGAGCAAGCTTAAAAGCTGATTTTGGTAAAGTAGTTAATTATAAATAATAATGATTATCATATAAGGTTATGAATTTATTCATAACCTTCAAGTATATTACTAGGGTAATTGATTCGATATATGTAAAGGAGTTATAAAATGGCAAAAAAACCAACAGTATTAATGATATTAGATGGATTTGGACTAAATGAAAAGACTGAAGCTAATGGGGTAAAACTAGCAAATACACCTATCATCGATAAGATAATGAAAACTTATCCATGCGTTGAAGGTTTTGCAAGTGGACTAGATGTTGGATTACCTCATGGACAGATGGGTAACTCTGAAGTAGGACATCTTAATATTGGTGCTGGTAGAATAGTATATCAGGAACTTACAAGAATCACTAAAGATATTGAAGACGGAAGATTCTTTGAAAATGAAGCTCTATTAGCAGCAATCAGTAATTGCAAAGAAAATAACTCAGCATTACATTTATATGGTTTATTATCAGATGGAGGAGTACACTCTCACAATAAACACTTATATGCTTTGTTAAAATTAGCTAAACAACATAATCTTGAAAAAGTATTTGTGCATGCGTTTTTAGATGGTAGAGATACACCTCCAGCTTCAGGTAAAGATTATATTGAAGAGTTAGAAGAAAAAATGAGAGAAATCGGTGTTGGTAAGATAGCGACTGTAATGGGACGTTACTATTCTATGGATAGAGATAATCGTTGGGAAAGAGAAAAACTTGCTTATGATGCTATGGTTAAAGGTGAAGGGAAATTCGCAAAAAGTGCCCAAGCAGCTGTACAAGGATCATATCAAGATGAAGTATATGATGAATTCGTCCTACCAACAGTTGTTACGTCAGAAGGTGAACCTACTGGACTTATTAAAGAGAACGATTCAATAATATGTTTTAACTTCCGACCTGACAGAGCTAGACAGATTACAAGAGCTTTTTGTGATGAGAAATTTGATAAATTCGATAGAGAATTCTTTAAATTAACATATGTTTGTTTTACAGATTATGATGTAACCATACCTAATAAGATTGTAGCTTTCCATAAAGTTATGCTTCAAAATACATTAGGAGAGTATATTTCTAATAAAGGCTTAAAGCAACTTAGATTAGCTGAAACAGAAAAATACGCTCATGTAACATTCTTCTTCAATGGTGGTATCGAAGAACCTTATAAAGGCGAAGATAGAATATTAGTACCATCACCAAAAGTTGCAACATATGATTTACAACCTGAAATGAGTGCAGTAGAAGTATGTGATAATCTTGTGAATTCTATCAAGAGCAATAAATATGACCTTATAATAATCAATTTCGCTAATCCAGATATGGTTGGTCATACTGGAATAGAAAAAGCAGTAATCAAGGCAGTAGAGACTGTAGATACATGTGTTGGAAGAACACTTGATGCTTTACTTGAAGTAGATGGTCAAATGTTTATCTGTGCCGATCACGGAAACTCAGAACAATTAGTTGATTATAAAACAGGACAGCCATTTACTGCTCATACAACTAATCCAGTTCCATTTATCTTAGTTAACTATAAAGAGAATGTTACACTACGAGAAGGTGGAAAATTAGCTGATATCGCACCTACGTTACTAGAATTGATGGAAGTTGAAAAACCAGCTGAAATGACGGGTGAATCTTTATTAAAAAATAAATAGCCTTAACTACTTTAAAAGTATTAATAAGATATTATTATGGGTAAAATAATGTATAAGATTTATCTTATGAGAGATAATATATGTTGACTTAATTTTTTATCTTATAGGAAGGTACTACTTTTTTAGCATATGAAATAGAAGCGTTTTCATATGCGTCAAGGAAATTTTCCTAACGATAAATTCGCTTGCGGAACGAGGCATAGCCTCTTTTGTTCTCTGGATATTATCATATATTGAATGTTTACCTTTAACTAATATATTTTTTAATAGATATTGAAAGGAGAAAAAGTATGAAAAGTTTTGTAGAAATTATTGATGTTTATGCAAGAGAAATACTTGACTCAAGAGCTAACCCAACAGTAGAAGTAGAAGTAGTGACAGAAGATGGATATTTAGGACGAGCAGCAGTACCTTCAGGAGCATCAACAGGAGCTTTTGAGGCAGTTGAACTTAGAGATGGTGGCGACCGCTACATGGGTAAAGGTGTAGAAAACGCAGTAGATAATGTTAATAACATTATTGCAGAAGAAATAATAGGAATGAATGCATTAGACCAAGTTAGAATTGACAAGAAATTAATAGAACTAGATGGAACTGATAATAAAGGTAAATTAGGAGCTAATGCTATACTTGGAGTTTCAATGGCAGTTGCAAAAGCAGCAGCAGAAGCTGTCGGTGTTTCATTATATCAATATTTAGGTGGATTCAATGCAAAAGTTATGCCTGTACCAATGATGAACATTCTAAATGGTGGAGAGCATGCAGATAATACAGTTGATATACAAGAATTCATGATTATGCCAGTAGGAGCAAAATCTTTTAAAGAAGCCTTAAGAATGTGTTCTGAAGTATATCACAATCTTAAAAAAGTTTTAAAGGAAAAAGGTCTAGCAACTAGCATTGGTGATGAAGGTGGATTTGCACCTGATTTAGCTACATCAGAAGAAGTTATACAGATTATCATGGATGCTATTGAAAGAGCTGGGTATAAACCAGGTGATGACATAAGAATTGCATTAGATGTTGCTGCATCTGAATTATATAACAAAGAAACTGGTAAGTATCACTTCCCAGGTGAAAGCAAGATGAAAGGTGAAGAAGTAATAAGAACAGCTGAAGAATTAGTTGATTATTATGAAGACCTTATCAATAAGTTCCCTATCATTTCAATAGAAGATGGTTTAGATGAAGAAGATTGGGAAGGATGGGAATTATTAACTGAAAGAGTAGGAGAAAGAATACAGTTAGTTGGTGATGATCTATTCGTAACAAATACTGATAGATTATCAAAAGGAATCGAACTAGGTGTAGCTAACTCCATCTTAATAAAAGTTAATCAAATAGGTACACTAACTGAAACATTTAATGCTATAGAGATGGCTAATAGAGCAGGTTATACAGCAGTTGTTTCACACCGTTCTGGTGAAACAGAAGACAATACTATCGCTGATATAGTTGTAGCAGCGAATGCAGGACAAATTAAGACTGGGGCACCTTGTAGATCTGACCGTGTTGCTAAATATAATCAATTATTAAGAATTGAAGAAGAATTAGAAGATGCGGCTGAATTCAGAGGACTTGATGCTTGGTTTAATTTAAAAGATAAATAAAATGTAATAGACCTCGATTATTCGAGGTCTTTATTTTATCTTATATGAAAAGTACTACTTTTTTAACATATGAAATAAGAGCGTTTTCATATGTGCTAAGGAAGCTGTACGATAATTAACTTGATTTTCTATACATAAAGAAGGTGAAATACAGTGTATAAATATGATTTACATGTACATACGAAAGAAACCAGTCCATGTGGTAATGTATCTGCAAAAGACATGATAAAAATATATAAGGAGAATGGTTATTCAGGAGTTGTTGTAACTGATCATTATAGACCTTCATTTTTTGATAATAGTGAGTATTTGACATGGGATGAAAAAATAGATGATTATCTGAAAGGATATAAATTAGCTTATAGCGAAGGTGAAAAATATGATATAGACGTGTTGTTGGGGATAGAACTTGCTTTTAAAGCAGAAGGCGATAAAACTAATGATTATCTGATATATGGTATAACAGAAGAACTATTGAGAAGTAATACTGATATTCTAGAATTAGGAATTACAGGTCTAAGTGAATTTTGCAGAGAAAATGATTTGCTATTATATCAAGCTCATCCATTAAGGAAGTATTGTTATTTGGCAGATATAACTCTTTTAGATGGAATTGAAGTACATAACGGCAATCCAAGACATGATTCACATAATAACGAAATAGAAAAAATAGCAAAAGATAATGATATGCCTATGATATCTGGTTCTGATTATCATGATCCAGGTGATGAAAATAGAGGAGGTATATTTGTTTCAACTAGAATTACAACTAATGAAGAGCTATTGGTGATATTAAAATCAAAGAATTATACTTTATTTAAAGGATAGAGATTAACACCTTGCTAGTCAAGTCTAATTTATTAATCTATTTTTCAAGAATAATATAATAGTTGAATTAATATATAGTTTGTGATAA
This sequence comes from Vallitalea longa, assembly GCF_027923465.1. Classification (NCBI taxonomy): domain Bacteria; kingdom Bacillati; phylum Bacillota; class Clostridia; order Lachnospirales; family Vallitaleaceae; genus Vallitalea; species Vallitalea longa. Next base: position 68,545 of record NZ_BRLB01000003.1, read on the forward strand.
AATACTAGTGTTAAACTTTAGGAGGTGTAACCGTGGGAGCATTAATAATAATTGTTGAGATAGTATATTTTGTTTTATGCATTGGATTGATTTCTGTAGTGCTTTTGCAAAAAGGAAAAGCAGCAGGATTATCAGGTGCGATTGGTGGAGCTGCTGAAACTTATTGGGGTAAAAACAAAGCTCGTTCTATGGAAGGAAAACTAGAAAAACTTACTAGAATTGGCGCAATACTTTTTATTGTTTTATCAATAGTATTAAGTTTACTAATCAAATACCAATAATATATATAAAGCACTTTGCAGCGAAGCAGGGTGTTTTTTTATTAATATGTTTCTATGGCTAATATTACCTAATTTACTTATTTTTAACTTGATGCAAGTAAATTTTCAGGTTGGTTTGCAGACATTTTAATTAGCTTTTAAGTGTAAAATATTAAAGTGGGAAAATTGAGAAATTATAAATGGATTGGTTTTAGATAAATAATAAAAATAGATTTAACAAATACTATAAGTAAAAATCTTGCTTAACTATATAAATAATGAAGGTTGAGTAAATTGGTTGAAAGATGAATTTTTAGTCAAGAATAAAAATAAATTAATGAAGGTGAAATATGGAGAATACAATTGAAGAAAAAAGACAAGTCATACTAGACATAATTAATCATAAAGATTATAAACCAATGAAAATTAAAGAACTAGGAATTCTATTAGGTATAAATGGAGATGCTGAAAAAAGAAATATGTTAGAAGAAGTACTTCAGGAATTAATAGCTAGTGGAAAACTCATAAAAACAAAGAGAGGTAAATACGCAAGACCTGAAGCAGTAAATATGATAGTTGGTAAGTTTATTGCGCATGCTAAAGGTTTTGGATTTGTTGAGATTGAAGGCGAAGAACAAGATATTTTCATTCCTGCTTCATACGTTAATGGTGCTTTTAATAATGATATGGTTGCTGTAAAACTCATTAAGAGAGATGCCAGAGGTAAGCGTAAAGAAGGGGAGATAATAAAAATTATCAAACGTAATGATAGTGATGTTATTGGAATGTATGATAAAAGTAGAAACTTTGGATTTGTTATTGCTGATAACAAGAAGTTCACTAAGGATATTTTTATTTCAAAAAGTAAGAGTAAAGGTGCTGTTTCTGGACATAAAGTAGTTGTTAAGATAACCGATTGGGGTAATGAAAGAAGAAATCCAGAAGGAGAAATAGTAGAGATAATAGGTCATATAAATGATCCTGGCACGGATATTCTATCTATAGTTAGAAGTTTTGAATTACCTATGCAATTTCCAGATACAGTAATGAATCAACTTGAATATATACCATCTGAAGTATTAAAAGAAGATACAGAAGGTAGATTGGACCTTAGAGATGTGCAGATGGTTACAATAGATGGAGAAGATGCAAAAGATCTTGATGATGCTATAACAATACAGAAAAATGATGATAATACATTTACTCTAGGAGTTCATATTGCGGATGTAACAAATTATGTTACAGAAGGTTCTCCTCTTGATACAGAAGCATTACGTAGAGGAACCAGCGTATATCTAGTTGATAGAGTAATACCTATGTTACCTCATAAGTTATCTAATGGGATTTGTTCATTAAATATGGGGGTAGACCGTTTAGCACTTTCTTGTATTATGGATATAGATAGTAAAGGTAATGTGATAAATCATAAGATAGCTGAGACTTTAGTTAATGTTGATAGGAGAATGACGTATACTAATGTTAAAAAAATATTAGTTGACAAAGACCCTAATGTGGTCACTGAATACAAAGATTTCATTAAGATGTTCGAGAATATGGAAGAACTGGCTTCTGTTCTTAGAGCAAAAAGGAAAAGAAGAGGTTCAATAGATTTTGATTTCCCAGAAGCTAAAGTAATTCTCAATGAAAAAGGTGAACCTATAGATATCATACCATATGACAGAAATGTGGCTACAAGAATCATTGAAGAATTTATGTTGTTAGCTAATGAGACAATAGCAGAAGATTATTACTGGCAGGAACTTCCATTTGTTTATAGAACTCATGAAGAACCAGATCCTGAAAGGGTTTCTGCACTTGCTTCTTTTATACACAATTTCGGATATAATATAAAAGGAGAGGGAGAAATACATCCAAAAGAGATTCAAAAACTTTTGATTGAAGTTGAAGGGAAACCAGAGGAGGGCATAATCAGTAGATTAGCCTTACGTTCAATGAAAAGAGCTTGCTATACTGTAACAGGTGATGGACATTATGGTCTAGCGACTAAGTATTATACTCACTTTACTTCACCTATTAGAAGATATCCAGATTTGCAGATCCATAGAATCATCAAAGAGAATCTGAATGGTAAGATAGAAGATAAACGTATAAGACACTACAATGCTATATTACCTAATGTAACTAAACAAACTTCAGAGGCAGAAAGAACAGCTGAAGAAGCTGAAAGAGAAACAATAAAACTTAAAAAAGTTCAGTATATGGAAAAACATTTAGGTGAAAAATTTGAAGGGGTCATATCTGGTGTTACTGCATGGGGATTATATGTGGAATTACCTAATACTGTTGAAGGACTTGTTCATGTGACAACTTTAGATGACGATTATTATATCTTTGATGATCAAAAGCATATTTTTATAGGTGAGCATACAAGTAAAATATACAGAATGGGAGATACTGTTGAAATATCCGTTACTAGTGTCAATAAAATTGAAAGAACTATTGATTTTGAATTAGTCGAAGAAGAATCTAATGAAGAAGAATAGAATTTTATAAAAAATTGTTAAAAAATGTAAAATTAATATATTTATGTAATAAGTTGTACAAATTTCATCATCACATTACTTGCAATAATTATAATTTATGATATAATATATCTCACGGCAAGTAATGGTGGTGATATTATGGCAAATAACTATAAATTAATAGCACAAAACAAAAAAGCATGGCATGATTATTTTATTGAAAATACCTATGAAGCAGGAATAGTATTAATAGGTACTGAAGTAAAATCCCTTAGAATGGGCAAATGCAGTGTAAAGGAAAGTTTTATTAAGAATATTGATGGAGAGTTATTTATTTTAAATATGCATATTAGTCCTTATGAAAAAGGTAATATATTTAATAAAGATCCTCTCAGGACAAGAAAACTTTTATTGAATCGATATGAAATCAATAAGATTCAAGGTGCTGTTGCTACTAAAGGTTATACTATTGTTCCATTAAAAGTCTATTTAAAAGGTAGTTTAGTAAAAGTTGAGATTGGTATAGCAAAAGGTAAGAAGAAGTATGATAAACGCCAAGATATTGCTAAGAAAGACCAACGTCGTGAAGCAGAGAAAAAGTTTAAAGTTAGTAATTTATAATAAATTACAACAAACCCAGTTAATAATTTAAGATTAATAGCAATAAATAAGATATTTAGCATTTATTTACTATGAATCTTAATTATCATATACGGGGGTGTACTGGTTTCGACGGGGATCACAGAAGTACGAGCAGCCATTCGCAGATCACTGGGCCTGCGTCATCAACCTGGTAAATTAAATTAAACGCAGACGAAAATAATAATAATTTCGCATTTGCTGCCTAATTAGGTAGCTGTCTCACCTTAGTGTCCCGTAGCTAAGACTGAGGCACAAAGATGAACGGGCAACTTCGATTCCAAAGCTTTGAGGAAGAGAAAGATCTTATGAAGCTACTAAAGTCTACAGCCTGTCGTTAGGCGTTAGATGGAGGGAATGTTAAATTAGCGACTGTAATGGGAGATACTCGGATGGATGGATTTTCGGACAGGGGTTCGATTCCCCTCACCTCCATTAAACAAAGTTACAATTAAATCTATCAACTACATTTTAAAGATGGTTATTCTTTTTACAAAAGAGTTAACTATCTTTTTTGTATTTATATGGTTTGCCTTTAATATTCTTATGTTCTACTAGGTAGTTTTTTATTACACGCCTAGTAATTTTTGATCCATAATTAGATTTTATTTTTAATAGCATTAAAAATACGATTTATCATTATGTTAATTTCTTTTATTTTTTTATTAAATATCTCTAGATTATTGTTGGTTTCCCGGATTTTATATTGGAAATATTCAAATATATTATTAGTAAGTGTATCGATATTTTGCGTTATTTCTTTTCCAATTTGTTCAATGACTATATTATCTAAGACTTCTTTGTTTATATCTTTGTTGTTGCATTTCCGTTTGCTTTTTTAAGCACTACACTAGTATCTTATATATTCTTTATTTCCTCCCTCTATACCACTTGATCCAGTTTTTTTATTGAATTTTAATGGAATATAAGCCTTTGATAATCAATCCTTTTGGCTAGAGTTATAAATCTAAAAAAAGTATTAAATTTGACAAAAAATGTGTTTGCTGCATTGAAAGTATAAGTCAGAATAAAAAAGATGTCAAATTTAATAAAATATTGTTATTATATATTATAATAATACTTTTATATAAATTGTTATTTAATTAATTTGAATTATTCATAATTTTGTTGAAAATAAATAAAACATATGATAATATATACTATAACAAGCTTGTTCAAATATGTTTCAAAAAAATAAGGAGGATTATGATGAAAATATTTTTAAAAAATGTATTAATGAAATGCTTAGTATTGACTTTAGTTATGGGATTATCTACTACGTCTTTTGCAGGAGAAGTAATTACAAGTAATGAAACAACTAATAATAATTTTGAAATTGAAATTCAGAGGCAGAACTTAAATGATAACTCAGAAATAATTGTTATTCAAGAAAATGATGGAACTCTTAGAGCAATAAACAACACAGATGCAATGAGTAGGTCAACAGCAGTTTACTGTACAGTTAAGGTTGCTTATTGGTCATCTAGTTATGTTTATATAAATGTATCTGCTAATGCATCAAGTCCTATAAAAAAGGTTACAGGGACATTAAAAGTAACAACTGCAGGTTGGTTTGGAAGTGACCTTGATACAATTAATGTTAATCTGAGAAATAGTGCAGGTAGTACTACTTTAAATGATCAATACTCTGCATGGGTTGGTAATGAAGATGCAATAAAACTTAAATTCTATAACGTTTATGCAACAGATCTATATGGAGAAACAGGCAGTTTAATTTCATGGAACTCAGGAACTATTAATAGACCCTAAGTATAATTCTTGAATGTCTACATAACTACCATAAAGAGAGCCTATATTAGACCCTCTTTTATGGTAGTCATAATTAATTTGGAAAGGAAGAGTGTGACGCATTAATCTATGCACTCGATAACTAAAGATGCTAAAACAAGTGCCTTTACATGAGATACATAACCAAGATACTGATAATGGGAAAATAACTATAGATTGGGATTTAATCAATGCAAATGATATAGGTTGTTTAGATGGTTCTAAGGTAGAAAAGATAATAATAAACAATATAAATATTCAAATATGTTTAGGGATGCTATTTCCTTTTAAAGATTTCGTAGGGAATGATAACTTTAGGGAAAATATTGGATTTATAAGTAATAAGTCAGTTGCACAAAAAATAAATGAAGTTCAAAAAGTTTTTACTAATTTAGTTATAATTAAATACAATGGAGAACCATGTGCAATACAAGTTTCTATACCTAGTAAAGAGGTATTTCAGATTTTTAATAAACTATCAATAGAGAATAAATTAAATCAGTGGGTACGCTATTTTTTGTTGCGTAAGCCGAAAGATGATGTTACAGAGGTTGTAGGTTATGAATTTATTCTACAGAGTCAGTCATCAATTGTATCCACATATCGCAATGACCTTAATAAAGATGAGTTTTTTAACTATTTTAGATTTAATAAACGAAATATGATCAGTAAGAAATGTATTCCTATTAATGGCTTTACTTTAGATGAAGTTATTTGTGATCCATATATCTCAGCTTTTAATAAAATTGTAAAAAAGATGTATGTTTATACTTCAGAAGGAATAATTCCATCAAAATATGATAAATTTATTACATGGATTGAAAATTAATCAAAGAGTTTAGTATGGTCTTTTTTTATTTTACTAAATGTTATGAAAACGTTTAAGAACTCCCTCTCTCAACTTGTTAGCGCTGATAGGTTAGGGGGAGGAGGATAGTTTATTTATAAACAAAAGTATTATTTTGAATTTAAGAGCTATTCCACTAAGGGATAGTTTTTTCTACCCTCCTGCCAATTATCGAAAAAGGAGAGATGTAACTAAATAGAATAATATGTAAGGGGTGAGTCCAATGATATAGCTATTATATCTTTAACATTCAATATGAAAAATTGAAAGGACAAAAATTATGATATAATCCATAAATCTATTATAAGTATCAATATAACTGCAACTATAAAACATATATTAGCATTTTTTATTAGGAGGGGATAAACTTGCAAAGAAAAAAATGCTTTTTGGCAGCACCATTCAAAAGTTTGGTAGATAATATAACATCTAAAATGAAAGATGAAGATATTATAACAATTACTAATTTAATCCAATATCTGGAGAGAAAGGGATATGATGTGCATAATGCTCACAAGAGAGAGTCTTGGGGTAAAAACTTTATGTCGCCAGAAGAATGTACAAAGATTGATTTTGACGAAATTAAAAGTTGTGATTTGTTTATTGCATTCCTTGGCAAGTCTGCATCTCCTGGTACTCATATTGAAATTGGATGGGCATCTGCGTTTGGTAAACCGATTGTTCTTTTACTATTTAACTCCGAGAAAGATTATGCTTACCTTGTTCGTGGACTATATACTATTGGGAATGTTAAAAAAATTATATACAATAGTGAACAAGACTATGTAAATGCTTTGGATGAGTATTTTAAGGAGATAGAAAATGAAGTTTAATAGATTTCAAGATGCATACTTGTATTACTTAAAGAGAGCATACTATGAGCCACAGTTTGAAAATAGTCCCAGAGGTAACAAAAGTAAGGAGATTCTAGGTATTTCATTTACACTTACTAACCCAATTGATAGAGTTTGTTACATTGCAAAGCGAAAAATTAATATTGTATTTAATTTTGCTGAAGCTATATGGTACTTAACAGGGAGTAATTCTCTTGAATATATATCCTATTACGCTCACAATATGAAAAAATACTCTATGGATGATAAGACATTAACAGGAACAGCATACGGTCCTAAGATATTTGCCTATGGATCGGATAATATCAATCAATGGAATAGAATTATTGACTTATTTAACGAAGACCCTGATACAAAAAGAGCATTCATTTCAATATTTGATGTAAATGAAGAACTGGCTTTATCAAATATTGATGTTTCATGTACTATTGGCCTACACTTTTTAATAAGGGATAGCAATCTTTATATGTCTACTTTTATGAGGGCCAACGACGCATATCGAGGCGTTGTAAGTGATATATTCTCATTCTCTTTTATTCAAGAATTTTTAGCTGCACAATTATCTTTAGGAGTTGGTAACTACTATCATAATGTTTCTACTTATCATGTATATGAACCAGATTATAAGCGAGTTGCAGAACTTCTAAATGTTGAGAAGGAAAAATGTCCTAATTATTCATTCCCCTCGATGCCGCGAAAAGATAATTGGGAGGATTTAAATATTGTTGCCGACTATGAACGGCAATTAAGAGAGAATGTCAGAACAGTTAGTGTAAAAGAAATTAACAATTTGGCAGTTGACGCATATTGGAAACAGGTTGTCTTTCTTTTTGCTGTTTACAATAGTATCCAGTATTGCGGAAAAATCAATCGGGATTATTTCAATGAACTTATACCACAATATCAGTATCTGATTAAAAATCGTTGGAGTGATAAACTAGAGGGAGTATGATAAACAATGAAAACCAGTTGGAAATCTAGAGATGTTTCAAGTAAGTTTGATAAGTACAATGACATGCTCGAAAATATATTGGGTTTTAACTTTTTATTTGACATTATTAAAATTGATAAATCTATAAATACTATTCTTGATTATGGTTGCGGGCCGGGTAAGGTTTCAGCTAGGCTTACGGCGTTAAATCCGGAATACAATATTATTGCTGTAGATGAATCTGAAAAAATGCTTAGCATTGCCAAGTCTAAAAGGAATCACCCTGGTATAAGCTATCAACTTATAAGCAATGATTCTCTTTTATTCCTTAATGATAACTATATTGACTGTGCCATTATTTGCTTTGTCATTATAAATAATAGTGATAAGAATCGGATACAGAAAATAATCAATGAGATTCATCGTGTCTTAAAGCCTAATGGCAAGTTGCTTATTTTGGATTCTAACCCAAATGCGATAGGGATAGATTTTACAACCTTCCGTAATGGAGACTTAGGAGTATGTTATGAAAATGGCTCATGTAAAAAACAATATCTAAAAATCAATGGAGAGCAGAATTTGATATTAAATGACTATTATTGGACACGAGAATTATACGAAGATATATTATGCAATGCAGGATTTGAGTTACAAAAGATAATAGAGCCTAAAATCAGTGATATACCCATTGATGAACTCAGAAGCTTTGAGAGTAAATACAACTTTAGTCAATGGTGTAATGAAGATGCACAGGCTCCGTTTATTATATTTCAATCAACAAAAAGAAAGGAGCAAGAAAAATGAAAAATCCAATTTCTCTTTTATTGTACTATATACTACCTATAATACTTATGTTTAGTGGGTGTAGTACCAATCCGCAACCAGAAAGTTCAACTTTAAATGTCGCATTATATGGTTACGTACCCGACCAAGAACGATTTGAAAAAGCAGTAAGCAACGCATGGGCAGAAGTGCATTCTGATGTAGAACTGAACTTCATAAGCTGGGATTGTTACGAAGAGGATCCTACTAATGATTTGGACGTATTTGTGTTTGATTCAATATTCTTGTTAAGTTTTATAGAGAATGATTATTTGTTGCCAATTCCCGATGATAAAATACAGAATAAGGATGATCTCTTATCATTTGCTATTGATGGTTGTACCATTGATGGAGATGTATACGCAATTCCTCAAATTGTGTGTACAAATCTGCTCTACACTAGAAAAAATGACACAGAATTAACACCTGTCAAAGACGTTGTTACATTGCATGAAATAATTGGAGACAGAATTTTGCAAACTGAAATTCCAGAGGAAAACGAAGGCTTGCTTATTGATATGTCTGGTGGAACATCAAAAATTTGTATGTATTTGGATGCTTTAATTGATGTCAATCAAGAGTACACTGATTACTACGAAACACCCGATTTGAATAATATTTCCTCGGATGTTATTGCATCGTTGAGGCTGTTACAGGCTATGGGTGGTAAGGCACAAGTTAATTACTGGCCTGATGATAATAACGCATATGTGCGTGCAAATTGGTTCCAAGATGGTAAAGGACGTGCGTATATTGGATATACCGAAGCTATGTCTGCTATGGATGATTTCGCCAACGATATAAATTTTTGCCTTTATTCCTATACAAAAGGTGAAAATATACCAACGTACTTTGGTGATATTGTAAGCGTGAATTCAAAGATAAACAATGATAAAAAAGACCTTGCTTTTGAGTTGGTCAATGTCATTACTGCCACTGATACTGTTGTTACGGCAATATCAGCAGATGAGAATAACCAATATCCTCAATATCTCTTACCAGCACGATACAGCATTTATGACGCACTTGATAGTACATATCCGATTTATAACAAACTCAAAGAGATTGCTTCGTACTCAGAAAATTGTCTATTTAAGATAGGACCTAACGCAAGAGAATTTATTGAAGATGCAAAAAAAATAATTCCTGGACTTTTAGATACTACTACTTCTTTGGATATACCCGAAGAAGAAGTAGATATGGCAGCTTAAAACTTTTACAATGGGTTTTAATACTTTTGTGGGCATTACACTATTAGTAATGATTCTAGTAAATATTTTATGCATTACTATGAATAAAATTGTTAATAAACAATTGATGAAGAAAGGTGGGGCATATTATGTCAAATAGTAAAATAATAATTCAGAACGGTATTATCGTTACCTTAAATAGTAACATGGAAATAATTGAAAATGGAACAATTGTAATTGAGGGTAATAAAATCATAGCAGTTGGCACAAATGATTGTCTTGGAGAGCAATTTGACAAGAGTGACTATAAGGTTATTGACGCAAAAGGGCATATTGTAATGCCTGGTCTTGTTGATTTGCATTTTCATAGTGCTATTGGCCGAGGCTATGGAGATAATTTACCCCTGTATGAATATTTAATGCAGTTGTGGTATCCAATGATTAGGGCTTTGACACCAGAAGATGCATATTGGGCAGCTTTATGTAGTTATTCAGAGGCTATTCGATCTGGTACAACCTGTGTAAATGACATGTGGAGACAAATGGAATCATGTGGTCAGGCAGCTATTGATATTGGTATGAGGGCTGTGTTGAGTAATGATGTTGCAATACCAGAAGAAAGACTTGATACTCTTGAGGACAATTTGCTTCTTTATAATAATATGCATGGAAAAGCTGAAGGACGTATTGAGGTTTATATTGGAATTGAGTGGTTACCGCTGGCCTCTAAAGACCTTTTAAAAGAGGTATCTAAAATGGCAAATGAACTAAAGACAGGTATTCATATTCACTTGAACGAATCGCTTTCAGAGGTTGAGATATGCAAAGAAAAGTTTGGCAGACGCCCAACTGAGTTGGCTTATGATTGCGGTATATTGGGAAAGAACACCGTTGCAGCTCATTGCGTTTGGCTATCTGATAAAGAAATTGCTCTCATGGCAGCTACTGGTACTAGTATATCGCATAATCCTTCATCTAATGCCAAACTTGGGAATGGGATTGCTCGTGTACCGGAAATGTTGGCGAAGAATATTAATGTTGGTTTTGGACATGACGCAGCAGAATGTAATAATAGCCGCGATATGTTTGAGGTTATTAAATGGGCATCTCTCATACATAAGGCAAATCGTGTTGACGTATCTTTAATGCCTGCCGAAGATGTTTTAAGAATGGCTACTCAAAATAGCGCCAAGGCTCTTAAACATAACACAGGTTCAATAGAAGTAGGCAAATTGGCTGACATAATACTTATTGACACCAAGAACGAGCATTATGTCCCACTGGTTTTAGGTGAGGATACGAACATTTACGCACATTTAGTATATTCGTCATGTGGCGCTGATGTGGTCACATCCATAATAAACGGAGAAGTCGTTATGGAAAACAGAATACTCACCAAAATTGACCAATACCAAGTAATGGAAAAAGCAAATACTGCCTTTAATCGTATTTTATCAAAGATAAGGTAACTCATAGTAAATGCTCAAAAGAAATGCTCTGTTTCATAATTATAATTACCATTTGTGCGGAAAATTGGATTGTAACTTTACAACTTGGTCCAAATACTTGGTCACATCTTATAGGTAATTAAATACTATTGTTAGTTAATATTCAAGAAATAGTAGTTTTGAGAGGGGCTACTATTTCTAGGGGAACTAGCTATTAAAAACTTTAAACTAGAATATCTATATTCCATATTAATTGTAATATTATGTTAAATGAAACAATTTAATAGAAAATGTATTTAGGACTAGACAGAACAAACGTTCGGTAGTATAATATTAAAATGCACTTGGTAATACATGGAAGAGACAGGAGAATGACTATGAAAGAAATAAAGGAAGAGGAATTAATTATTAAAGCTTTACCTAAATTATCAAGACACCAAATAATAAAATTACATAGTATTATAAAGGGAATGATTAGATATAATTTACATAAAAAAAATAGTCCTATTACATAGGATATTTTTTTGCTATTTTTTCTTAATATGTTCTGTTTTAGATTATCTGTTAATATTTATCGGGAAACATTTCTGTTTCGGAGAAATATTCTATTTCTTCCATAATTAATAAAATTAAATAATAAAATATTTTAGGCTTATATTTTAGATGAATACCATATACAGATACTTGAAGTTTTGTCACAAATGTTTTTATATAATATATCTTTTTGTATCTTAATTTTTTTATTCAATATAAAAAGTACAAATACCAGCGACTTAGTGTATTACTATATACAGAAAAATTCTATATTGTTTTTATGGTATAATATCTCTATAGATAAAAATATTAGTTCGTTTTATAGGATATATAAAAAAATAAACTACTAGAGAGGTTAATACTATGAAAAAAGAAACCTATGTACACAAAAGGAAAATACTTACAAAAATAATACTAATAACAATTTATATTACCTTTATTGGATATTTATTAGGTAACGTACAAAGCATCGCAGATTGGAATTATAGTATTCATGAAATGTTATACATACCATGTTATATTGCATATTATTTATTCCCATTAGAACTGTGTATCTGGTTATATTATGCTATCAAATCTATTAAAGAACCTAGAGATAATATGATGAAATATAATAATATAAAAATGTATTTGAGGAACTCATTATTAGTAGTATCTGTAATGGCGATATTATCATTTTTCTATATTCAATCTATGAATATATCAACAACAGGATTATTTGAAGTAGAAAATAAATTTAACAAAACAAATGCTTATTATATTCAGATTAATAATAAAAACATTAAGTGTAGTAAAAATGAATATAATCTGGTTAAAGAAGGAGACTTATATATGGTTGACTTTTCATGGAATAAAAAATGGCCACAAAAAGGTAGTTTGAAATATATTGAACCAACAGACATATCTGAGTAAGTAATGTTGCAATAATATTAAAAATTTAGTTCTGTAACATTGCCATTAGGTTTGAACAGAAATTATATATAATATAATTGGGGGTGTAATATGGTAACAATAAGTAATAGGATACATGGTAATTTAAGCATATTGAGGGTGATCTCTCTTGTTTTTATACCATCGATACTATTAACGTCAATTTATATCTTAACAGGTTATTTACAAAATACGATTCCATCACTTTTGATATTTTTCCTTTTAGCTTTGTTTATTTTGTTTCCAATAGAGTTGTGGGTGGTATTACATGCAAGCAAAAAAGAATACGGAAAATATTCATTAAAAAGTGCTTTTTCGAATCATCAAAAACAACGATGGTGGATTATATTTGCATATGGTGCTTTGCTATGGGCTTTTGCAGGTATTATGTCTGCAACAATCGCACCGCTAGAAAATATGTTATTTGCCCCAATTACAAGTCGACTAGCACAGATTATTCTAGCATTCTTTGATTGGAATAACATGGATTATTTAAAACAATATTCAAAGAATATTTTGGTATTGACTTGTATTGTATATTTTATTTTGAATGGTATTATTGGTCCCATAGTTGAAGAGATATTTTTTAGAGGTTACCTTACATCAAAAATAAGTAGATATGGGAAATATGCTCCAATCATCATAACAGTATTATTTTCCTTGTACCATTTCTGGCTTCCGTTCAATAATTTATTTCGAATTGTGATTTTTTACCCTGTAGCTTATTGTGCTTGGAAGAAGAAAAACATTTACATATCAATAGTATTTCATAGCCTATGCAATATGATATCAGTCTTCAGCTTTATTGTTACAGTATGGAATTAATCAGTCTATGAATCTAGTAAAAGAATAGGACACAATATTTGTGAAATTATAGTTTTGAAAAATAAAGAACGTTATATCTAGTATGACAAGTAGAAAAGCTTGTCTTTTTTTGCGAATTTTGTTATCAATAATTGACATATATTTTATTAATCAAAGTGTAAAATTATTAGTATACAAATTAATATACAAGGAGGATTTTATATGAAAAGAAACAAAAGAATAATTTGTGTACTCTTAGTATTATTTACGGTATTATCAAGCAGTGTTTTGGTTAATGCTGCTTCATGGCCAGTTCTTAAAAGAGGAGACAGTGGGGTTAATGTGGAAAGCTTGCAATACCTATTAGTTTCTAAAGGTTATACGAAAATGAAAGTCGATGGCACTTTTGGTGATGAGACATATAGAAATGTCAAAGGATTTCAAACAGCAAGAGGACTAGAAAGAGATGGAATAGTAGGGGCAAAAACTTGGGAAAAATTAATAGTAACATTAAAACGTGGAGCAAAGAGTAATGCTGTAAAAGCGGTCCAATGCCAATTAGGTATAGATGAAGATGGTGATTTCGGTAAAGGAACAGAAAGTGCAGTCAAAGTCTTCCAAGAAGGTCATGGTCTTAAGGTTGATGGTATAGTTGGTCCAACAACTTGGCGATATCTTCTTAATTACTAAATCTCTAGTACATAGCATAAGCCTGCGTCTGTTTTTCTAAAAAGCCTGCAGGCTTATATCTTATATAAATACCATATCCCAGTATTATTTCATATCTTAATTCATATTATATCTATAATTATCACAATAAAAAAAAAATTTAAAAGGCTGTATAAAATACAAATAAAATGTTATGAATGTATACTAATTAAAAAAATATTTTGTGTAAAAATTAATCAATTGACTAATGAAATATATTAATGGATTATAACTAACATAATACGTACATTTGATTCCTCTAAAGAGATTGAGTTAATACGAGATAAACTGGATATTTAGTATTTATATCAAAACTATAATTTGAAATGGACATAATATTCCACAATTAGTTATGAATCAATTGAAATATTATCAATAATAAAATATAATAAATAGGAAATGGTTTGAGAGAGATCAGGCATAACCTTAAAGAGAGATATTAAAAGTAATTGAAAGTGGGAGGACAGTATGCGTATTATCTATGGCAGCATTTTAATTTGGGTTTCAATAATAATGGTAATAAGTTACCTGTTATTGAATTGTATTAATTTTAAAAATAAAAAATACTTGAGAATAATAATAGGAAGTATTTTATGTATATATGGATTATTAGGTTCTTTTACTTTGCCAAGTTATTTTTTTAATAGAATTAGCCAGGCATCATGGGCTGACATAGAATTTCTAAAGTGGGCATCTGAAAAGTTTAGTTTTTCTGTTAATGTTTTAGCTAGTATCAGTATTTTAGTTATTATCAGCTCACTAATAATAATATATTTTTCATCAATTAATAAGATATCTTTGGAATGGTCTGTAGTAGTTGTTATGTTGAGCCAAATTTCTTTAATTATAATAGCTTTTATAATGGGAATGTATACAATAAATAAAAGATTTGATATCGCGTCTTATATTTTAGGAGTAGGATATTTTAATTTCTTAACGTTATATGGGATTTACGTATGCAGATGGGTTTTTTATTATAATATGGTAGATGATAAAATCCCAAATAAAACTACAGAATGATTTGTTAAATAAAATAATATTTCCATTTATTCTTTGTTAGTAAAATGTTTGCTATATAATTCATACTATAGCAAACATTTTTGAAAAATTATATTCTGGAATTAGTGACTTGTAGATGTTATTTTTAGACCAATAATTCCTAGGAGTATCAACAACAAGAAAAAAACACGTGTTAAGTTACATGGTTCTTTAAAAAAGAGAATACCTACAATAATTGAACCTAGTGCACCTATTCCAGTCCATATTGCATATGCAGTTCCCATTGGTAATGTTTTTGTTGCAATAGATAAAAGATAGAAACTTATTATCATACCTATTACTGTAATTATTGAGGGGTATAAACGGGTAAAACCATTGGAATATTTTAAGGCTGTAGCCCAAATCACTTCAAATACACCAGCAACAGTTAAATAGAACCAAGACATTTTATTACCTCCTTTAACGATTTTTATAGTATAATGACAAAAAAATAAACCCGGAAAGATATTATAATAATATCCTCCCGGGCTTTTATCCCTCCGTGTACACAGTTCCTGTGCGTTTTCTCTTGGACCAGGCCAGTCTATAACTGCGGAACCCTAGAAAACATATAACTGCTTTATTATGCAATATATATCGACAAATGTCAACATAATAATTCATATGTTCATGACAAAATTATATTAAAATAATATTGGTATTTATAGTCTTATTTTGCGAATTTTATGTTCTGAAATTTACAAAATTTTTAATATTTTAGGAGTATTATATTAGAGTACTAATCATAATAAAGGAGGTAATAAAATGAAAAAACAATTATTTGTGTTATCATTAGTAGTATGTGTTGTACTAACAATTAGTCCTATTACTTATGCTAAAAGTTCTGTAAATGTAATGAAACAGACTAATGATGTACAAGCAGTAATGAATTTGCAAAATGAAGGTTTACCTGCACCTGGATATATAAAAGGTGATAATGTACCATTTAAATCGAGAGCAAATGACTCTTCTGTAACATTAGGTATTTTTGAATTTGGTGAAGAAGTAGTTGTAAATTATTTTACAGGAAATTGGGTTTCAGTATACAGAATTGAGACTGGTCAATATGGATATGTTAACAAAAGATATATATCTTTTGGAGCAGTTTAAGAATTAATCAATAAATAATTGATTAGTACATAGTAAGCAGGCTATTATCAGTAATGGTGATTGTCTGCTTTTGATTTTTTGTTTTAATAACGAATCTAATAATAACCGATAAGTAATGCAAAGTTTGGTCTTTAATATTGTTCATTGTCAAATTATCTGATATTATATAAAAAATTAATCTTTTAATATGAAGAAAATATAGGATAAAAAATATAGAGAGATAATTATAAGATAAAGCATATATAGAGTTTATGAATGGATAGATATTCCACAACAACAAACTATATTATGATATGGGAAGAGGTTTATATGAGTAAAAATACTAAATGTTTGATAGATTTGCTAGCATTAGCGATAATATATTTTAGGTTCTTTTATGGAAAATGGAAGATAGACGGAAAAGATAAGTTGATTATAAATACCACTATGTATATATATATTTCTTTTGTATTATATTTTACATTAATGCCTGTAATTGTATCCATTCCATCTATATTTAATCATCGTTATGTTGTGATGAATATGAACCTTTTAGAAGATTATTTTGCAGGCAGGGGTGATACGGTTCGTCAGATTTTACTTAATATAATTATGATGGTTCCCTTTGGATTTTTACTACCCATTATTAAAAAACGAAATTTATGGTTTTGTATATTATGGACATTTTTATTTAGCTTAGGGATAGAAATACTTCAGCCCCTATTTGTTAGGTCTGGGGATATAACCGATTTAGTAACGAATACGATAGGTGGAATATTGGGATATGTAGTATATTCACTTTTCAAACCAATAATTGAAAGGATAATCTTTTTATTTCATCAATAATTACTGAAATATTTTGCGCATTTTTAATAGAATTCTTAATTTTAGTTTTAATAGACAAAAATTTTGCATCAGTAAAAAAATAAAACACCAATAAAAGACTTATTTGTTTTAATATTTAGCATATGGATTGTTTTGAATTTGAAAAATGTAAGATAATTATATGAGATTGTGTTGACTACTCATAATTATATTGGTATACTTATAATATGCAACCGAGTTTCACATAATGAAACTTAATAGAAAACATAAAAAGGAGGAAGTATCCACAATAATTTGTGGTGCGTAAGAAAAATGATTATTAGAGAACCTGCAAATTCAAGAGATTTTAAACATTATACAACAGACAGATTAAGGGAAGAATTTTTAATCCAAGATTTATTTCAAGTAGGAAAGATTCAACGTGTCTACAGTCATATAGATAGGATAATTACAATGGGTTATTGTCCAGGAGATAAACCTCAAGAACTAGGTGAAGGTTTGGATATTTGGAGTACTCTAGGTACAGATTATTTCTTAGAGAGAAGAGAATTAGGTGCTATCAATGTTGGTGGAAAAGGAACAATTAAGGTTGATGGAAAAGAGTTCACTATGAATCATCAAGATGGTATTTATGTAGGTATGGGAGCAAAAGAAGTTGTTTTTTCAAGTGAAGATGTGAAAAATCCAGCTAAATTCTATACATTAAGTGCACCTGCTCATAAAACATATCCAAATGTACATATAGATATTACCAAAGCAAAGCAAGTTAAATTAGGTGACCAGAGTAATTGTAATAAAAGAACAATATTCCAATTCTTACATCCAGATGTATTGGAAACATGTCAATTAAGTATGGGTCTAACAAAAATGGAAAGTGGAAATGTATGGAATACATTGCCTTGCCATACTCACGAAAGAAGAATGGAAGTTTATTTCTACTTTGACTTGTCAGAAGATGATGTTGTATTCCATTTGATGGGAAAACCTGATGAAACAAGACACATTGTTATGCGTAATGAAGAAGCAGTCATTTCACCAAGTTGGTCAATTCATTCAGGTTGTGGTTCAACAAATTACAGTTTCATATGGGGAATGGTTGGAGAAAATAAAGCATTTACTGATATGGACGGAATTGATATGAAGGATTTGAAATAATAATTAAATAAAAGGACATTGCTTTTAATTTAATAATAGGGTAGATATAGAATAGATATTTTAACATAATTTATCTATTCTATATTTTTCTACATAACATTTATAATAAATAGCAAACCTAAATATGAATAAGTTAAATTGTCACAAGCATTTTATTGAGAAACATAAGGGAAAACTGTATCATTACTTATAGAAATCGGGATCTATACGTGCATCAGGGAATCTTTCAATCCAATTTTTTTCTTTATCGGTAACATGCCCAACTGATGCGCATAGAACTGTATACTCATTCTCGCCATCGACTCCAATTAATGCATCGGCTTTATCTTGATAATATCCACCAATAGTACAACAGCCACAACCTATAGTCTCAGTTGCTAAATATAGTTGATGAGAAATATGTCCTAAATCAATTAACATTATCTTATGTGACGTTTCTTTGTACCTCCATTCTCCACGGTACGGAGTGCATGCCCAGAAGAATATGGCTGCTGCTTTTGAAGTGAATATTTGGTCTTGACTTTTATTTGTAAATACTTCTGATGTTTTTTCTGAAATACGGATGATTTGTTTTTCTAGTATTATTTGATTCGACAATGGCAAATATCTCCATATCCCCTTTTCAAGGCCTTGTACGTTGTTTATGGCAATGTAAGTTTCATATGCATTGATACATCCTCCTGCTGCAACTGGACGAAGATAATTTCTGCCTGAACCATCTTTTATATAACGTCTATACCCACCGATGACTTTTTTAACCCCTTGGGTACACCACAGTAAAAAAGACAACTCTTCAAGATTCATTGGTGTTTTTGAGTAAGACCTTCTACTGATTCTACTTGATATGATTTCAAAAAAATCAGCCTTAGGAACTTTATCTGAAGTAATTATTGGTAGATCAACTGTAATTGAATTCTCATTAACTGATTTTTGAAATTCAGGTTGAGGTATACCTTTGGCAATATCTGCAGTAGCAATTATGTCATTATTACCTAATAAAGATTTCATGAAATCTCTGTTCATATTATAATTAATCATAAATTTGCTCCCTTCAAATATGGAATAATCATATTATATTGGAATATGATGGGTAATACAAGTCTATATTTTGATACTAACAAGTGTTATAATATAGATATAGGGAAGTATATATTTTCAGTATAATAATCATATTCTAGCCAGTGGTTTATTCTAATAAGGGAAGGCGAAAGGAATGTTATATATTATGATTAATTTTAAGATTGACAATGGTGTTTTTAATTTTCGTGTAGCTGGAATATTGTTTCATGATAATAAAATACTTGTACATAGGTTGATTAGAGATGATTTTTATGCTTTTCCAGGAGGAAGAGTAGAAATGCATGAAACTACTGAAAATACAATTATTAGAGAAATGAAAGAAGAATTAGGGATTAGTGTTAGTATCAATAGATTACTATGGGTTTTAGAAAGCTTTTTTACTAATAAAGATGATAAGTATCATGAACTATGTTATTATTATCTGATTGAATGTAATGACAAAAGTATTTTAGATAAAGGAGATAAATTCTATATTACTGAAGGTAAGAACGAATTTGAATTCAGATGGATAGATGTGACTAATATCGAAGATATAAATCTATATCCTGAAGTACTGAAAGATAGAATTGATAAACTGCCTTATAATATTGAAAGGATAGTTGATATTAATTAATATGGGGCAAGATTAAAAGTGATTATGTAATTTTCTTAGATAGAGCACAAAGAAGTTGTGCCTCATAAAAGATTACAAGAAAATAGAAAATAGAACTTTCATATCTTATAAAATAAAAGGTGGTAAATATTATACTTACCGCCTTTTTGTAATGCGAATAGGAAAGTTCTTAATTAATTGAATCTCCCCATATTAGAAATATGGAGGCATGGAATCAAATGAGGCCATATAATATTCTTCGGCAGCCTCAGCATCAGCTTTAGTTTTATGAATAGTTCCAGGTGGATGTTCAGGGGGTGCATAGATTGCGTACAATTTGAGTGGTGTATCACCTGTATTGGTGACATTGTGCCATTTACCAGCAGGTACCATAATTGCAAAATCATCAGCAACTTCTTGTTGAAAATACAACATATCTTCTTTGTCTCCCATCTCAACAAGGCCTTCCCCTTCTTCTATACGTATGAATTGATCTACATCCGGATGTAGTTCTAGACCTATGTCTTCTCCAACAGGGATACTCATTAGAGTAACTTGGAAATTTTCCCCTGTCCATAGAGCTGTACGGAAAGTATTGTTTTCTGTAGTGGCTTCCTCAATGTTAATAACGAATGGTTCTGGACCATAATCCATTAACTGGGTATGTCTTGAATTGCGTGGTGAAGCATTGTTTTGATATGCAGGATAAGGTTCATATTCATTGCTTCCTCTAGATGATTCATATATTGGCATATCAATCCAGTAAGGAGACGGATAGGGTTCATAATCTCTATATATGATGATCAGTCCTTTATTCTACTTTACAATATCATATGATTCACAATTATTAGTGGTGAATAATTAAAATTTTTATTGACCAGAGTGGTTTGTTGGTGTATAATTAAAACAAACAACTGACTAACTTGGTCGGTAATTAATTGGAGGTGAATGGCATGGAAGATGTATTAAATCATATGGAACCCGAGAAAAAACTAAGATTGATAAACAGTGCAATGAAAGAATTTGGTGAAAATAGGTTTGACAAAGCATCAACTAATGTAATAGTCAAAGATGCAGGAATTTCAAAAGGATTACTATATTATTATTTTAAATCCAAAGAAGAACTTTTTGAATATCTCATAGCTTTTTCCATGACACTAGTTGGAGAGAAAATTGCCAACGATATTGATTGGGATAAAGGAGATCTGTTTGACAGAATTATTGATATATCAAAAGTTAAAATGAAAATTATGGAACAATATCCATATCTAGTAAGTTTCAGTAAAAATATGTATGAAGGTAAATCTATGGCTGACATCAAGAAACTTGTAGAGACCTATATACCTAATATCTATGTAAAAGCATACACTTACAATATTGATTATTCGCTTTTCCGTGAAGGAGTAGATGTAGAAAGAGTAGTAAAAATGTTCGAATTGTTTTTAAATGGATATGCAGAAGAACTTCTTACCAAACTAAAACATGCTAACATTGGTTTTGATATAAAAGAGATATTCAATGAACTTAATGCTTATTTGAAAATTTACAAGGAGGCTTTTTATAAGTAAAAAATAAAAATCTAGGAGGAATAAAAAATGATATCAGTTAAGAATCTTTCACATTCGTACAATAATGATGGAAAATTGGCAGTTAATAATATTAGTTTTCAGGTTGAAAAAGGAGAAACTTTTGGTTTCCTAGGACCATCAGGTGCTGGGAAATCAACAACTCAAGGTATACTGACTGGATTATTAAAACAACAAGATGGTGAAGTCATAGTTGCAGGCTATGATTTGAAAAAGGTACAAAATGAGCGTTTCAATAAAATAGGTGTTTCTTTTGAACAATCTAATGTATATAGTAAACTGACAGCTCTTGAAAATCTGAAATATTATGCTGATTTGTTTGATGTTCCTACTAGAGACCCTATTGAATTGCTTAAGATGGTAGGTCTAGAAGATAGAAAACATGATCGAGCAGGTGAATTTTCAAAAGGAATGAAACATAGATTGACTTTTGCTCGTTCCATGATTAATAGTCCTGAGTTATGGTTTCTTGATGAACCTACAACTGGACTCGATCCAGCTATTGCAGCTGAGATTAAAGATGTCATAAGAGAGCAAAAATCAAAGGGAATCACTTCTTTTTTGACAACTCATAATATGTATATCGCAGATGAATTATGTGATAGGGTAGCATTCATCATTGATGGTGAGATTAAACTTATTGATACACCTAAGAACTTGAAGTTACAATATGGCAAGAAACTTGTAGAAGTGGAATATGTGGATAATGGTAAACTTATCAAAGAAACTCTTAAGACTATTGATGATAAAGATAAAAACAGAATCGCCAATATAATTAAAAATTATGATATTCAAACAATGCATACGAAAGAGGCAACCCTAGAAGAGATATTCATTCAAGTAACTGGAAGGGGGCTTATATAGCATGAAATTGATGAGTACCTATATAAAAGAAATGAAGATTGCTTTTCGTGGCTTTTATTTCTATATAGAGATTGCTGTAGCCTTAATTCTACTTGTTATTCTGCTAGTGGCTGTAGATACTAAACCAGATAGTGCTGATAAGGAATACGTGTATTATGATATGCCAGAAGAAGTATATGATAGCTTATATGTTGAGGATATACAAGAAGGTAAAATCGTAGATATCAAGGATAAGGAATTTAAACTTAAACCTATTAAGTTCCAATTGACTAATAAGGAAACTGGAGAAGTAACAGAATATGATTTTGTGGATGAGAAAACTATCACTACAGAAGCTAAACAAGCTATAGATAAAGATACTGGTAAAGTTATGAAAACTATATATAGAACCAAAAATGAAGAAGATATGCTTCGCTTATCATACCAGACAGGTAAAATAGGTGCTACAACTACTATGAGTGATACAGGTGAGTTCAGTTACCGTTATATACTACAAGGTTATGAAACAGAGCGTTATTCCGATTTACTATATATTCTGCATACGCTTCCAACAGATGAGATTAGAGCTCAGAGAGATAAACAAGTCATTAGAGAATTAGGGTCAACAGATAGGTTAAATACTAGAGAAGCGGTAGTACCAGTGTTTGTAGCTTTTGCAGGTTCGTTGATGGGATTTTTCATTATAATGTCTTATGTGTTTCTAGATAAGGCAGAAGGAGTCATTCGTGCTTTTGCAGTGACACCATCAGCGGTATGGAAGTATTTGTTAAGTAAGATATTTGTAATATTGACTACAGTGGTCATATCATCAAGCATTATTGTAATTCCTGTAATGGGATTAAAGCCTAACTACATTTGGTTTTACATCTTTTTGCTTATTACAACATTTGGATTTGCAGCATTTGGCTTATTAGTAGCTAGCTTTTTTGATTCTATCAGCAAAGCTTTTGGAGTGTTGTACCTTATCATGATTGCATTGATGTTACCTGGATTCTCCTACTATATTAGTAGTTTCGATCCTCTATGGCTTAGATTTTTCCCAACTTATCCAGTACTTCAAGGTTTTAAAGAAATATTGATTGGTAATCCTGATATAACATATTTGGGAACTTACTCAATTGTATTTTTACTTGGCGGTGCTATATTGTTGTTCCTAGCTAATCTAAGGTTCAAGAAAACATTGACGGTGTAAGGGGGATGAAATGATGAGTAAAATTTTTAGAATATTCCGCAAAGATACTAAAATAGCAACAAGAGATGCGATACTGATATACATTATTATAATCCCAATTATATTAGCCGTAGGTATTCTTTTGTTTGCGCCAGGATTGAATGATAGTAGTGTAAAAATAGCTATGTTGAAAAGTGATGAAGCAGAACATGTTGCATATATGGAGAAATATGCTCAAATAGAGTTGTTCAATAACATTGAAGATCTGGAGAGACGTGTTAACAAAAGAGATGATGTTGTTGGGATAGCCCCTACAGACAATGGATATGAGATAATCGTGCAAGGTAATGAAGCGGAGGGTTTAGCAGATTATCCAGAAATATTGAATTCACTGTATGAATTAGGTGTGACGGAAGAAAATACAACTGCGACTAATTTATCATTTGAGAAAACAGTACCACCTCTTAAGACTAAATTGGTGAATATGCTTATACTATTGGTAGTTATGTTGGCTGGAATGATTATTTCATTAGGCATCGTAGAGGAGAAGTCTGATAATACTATAAGTGCTGTTAATGTAACGCCAGTTTCACAGACAGGTTTTGTTTTAGGTAAAAGTGCTCTCGGTAGTATCACATCACTTGTGAGTATTATTTTGGTACTTTTGATAACTGGATATCATGATGTTAACTGGCTGATGATTATACTTGTAGGTTTCACTTCAATGCTACTAAGCTTGATTATTGGATTCTTACAAGGCTTAAGCTCAAGCGATGTAATTGAAGCAGCGGCAGGAGTTAAAATAATGATGCTACCTATAGCTGGTTCCATAGCAGGATATGAACTGCTATCAGACAAATGGCAATGGACAATGTATTGGAGTCCTTTCTACTTTGCATACAAAGCTAATGATATGATTCTATCAAAAATCGCTGATTGGGGTACAGTAATAATATGCGTAGTAGCAGTTATTGTCTTAACTTTACTGGTTTATTTAATTTCAATACCAAAGATAAGAAGAGGCTTAAGTTAGAATTAATGGTATCTAATTAATTATCAAGAAGGTAAATAAGTACCTTTAAACCTAAATTTAAGAAGGAGAGATATTATGGGTATTGGATATTTGTTAGGAGCAATCTTTTGTTTTTTATATGCCATACTAGTTGGTTATTTTGGAGGCATCAAAAAATCACCAGGATTAATAAGAATAACTAAGATGAAGATAAATAAAAATATGAAGGATGAAACAGCAGCTAAATTATGTATTGGAGCAAGTATCGTCGTATTAGCGATTGGTATATTTCTAATTGTTTATGGAGCTATACAAGGTTAATATATAATTGCATTACTAAAAATAATACGAAAATAAGTAAAGTGAGACATGGAGATATGTCTCACTTTATTTAGGTGAAAAAATTAATGACGATCTTGCTTAGATGCTATTTTAATCATGCTTTTTAACACTATTTTTGTTGATTATAATGGAATTATCTGTTAACATTGAATATGTAAAGATAATTATAGTACTATGGATAGGAAGGGATAGTGGAGAGAAACTACTTATTTGCTTTTTTATCTTATTGTGATAGGTATACTTTTATCAAAATTAGGGAGATATATAGGTTCAAGAATTTCTTTATTATTAAAGAACTGAGACTATACTATTATCAGTCAAGTTGCTTTTAGTTTTAATCAATTTTGCATTTGATAATCTTAATACTTATGAGATTGAAACAGGATGTGTAATTGACAACAGGGTTCTGAAATGGTAATGATGAAATTAGGAATGAAAAAAGATGAAGAATACAAAAAACGACAATTGCTAAAGGGTAAAACTTACGATAGAATTAAATATAAATTAAATATAGAAGAGTGGAAAGAATTGTAATGTATAACTAAAAAATGACTATAGGAGAGATTTTCTTGAAAAGTAAGTTGCTGAGAATAAAAGGAACATGGAGGGATGTAGCTGATTCAGCTAGAACCACAATAAATAAAGAGGCAGGTACTGGAGAACCTAGTTCAAATTGGAAAAGGAGAATGCTTTTATCAGAACATTCACCAATTAGACAAATACTGATTAATGTAAAATGGTATGAATTGAAATATTGGGTATCTGTACATATAACAAGACATAAATATGGAATTGAACATTGGGTTAGGACACAAAGAACAGATAGGACTGGTTTAGATAGAAATGAATTACCCCAAAGTAATTATGTTGAACACGAATTTCTAGCTTCTGCACAAGCGATGATAAATATATCCCGTAAAAGATTATGCATGCAAGCATCAAAAGAAACAAGAGAGGCATGGGAAAACATGTTAGAGACAATAAAAGAAAATGAGCCTGAATTATACAAAGTATGTGTACCTGATTGCATATATCGTGGTTGGTGCTATGAATATAAATCTTGTGGATACCATAAAACTAAGGAGTATCAAAGAAAATTAAAAGAATATAGAGAAGGAATTAATGAATAATAAATAACCTATAATAAATACTGAACTTAAAATTATTATAACTATAAAAAGTAATAATTGTTAATGTGTTTTAGAGAGGAAGTATAAAATGGATGATTTAATAGAATGTATTTTTGATTTAATATTATTACCACTAGAAGGATGGGATGATCTAAAATTAAGACATAAAATTATCATAACATCAATATCTTTAGTCATGATAATTGTTGCTATTAAATTTTATAGTTAAACTAATATCTATTATAGTTGAGAAAAGTTATAATTAGGAATTAATGGAAGGAGATTGAATTATGAGTAGATTTGATATAAATAAAGCTAATGAATATATACATAAGTGGCAAGAAATATTGAGGTTACGAGACTGGGATATCAAATTATATGAAGTCAAACAGGAGTGGAGAAAGACAGGAGATATCAAAATAGATGAGAATGATAGAAAAGCTATAGTAATGCTTAATAACTTTAATCCTAAGCAGGATAATCTAGAGGCATTAATGATTCATGAATTACTACATCTGAAATTATGGGGTATGGACCAAATGATTGAAGAGTTGATAGAAAAAGTATTCGGAAGTGATATTGATGATAAGAAATATGAATTTGCCTACAAGAAATTTATGGAGGTGCTAGAACCAACTGTAGAAGATTTAGCTAAAGGTTATCTATCTTTAGGAGGAGATAAGAAAGAGATTTCATTTGGGAGAGTGCAGAAACAAGTAGATAAGGAATTAGGATTATAACAGGATATCAACTACAGTTTTGAGAAAGGAAATTATGAAGAAATTATTTATTATTATAACGATTATAGTCCTGCTAACAGGTTGCACTAATAGTATGGAAGAAAAATACAATGATTTAAATACAAAATATAACGAACTAAAAGAAGAAAAAGAATTAATGCTTGAAGAACTTCAAACAAAAGAATCAGATGTTCAAATAACTGACCAAGAAAATATTGCAATGGATATTTTAGAAAAACAAACAGCCAGTGAAATTGTTTTTACATGGAGTAACGAGGGAGCACCATTTGGTGAATCAATAGAATATTTTAACGAATGGTTACAAGAACTTCAACAAAAACATGAGTATTTTAATGACGGGTTTAGTCTTGATGTTTTGTCGGATAGTGAAGTGGAAATGTTAAATATATTTAAGCATTTATGCGAAAAAGAATATTCAGTATATGCTAATAATGAGTTGTTAGGGAAGACAAATGGTAAACTGTCGATTGGAGAATATGATGGGTATGAAGGTGTTGAGGCTATAATGACATATGATAATCCCAATCTACATGGTCTTTTTGTAACAGGTGATTATAATCATATACCAACAAAGGTTAATACCATATTGGATACTACTTCAGAGAATGATAAAAATCATATAGTTCCAGAAAGTTCAGAGAGAGTTGAAAAATATAAGGAAGTAGGTAAAAACATTGTACCAAGTAATATGGAGGTAAATATCACTCAGATATTTGAAGGAGATTTAGATGCTGATGGTAAGATAGAGAGAATAGTTAATTATAGTAATGCACCTAAAGATAGCGATGATATTGCTGGAAATTGGAATAACATTGATTTTACTAAGTATTATACTATCATTGTTGCATTAGATGAGAATTACCAATTAATTGATTATGTACATAATATAATTAATATTGAAGATAATATGGTTTACTCTAATTTGTTCACGACTATCGATTATTTTTTAGATATGGATAATAATGGAGAAATGGAAATAATATCTATTAAGCCATCATGGGAAAGCGCATATTTATATGTTGATAAAATACTAAAATACGAAAGAAGAGTTCAAGGGAAAATATATTTTTTTTGAATCATGGAGGTTATACAACCAAACATAGATGACTTAGCTAAAGGTTTTAGGAGGAGATAAGAAAGAGATTTCATTCGGAAGAGTAACAAGTAGACAAGGAATTAGGATTATAGTACATAGGAGCAAGTATAATGGTAATAAGAAATTACAGAAAAACAGATGAAAAAGAATGGTTGAAATGTAGAGTATTATCTTTCTTCGATTGTTCTTACTATGATGATATAGTTAGAAAAAAACCAACATATCAGAATGAGACAATAGATTTAGTAGCTGAAGAAAAGGGAACAATTATTGGTTTTATAGAAGTTGAAATTGAAAAGAAGATAAAAGATGTTTGTTACCTTCATGGAGAACTAGGCGGTGTGATATGGAATTTAGGAGTACTGCCAGAGTATAGAAACAAAAACATCGCAACACTTCTATTAGAAGAAACTAAAAAAATAGCTATAACTAAGAATATAACAAGGTTTGAAGCATGGACTCAAGATGATGTAAGTGCTAATAACTGGTATATTGGCAGAGGATTTAAATATATTGAAGGATACTTGAATGTATATGCATCAGGGAAACAATGTAAAGAGAATAATCTAATAAATAAAGACGAAAGTACTAATTCAATCAGGTCTTTGAATTTTGAAACTACACTTGATAGGAAAACAGAAATGGAACAAAAATATTATAGAGTGCATGAAGTGCGTTTGTACCAATTGGAACTTAATAAATGATTATAAGGATAACACTATAATGTAATCTTTGGAGGTGTATCATTTATGTTTTCTAAGAACAGTAGATTAGGAGAAGTAATGAAGAATCCTCTTGGCGTGGACATAATAGAAATGTTACTAGGTCAAATGAACATAAATAAATTGATAGTTAATAATCTGATAAGACAAATAAAATTGAAAAGTCTTATAAGGTTGAGTAAAGGAAAGATTGATGACAAATTCATTAATATGTTAATAGCTAAACTGAATCATTATGATAATCTGCTTCTACCTAAACAAGCTGAAGAAATTAAACCTACATGGTGGAAAGAAGCAGTTGCATATCAAATATATCCTAGAAGCTTCAAAGATAGTAATCAAGATGGTATTGGTGACTTATGTGGAATCATAGAAAAGCTGGATTACCTACAAGAGTTGGGAATTAATCTAATTTGGCTTTCGCCAATATATGATTCGCCAAATGATGATAATGGCTATGATATCAGGGATTACAAAAAAATTATGCAAGAATTCGGTACAATGCAAGACTTTGATAGATTGCTCTTGGAAACACATAAAAGGGGTATCCGCTTGATAATGGATTTAGTCATTAATCATACGTCAGATGAACATAAATGGTTTGTGGAGTCAAGTAAAAGTAAGGATAATCCTTATAGAGAATATTATATTTGGGAAAAAGGGAAAAACGGGAAAGAACCAAATAACTGGACATCTTTTTTCTCTGGACCAGCTTGGAATTATGACTACAAAACTAATGAATGGTCAATGCATATTTGGTCCAAAAAACAAATGGACCTTAATTGGAATTATAAACCTATGCGTAATGATTTATATGAAATGATAAATTGGTGGCTGGATAAAGGTATAGATGGATTTAGATTAGACGTTATTAATTTCATTTCCAAAGAATCTCAATTACCAGATGGTCACACTATGATTGAAGAGTTAATAGGTGTTTGCGGAGTTGAGAATTATGCTTTCGGACCTCACGTACATAGTTATTTACAGGAATTGAATAAAAACACATTCAGTAATTATGATGTTGTTACAGTTGGTGAAACACCTGGTCTTGGACTTAATACAAGCAAATATTTTACCCATGAAAGCAGAGAAGAGCTAAATATGATTTTCAATTTTGAACATATGGACAATCCAGGTAAAGATAGATTTGATGATTACCAATATGATTTAAACATTCTAAAAAAACAATTGGTAAAATGGCAGATGGATTATGGCAATAGCTGCTGGAATAGTCTTTTCTTAGAGAATCATGATTTTCCACGAATGATATCAAAAATAACTAATGAGTCCAAGTATTATGGTGTTGTCGGGAAATTACTAGCAACATTACTTCTCACTTTAAAAGGAACACCATTCATTTATCAGGGGCAAGAAATAGGTATGATTAATGCGGGTTTTGATTTATTGGAAGAATATAGAGATGTGGAAAGCATCAATATGTACGATAAATTAATAAAAAAGGGTATGACCAAAGAAGAAGCTTTAAGAAGAATAAAAATAGGTTCGAGAGATAATGCAAGAGTTCCTATGCAATGGTCATCCAACAATTTTGCAGGGTTTTCTGATGTCAATCCATGGATTGGTGTAAGTCAGAATTACAAAACAATTAATGTAAAATCTCAATTAAAAGATAACAATTCAGTGTATCATTTTTACAAGAGTTTAGTTGAATATAGGAAAGGATATAAGACCCTAGTTTATGGTGATTTTATTCCATACAAATTGAATAAGAAAAATAGATTTGCATATTATCGTAAAGATAATGAATCAACATTTTACATTGAAATCAATTTATGTTCTGCTAAGCAAAAAAGGCTAAAAGAAATAGATCCAACAAAATTACTTTTAAGTAACTATATTAATCATATCACAGATTTTCTAGAACCTTATGAAGTAGATATATATATGCTTAATAATCACTAGTAAAAGGTTTATTAACTTTAGTGTATATATTATTCTGGGGCTAAAGATTAAAAGGAGATATATTCATGTCTTATAAAGAACATAATAAAACAAAGGATTTTGATAGGAAATCCATGTATAAGGATTATCTTTATTCAATGCAAAAAGAATTAGAATGTACTATTGAAAATGATTGTTCATTTTTACTATTACATGATGAATTCTTGATGGACTACACAAAAAAACTTACAGAACAACATAATCATAAAGAGTTAGCTTCGTTATACGAACTTATTGGAATGCATTATAAAAATACTAACAACTTATTTTTTGATAATTATATCATATCAAATTATATGGCTATCAATCTATTAAATGTTAGCTGTTATTATTACTATGTAATGAAAAATGATTATTATAAAATTCTAGCTCAATTAGTTGTATATTCACAAGAAAAATCTATTAAGCAGTATGAAAATATTGATAATGGGATGGCTACTGAATATGCTATGAACGTAGAATTATTAGGTGATATATTCTTATTGTCGGACCAAGAAAAATCCGATATATATTATTCTAAAGCGAAAGAATTGTTTTCAAAGATAGATGAATGCGATCAATATTCTTGTTATAATGAATTTTGGTGTGATTATTCTTTTATGGAAACCAGAATAGCATTAAAGGCATGTTTTGGTATTGACATTAATTTTGAAGCTTTGGGAATTAAGAGAATTCAACAGAAGAAGGAAATATATGATTTAATACATAATGAGAAAATACTTTAATACTGTAAAACCTTTTAATTAGCTTACCTGCATAGAATATTGAAATGGGAAAGTTGAGTAAATAGGATTTTCCAATTTTGTTTATCATTGACGATATAAGAACCTTCTAGATGTTTTTAATCCAAAAGGTTCTATTTGTTTTTGAAATTAATTCTTTAATAAATGCTATATATCCTTATCCAATTTATCAATAACACTCTTCCAAAATCCAAGCAATGTTTTCTTAGAATCATTATCCAATTTTAGGAACTCTATAATAAATGCTTTATCCAGGTCAGTAGCATCTTGAGTATAATAACCTAAGTCATAGAAAAAATCATCTTCTTTAAACATTTCATTTTGACCAGTTTTCAACCATTCTTCATTTACATTAAATTCTCTAGAAATAAGTTTTATATTTTTATCTGTTAAATTAGCTCTATTATTTTCTATATCGGAATATCCACCTTGCGACATTTCAATTCTGCTAGAAAATTCTTTTTGTGAGAGGTTAAGCTCTTTTCGTAACAATTTCAATCTTTCATTAGATGTCAATATAATCACCTCCAGAACTATAATAACATAAAAAATAACGATATGCTATATTTTTTAATAGACATTAAAAGAATATCGTTTGACATTAAAAGATAATCGTTATATAATGAATTCAAATAATATGTAATCAGAGAAACATATTATTATAACTACAGAAATCGATAGGAAAATTAAAGAGGTGTTTAGTATGGATACAAAAGAAAATATCATGACAGAAATAGAACAAGCAGCCATAATGGCAGCAGATCAAGCAATCAAAAAATATACTATGCAGGAAATGAAAAAGAAAAAAGATTATCGTTTTAGAAATACAAAATTATTACTCAAGAACTATAATTCATTAAAAGCGCATCTTCAAAATGCAAAAGATGACATTAACGAAATCAGTGATATCATTAATGATGATAATATTGAAATAAGTAGAAGGGATGAACTATACATAAAATCCATTAGACAATCTAAATTTCGAACATTAATAATGTTAGCACATATTGATACGGCTATGTCACAGTTAAAGAAAAAAATGAGAACTAAAGATCAATATGACAAATATAGGGCTGTTGAAGAGATATATATGAAAAACAAGACATATGAAAGAACAGCAGAAGAACTCAATTGTGGAAATGCAACAGTCAGAAGATGGGAAAAAGAAGCAACCAATGAATTGAGCATATTATTATTCGGTGTTGATGGCATGAAAATAGACTTGTGATAATAACATGAGAAAAAGATGATATTTTAATGATAAACATAACGTGATAATATGTTATTAGTAAAAAATATAGCAAAGGAAAAATAAGAGCCTAAACAGCTCTTTTTTGTTTCTTATCCATTATTATATTTTTTATAGAAAATGATTAAAGCTATAAGCATCCCCAAAATTCATATGATATCAATCATTATAAAATCATGTTGATAGCTTTAATCATGAAAGCTGCTAAATGTTACTTATAAAATGTTTTTAATCTGAAATTCAAAGATAATTTACTGGATAAAATCATTTTGAAAATAAGGTATTCAAACATTAAGGTAGCTATAAAAAGAACAACAATATAATGAAAGGAGTGGTTGAAAATTAAATCAGTAACTCTAAGGGGGTTATTACATGATTACAAAAGATGTAATTGAAAAATTAAAATCTTCATATCCTGATATTCCAATATATCTTGAAGAATCCACACAGAAATTTGAAGCACCTTGTTTCTATGTGAAACTTCTCGACAGCACTCAGAATCAGTTGATAAGCAATAGATATATCAGGAAGAATAGCTATGAATTACTTTATTATTCTATAAATACAGAAGAGTGTGAAGTAGTAGCTAATGATTTATATGAAAAGATGGAGTTCTTATTTGATATCAAGGCAAAAGGCAGAAATATGCATTATAAAATTGATAATAAGGTACTTCATTTTTTTGTTGAGTACAAAATCAGGTTAATAAAAGAATGTGAAGAAATGCCAAAATTACAAAATATGGAGGTGAATGAATATGGCAGGGAAAACAACCACCAGGAAATATAAAAAAGATCAAATACTAAGAAGTAACCAATTTACAGTTACAGATAAGTATTTGATAGAAGCAATTTTGGAAGATAAAGATTATTCATTAGAGCAAGTCAAAAGCCTATTAGAAAAAGAAAAGAAAAGGAGTGTTAAATAATGGCAGGAGGATCATGGACAACACAAAACAAGGTAAGACCAGGAGCATATATCAATTTTGAATCAAATACAGGTTCATTTGGAACTATGGGAGACAGAGGTATAGTGACTATGCCTATGGTAATGAGTTGGGGAGCTAAAAAACAAGTAATGGAATTAGAACCAACAAATAATTTTCAAGAAATACTAGGATACAGTTTACTAGATGATGAATTACTACTTATAAAAGAAGCTTTCAAATGTGCAAGTAAGATTCTGCTATATCGTGTTAATGGCGGTTCAAAAGCTACTAAAACAGTTGAAAATCTAACAGCTACTGCAAAATATGAAGGTGTAAGAGGTAACGATATCACAGTAAGAATATCTGAGGATATTAATGCAAAAGGAGAATTTATTGTTACTACATATCTTGATAAATCAGTAGTATACGAACAAACAGCTTCAAGTATTGACAGTTTGAAATCCAATCCATACGTTGATTTTACAGGAACAGGAGCATTGTCAGAAAGTGCTGGTATCGTTCTAGAAGGTGGAAGTGATACAACTCCAGTAACACAAGATTATATGGATTATTTTACTGCTATAGAAGTATTCGACTTCAATACAATGGCGTTACCAGTTGATGATGATACTATCAAATCAACTGCGGTATCTTTTATCAAGAGACTAAGAAATGATGAAGGCAAGAAAATACAAGCTGTACTTTCTGATTATACATCAGCAGATTACGAAGGAATAATATCAGTTAAAAATGGTGTCAAACTTGCAGATGGAACTGTAATTGATAAAGTGAAAGCCACTGCATATGTTGCTGGTATAACAGCCGGAGCTGACGTTAATGTTTCTAATACTTATAAATCATATGCTGGAGCTGTGGATGTAGATACCAAATATACCAATTCACAAATTGTCAAAGCACTGAATGCAGGAGAGATAGTGTTCGTAGCCAATGGAGAAAAAGTTGTTATAGAACAGGATATCAATACACTTACATCATTCTCATCTGAAAAAGACAAGAGTTTCAGAAAAAATAGAGTAATAAGAGTTCTTGATTCTATAGCCAATGATATTCAGAAGATATTCAGTAACTATTATATCGGTAAAGTGACTAATGACGATGATGGAAGAAACCTATTCAAATCAGAGGTTGTCAATTACATGAAAACTTTACAGGGAATCAATGCAATACAGAATTTCAATTCAGATAAAGACATAATTGTACAAGCTGCAAACGAGAAAGATTCTATCATTGTTGATGCTTATATACAGCCAACAGATAGTATGGAAAAATTATATATGAAAGTTACATTAAACTAGGAGGATGAACTATGGGATATTTAAGAGCAAGTGATACAATTAGCGGTCAGGAAGCAAGGGCATATATAAAAATTGATGGTCATACGGAAGAAATGTTCTACGCTAAAAATTTTAAAGCAACTGCAGAAAAAAGTAAAACTGAACTTAAGACATTAGGTAAAAGAGGCGTCCAAAACAAAGCGATAGGATGGAAGGGTTCAGGTAGCATGACAATATATTATGCTACAACTAAATTTAGAGATATGATGTATGATTACATCCAAAAAGGTAAAGATTTATATTTTGATATTCTAGTTGTTAATGAAGATCCTATGTCTTCTTTGGGAAAGCAATCTATAGTAATAAAGAATGTTAATCTAAATAGTGTGATACTAGCACAATTTGATGTGGATGCAGAAATTCTAGAAGAAGATATGGAATTCACTTTTGATGATGTAGAAATAGTAAATAGATTCAATGAACCTAAATTAGGATAAGAAGGAGGAATGTAAAATGAGTAATTTACAAGCTTTTTTTGCACAAAATGTAGATCAGACTATAACAATAAAACAAGTTATCTCCACTAGATTCAAAGATGAAGAGGGTAATCCAATTCCTTTTGAATTTCAAGCTATCAGTAGAGAAAGAGAAAAAGAAATCAGAAAATCATGTACCAAAAAAGAAAGAGATAGAAAAAGAGGTATGAAAACCATAATAGACGAAGATTCATTTATTGATAAATTCGTTGCAGCATGTACCGTATTTCCTAATCTAAAAGATTCTGATTTACAAAAAAGTTATGGTGTTATGGGCGAAGTAGATTTGTTAAAAGCTATGCTACTTCCAGGAGAATTCACTGAAGCATTATTGGTGGCTCAAGAAGTAAATGGCTACGATAAAGATATGAATGACCTGGTGGAAGAAGCAAAAAACTAATTAATGAAGGGGATAGTGAGGCTAATTATGCTCATTATGCCCTTCACAAGTTAAGAATACTGCCAAGACAATTTGTAGAAATGGATAGATACGAAAAAGCATATGTAATGGCAAGTATTGATATTCATGTACGAAATGAGAAAAGAGCACAGAAAAAAGCTGAAAGGAAAGGTAGGTGATAACATGTGGCTACGTTAACGCAGAGTTTAAAATTAAATGATGGATTTAATCCTGTGTTGAACAATATTACTCAAAACACAAATGTGGCGATTGCAAATTTTAAGAAATTCAAGCAGGTAACGAAAAACACTTGTAACATAAAAAATTTCAACCTTGCCAATATTAATATAAACGCTATGGGTATAGGGATAAAAGAAGCAGGAGAACGACAAGACGAATTCAATGATAAGGTTGCTGAAGGAGAAAAAAAATCTTTTAAATTACTAAATGTGATTGATGCTGTTAAAAAATTAAAATCTAATGATAAAGTGACAAAATTTATAAATTCAGCAGATGAATATGTAAAGTCACAGAGTAAAATACAGCAAATTAATGATAATTTACAGACTACAGAAGAATTAAATAAAAAAATATTTAAATCAGCAGGTAGAAGCAGAAGTAGTTATTCCCAAATGGTAGATACTGTAAGTAAAATAGGATCTACGGCATCTGGTTCATTTTCTAACAATGATGAAATGATTGCTTTTTCTGAACTAATGACAAAATCATTTAACCTTGCCGGTATAAGTGCTAATGATCAGAGTAAAGCGATGAATCAGTTAGCTGAAGGGATGGCTAAAGGAAGTATACAAGGAAATGCATTTAACACGATTCTTCAGAATTCGCCTGCGCTTGCTCAATCTATTGCTGATGAAATGGGAGTACCTTTAGATAAACTTGATGAAGTAAGTTCTAAAGGGCGTATAACTTCTGATGTAGTAAAATCAGCATTATTTAAATCAGCAGATGATATTAACTCGCAATTTGACCAAATGCCTATGAAATTCAGTGATATTACAACGAATATAAATGATAATATCGCTTATGGATTACAACCAGCGTTTCAAGCGTTTTCTGATTTTATTAACTCAAGTAGTGCTCAAGAGCTATTTACTACTATCGCCAGTGGTTTAAGAGTATGTATGGGTGCTGTTGGTGAATTCATAGATGCGATAGCACTTATAGCTACTTTTTTTATTGATAATTGGTCTCTTATTAGTCCCTTGTTATTTGCAATACTAATACCATTATTGTTATTAAAAGGAACAACAATGGTTCTAAATGGTATTATGGCAATTAGTAATGGTATAAAAGCAGTGGGGACTACTATAAATACTGCTCTATCAATAGCTAATCGTAGAGCGGCAGAAGCTACTATAGAACAGACTACTGCTCAATGGGGATTTAATAGTGCTTTATTAGCATGTCCTATAACATGGATTATACTTGCTGTAATAGTACTTATCGCATTAATATTTTTAGTAGTTAATGCTATCAACCATTTTGCTGGGACTTCAATAAGTGCAATAGGTGTTATATGGGGGGCTATTTGTACATTAGGGGCATTTATTCAAAACCTTTTATTCGGGGTGTTGGAGTTAGCTCTTGGTATGATAAATAGACTGATTAATCCCTACATTAGATTTGCAAATTTCATTGGTAACGTATTTACTAATCCTATATCATCAATTATATATCTGTTTCAGAGTATGGCAGATGGAGTATTAGGTGTTCTAGAAAAAATAGCATCTGCTATGGATTTTATCTTTGGTACTAAAATGGCTGATACGGTTTCAGGTTGGAGAGCAGGACTAAAAGATATGGCAGATGATGTAGTACAGGAATATGCTCCTGACGAAAATTATACTAATATTATCGATGAATTAGATCTTTCCGTTGATGATCTCGGACTGAAAAGAGCAGATTATGGTAAGACATGGAATAGTGCCTATGATTCAGGAGAAAAATTTCAAAATAGTATTGCTGATAAATTCAATTTTGATACTGGTATGGAAGATTCCATAAATGATATATTAAAAGACTCCATAGACAAAGATCTTCTAGATAATTTTGGTAATCAAGAAAATCCAGTATATACTAATTCCACTGTTGATAATACTGTCGATGTATCCAGCGAAGACCTTAAGATTATGAGAGATATAGCAGAGATGCAAGCTATTCAGAATTTCGTTACACTTACACCAACAGTTAAAGTCACTACTGGAGATATCCACAAAGATGTAGATGTAAACACTGTAGTTGATAAAATAACCAACTCTCTTAATGAAGAAGTATCAGCAAATGTAAAGGGGGCGTACAATGTATAGCATAATTCTAAAATCAATTAATAATAATGAAGAACAAGAGATTGAATTACCTGTTTTACCTGAAAAGATAGAGGTTAGAGAAAGTAGTAATAATAAAAATTTTAATCTACAAAATATAGGTGAAATCACAATAATCAATAAAATAAAAGCTCCTACATTAAAAATCAGCAGTATTTTCCCCTCGCATCGTGGACCATATGTAACAAGCATTGATTTCAAAGAGCCTAGTGAATACATAAAACTCATACAAAAATGGAGAGATGGAGATAAGGAAAATAACTTTCAAAAATATCCTTTTGAATTAGTCATAAGTGGTTCAGCTTTCCCATTGAGATGGGTATGTACAATTGAAAACTTTACTTATAGTGAATCAGCAGGTTCTGTTGGAGATATTGAATATAGTATAGAATTTAAAAAATATCGTAAATATGAGTTGAAAATAGCTACTGTTGATGATTTGCATGGTACGTTAAAAAATACAAGAGAAGAACAAAAAAGTACACCTAAGAGTTACACAGTAAAATCTGGAGATACCTTATATGGTATATGCAAGAAACTCTTGGGAGACGGTAATAAATACAAGGAAATAGCATCAAAAAATAACATTAAGAATCCTAACCTAATATTTCCAGGGCAGGTGTTACAGCTATGAAAACACAAATATATGTTGACGACAGATGCGGCAATGTGTATGAAATACCTCATGGACAGATAACACTAAAAAGAGCTCGTAACGGTAGAGCTGCAAGTATGGAATTTGAATATTATGAAGATTCTACAGTAACAGAATTCCCTATTAATACTGGATATGTCGTTCTCATGAAAGCAGATGATATGAGAATCTTTTACGGCTATGTTTTCAAGGTAAGCATGACTAAGATTACATGTTACGACCAATTAAGGTACCTTAAGTTCAAAGATAGCAAAGTCTTTGAAAATAAAACTCTGACGGAAATTGTAAATATCATCGCAGGCGAAAACTTAATGTTACTTGGCAATGTAGCGGATACGAAATATGTTATACCAAAACAAATCAGTGATAATACAGAATATCTGGATATGATAGTGAAAGGTATAGAAACTACACTACTGTCTACAGGTAGATTATATTTTATACAAGACAATGTAGGGTTCTTGGAGCTAATGGATATAGATGATACTAAGCTTGATATTCTGTTAGATGGAAATGGTAATATAACAGATTATGATATAACAACTGACATAGATACAGATACCTATAATTGTATAAAACTCGTACAAGATAATAAGAAGACAGAACCCAGAGAATATCCATATCAAGATTTTGCTAGTATCGCTAAATGGGGTAAATTACAATACTTTGAAGTTGTGGATGAAAAATATAACATGGCACAGATTAATGAAAAAGGAAATAATCTGTTGAAGCTCAAGAATAGGGAGAAGAAAACTTTCAAGCTGAAAAATGCAATAGGCGATATAAGATGTAGATCTGGTTACAGTGTATATATCAATATGCCAGAACAAGGTATTGATGGTTGGTATTTAATTGATTCTGATACACATAAATTCAATGATAACGAACATACGATGGATTTAGAATTGGTGGTGGTTAATTGTATAACAGCATAAAGAAAATAGTAAAAGAGACAATGGATGGGATTAATGCAAGAATACTTGTTGGAACAGTTTCTAGCACTGATCCTTTTTTGGTTAATGTAGAACAGCGTCTCCAATTGCCTTTAGGAGTATTGACTTTTCCCGAACATCTTCAAGAAGTTAAGCTAACAATAAAAGGTTATGAAGATGATGTTGAAATTGAAAAAGAATACATACTAAGGCCGAAACTAACAACTGGAGATAAACTCATTTTAATTAATCTAGGAGAAGAATATATAATATTTGACAAGGTGGGTGATTACGGTGAATCAATCCTTATTACCCAAGAGTAATCTGAAAGACATAAAATTCGTTGATAACATGGCAAGTAAAACATGGTTAATTAAGAACAATAAAATAATAGGGATGGATGATGGATTAGAAGCTGTAAAACAGTCTATCACTATGATGCTGAATATTCCTAGATATGATTATATTATCTATTCATGGGATTATGGTCATGAACTTAATAATTTGATTGGTAAAGATGTTGAATATGCCGAGCTTGAAGCACCAAGGCTAATCAAAGAATGTCTGCTTCAAGATGACCGAATATCCAATGTCAATAATTTCATATTCACTAACACGAATGATGGTCTGCTTGTGAAGTTTGATGTTACAACGATTCATGGAACAGTTGAAAGTGAGGTGACTATCTAACCTATGACTTATGAAGAGATATTGAAAAGAATGCTGAACAAAATACCAAATGACGTAGATAAGAGAGAAGGTTCTATCATATACGATGCCTTCGCTCCTACGGCTTTTGAATTAGCTCAGATGTATGTTGAAATAGAGAGTATGTTAGATATGGCTTTTGCTAATACAAGCTGTGGTAAATACCTTGATTACAGGTGTAACGAAAAAGGAATAGAAAGAAGAAAATCAACGAAAGCAATAAGAAAAGGTGTTTTCAATATAGATGTTCCTATAGGTTCAAGATTTGGTATGGATTCATTGGTTTATACAGTTATTAAAAAACTTAATAAAGAAAGTAATGAATACTCTCTAGAATGTGAAACAACTGGAGAAATCGGTAACAAAAGTTTCGGTACTCTGCTTCCTATCGATTACATAGCTGGTCTTACACAAGCTGTGTTAAGTGATGTAATTGTACCGGGTGAAAATGAAGAATCCGATGAAGAACTGCTAAAAAGATATGATATAGAAGTCAAGAAAACATCTACCAGTGGAAATGCAAACCACTATTGTATATGGTCAAAAGAAGTTCTAGGAGTAGGCGATGCTAAAGTTTTCCCACTAGCAAATGGACCTGGCACAGTTAAAGTTGTAGTGATAGACAGTAACAAAAAATCACCTTCTAGAGAATTGATAGACAAAACATATAAACACATAGAAGAAGTACGACCTATTGGAGCAAAAGTAACAGTAGTCGGCGCAAAGGAAAAGCAAATTGATGTAACTGCAAAAGTAGTTCTGGCTAATGGTTACAATATAGGCAAAGTCCAGCAGAATTTCATTAATCTTGTAGACCAATTTTTAAAAGACATAGCCTTTGAGCTTTCTTACATCAGTATAGCTAAAATAGGAAATATACTTCTGAATACTCCGGGAGTACTTGATTATAGCGAATTAAAAATTAATAATATTACAGTTAATATAGGACTGGAAGATGAAGAAATACCAGTTTTGGGTAGTGTTATATTGGAGGTGTGATAGTTGTACCCTAACGACATAGATGAATTTACAGATAAATTAAATAAAATAGACAATAACGTTTATGTAATAGAAGAAGAAATACAGATTGAAGAAGGTAAATACGAGGGACTACTCGCACATGACAATATTAATACCAACTCAATAAAAGTCTATACAGGTTCTAAATTAACAGGTGAAGAAATCAAAAATGTTATTGTATCCGGGATAAGTGAAACTCCATGGAAACGATTGATTAAGATATACACAAGTGTTTCGCCAGTATATGTAACCTATGAGACACAAGGGGATACTGTTGAAGCAGAAGACATAAACAAAGTTCAGGACAGCATTGTTAATACTGAGAAGGCTCTAAACCAAGAAACTTATAGAGCAGAAAAAGTAGAACAAAGGATTGCGAGTGATCTTGAACAAGAAAAAAATAGAGCAGTAGATAAAGAAAATATCATTAGTAATCAACTGAACCAAGAAGTAGGCAGAGCAAAAGAGGCTGAACATAACATTACTAATGAATTAAATAATGAAATCACTAGAGCCACAGAAAAAGAGCAAGTTCTAAGTACTAGTATAAATAATACTAACACTAATCTGGTAAATGAGAAAAATAGAGCAAAAGAAGCAGAAGTAAATATAAATAAAAGCATTGATAGCATCAATAATGATCTTATTAATGAAAAAGACAGAGCAAAAACAAGAGAAAGTGACATAGAAACCGATTTAGATGACTATAAAGGTATCAATAACACTGAAATCCAAAAGCTAAAAGAAAAAGACATTGAGATAGATAATAAAAAAGCTGCTAAAACATATGTAGATTCAGAATTGAACAAAAGATATCTCAAGCAAGAAATTTTTACCAAAGAAGAAGTGTTGAGAAAAATACAAGATGTTATAGGTACTGCTCCTGAGGCACTAGACACTTTATCAGAAATAGCAAAGTCATTAAATAACGATGCTGATTTTGCAGGTACAATAACTAATCAGTTAAGCAAAAAGGTTGATAAAGCACAAGGAAAAGCTTTGAGTGATGAAAATTATACTGGTAAAGAAAAAGATAAACTTGCAGGTATAGAAACTAATGCTAATAAGTATGTCCATCCATCAAAACATACTGCAAATGTGATTACACAAGATTCCAGTCATAGATTTGTTAATGACAATGAAAAAATCAATTGGAATGATGCTAATAGCAAGAAACATCAACACGATAATAAAGCTGTTATCGATAGTTTATCACAAGCAATCATTGATAAATGGAATAGCAAAGCCGAAGGAGTACATACTCATACCAAAAATGAAGTAGGTCTAGATAAAGTTGATAATACAACTGATTTAGATAAACCTGTATCAAAAGCTGTCCAAACTGCTCTAAATAAAAAAGCAAATAGTCACTCACACCCCTATCTGCCATTGAGTGGTGGTAAATTAACAGGCAATCTTACTATTGCTGATGGGAAAAAGTTAGTGTTCATGGATTCTAATGGTGAAGGAATGGCTATGGATTCCAATGGTGAGAATTGGAGATTATTCGAACCGGAAGACGGAAATAAAACATGGCTTGAGTTCAAAGACGACGATGGTCTATATGTTCTAGGTCAAAAGGCCAGTTTAGTCAATCATAACCACAATAAAACCTATGAACCTAAAAATGATAATATTCAAGCTCATATAAAAACAGCACATGCACCAAGTAATGCTCAAAAAAACAGCGATATCACCAAAGGAGAAATTGAGGCTAAGCTAAGAGGAAATATCACATCACATAGTCATAATCCAAACCATATACATAGCAACAAAAGCGTATTGGATAAAATTTCAATGAGTGGTACTGAAAGTGGTTTTGATCTATCACATTTTGTTACCAATGATGACTTAGGTAATGCAGGATATGGAGATATGCTTAAGTCAGTATATGATAAAAATGGTAACGGAAAAGTTGATAAGGCCGAAAAAGCTGATAGTGTAACATGGACAGGGGTTAGTGGGAAACCGTCAAAATATTCTCCAAGTTCACATACTCATCTGATTAATGATATGAATTACAGAACAATTGATTTTTATGTTGAAGGAAAAGCCAATACATACTATCCAGTTGTTTTGAGTGGAATAAGTGACTACGGTTCTTCAGGATTACCTAGCAAGAAATATTTTGAATTAATTAGAGGTTATTCATGGACCGCTCCTAATACATGGAATACATCTACCCACAAAGGCGGACTACAAATATACATGGATACTTATGCATATGGCTGGGGTGGCATGAATTATTTCATGGAGTTCTCAATGGCTCAATTATATTCTAAGATGGTTGCTGATATAAGGATACCTGAACCAGATACTAATCTAATTATCTTCTGGTTAAGAGGTGGTCATGCATTATATAGAATTATAGCCTATGATAAGGATATCGCAATAACAGCGCATATTGGAGACTTCGTTCATAAGAAAGGTACTAAATACGAAAAAACTCATTCACCAAGAACCAGTATTGAACCAGTCTATAATTTCGTAGGTGGTGACTTCCGTAAATTTTCTACTATAGATTATCAGTATATAGGTGGCTCTTATAGGGATCCTAAAAATGGTTCGAGAGTATGGACAGCCAAGAATCTGAATCCCAATAACTATATAACCAAGAAGGCTTTAACATGGAATCAGCTTAAGGGGGTATATTAATGAGTTATGGAGAATCTATATATGGAATATCAAAATATGGACAAGAACAAGAGAAAGAAAAAGATATCTCTATTTATACTCCTGATTTAATTAGATATTTACCTCCATTTTTACATAACGTTAGAGAAATTATAACTCTTGAAAAAACATCAGCAGATGAAGTAGGGGCATTAAAATACGAGATAGAAGATGTAATCAATCAATTTTTTATCAATACGGCAACATGGGGATTGGACTTGTGGGAGAGTGAACTGGGATTAATGACAGATCCAAGCAAACCTTATAGTCTAAGAAGAGAAATAATAATAGCAAAAATAAGAGGTGCTGGAACTACTACCAAACAATTAATTAAGAATGTAGCTGTTGCTTATTCAGGTGGTGAAGTAGATGTTATTGAATACCCTGATGAGTATAGATTCGAAATCCAGTTCATTGGAATCAAGGGAATCCCTCTGAATATGGCTGGATTAATCAAATCCATAGAAGATATTAAACCGGCTCATCTTACTTACAGCTTCAAATATACTTATACAGTATGGAATATGTTATCAGATCTAAACTGGCAGCAAGCTAATAATAAAACATGGAAT
Organism: Vallitalea longa; assembly: GCF_027923465.1. Taxonomy (NCBI): domain Bacteria; kingdom Bacillati; phylum Bacillota; class Clostridia; order Lachnospirales; family Vallitaleaceae; genus Vallitalea; species Vallitalea longa. The sequence continues at coordinate 113,267 of NZ_BRLB01000003.1, forward strand.
GAGATAAAAGTATATGAATAGATAGGAGTGATAAAATGCATACAACAAGTAATCTTAAATTAAAGAAACCAGAAGGAACAGATGTTGTCAATATTGAGGACATCAATAGCAATATGGATAAACTGGATGTAGAAGTTGCGAAGAAAGTTTCTCATTCCACAGATGGAAGAATGTCAAAAGAAGATAAGACCAAATTAGATGGAATAGCTAGTGGAGCAAATAAATATGTTCATCCTAGTACACATTCTATAGATATGATAAGTGAGACATCCAGTAAAAAAGTCATGACTTCAAGTGAGAGATCTAAACTTGCAGGTATAGCATCAGGAGCTAATAAGTATGTACATCCTAGTACACATTCTATAGACATGATAAAGGAGACATCCAGTAAAAAGGTCATGACTTCAAGTGAGAGGTCCAAACTTGCAGGCATAGCATCAGGAGCCAATAAGTATGTACATCCGTCCAAACATAGTGCAGGTGTTATTACACAAGATTCAAGTCATAGATTTGTGACGGATAGCGAAAAGAGTAGTTGGAATAGTAAGGCTGATGGTGCCCCAATAAAAGTGGATGATGATGTTGAGGCTAGAAATACAATAATAGGTTATTCTACGTTTGAGAATAATACTACTGGTGTGTATAATACAGCAATAGGGTACGGTACTCTTAAACACAATACTACCGGTTTTAATAATGATGCATTAGGTGTAAGTGCACTTAATAGCAATACTACTGGTGTGCATAATACAGCAATGGGATCAGTAACGCTTAGTTGCAATACTACTGGTAGGTGTAATACAGCAACAGGGAGTTGTGCACTTAAAAGCAATACTACTGGTACGTATAATACAGCAACAGGACGTTGTGCACTTGAAAACAATACTACTGGTGCGTATAATACAGGAATTGGGTACAATGCACTTGAAAACAATACTACTGGCGATGATAATATAGCAATCGGGTACGATGCACTTGAACACAATACTACTGGTAATAGGAATACAGCAATCGGGTACAATGCTCTTTGGAGTATAATTAATGACAAAATTGAAGAAAATTTTTCAAATTGCAGTGGATTAGGTGCCTTTGCGCGGGTAAGTGCATCTAATCAAGTTCAATTAGGTGATTCTGATACAACGACTTATGCCTTTGGAAGCGTTCAAAACCGTTCTGACAAAAGAGATAAGGCAGATATACAAGACACTAATTTAGGACTAGATTTTATATTGAAATTAAGACCTGTAGAATATCGTTGGGATTATAGAGACAGCTATATCGAAGAAGTAGAAGATGAGAACGGAGATAAAACATTAAAACCTATCCCAAAAGATGGTTCAAAAAAAGGTAAAAGATTCCATCAAGGATTTATAGCCCAAGAAGTAAAAGATGTAATAGATAATACCGGAATAGATTTTGCAGGGTACCAGGATCATAGTATCAATGGTGGCTGTGATGTATTAAGTCTAGGTTATACAGAATTTATTGCTCCAATGGTTAAGGCTATTCAAGAGCAACAACAAATTATAGACGATCTTAAAAAAAGAATAGAAATATTAGAAAGTAGATAAATGGATGAATGGTAAGTGATACATTAATAGATGTATTAGTATATTTAAGGTGAATTAATCAATATTACCCAGACTAATCTATAAAGACATTTATCAAAAGTTAATAATATTCCATAAATAAAAACAATGATGTTCTACGGACAAAATTTATATTACAACAATCTATAAAACAGTAGAAAGTGAGGTGACTATCTCTCAATGACTTACGAACAAATACTAAAAAGAATGCTAAACAAAATACCAAACGACATCGATAAAAGAGAAGGTTCCATTATATACAATGCCATTGCTCCCGCTGCCTTCGAATTAGCCCAGATGTATGTCCAATTAGAATATTTTGATAGCATATCATACGCAGATAAAGCTACTGGAAAATATCTAACATACAGATGTGGTGAACGAGGAATAAACAGAAAAGATGCAACTAAAGCAATAAGAAAAGGTGTATTTAATACTGAAATACCTCTTAACAGCAGATTTGGTATAGAAAACACTACTTACATAGTGATAGAGAAGATTAAGGATAAAGAGTACAAATTACAATGTGAACAAGTTGGAACTATAGGTAACACTTATGCAGGAACATTACTTCCTATAGATTACATAAAAGGACTAGAAAGTGCTGTATTATCAGACATATTAATTCCCGGAGAAGACATTGAAGATGATGAGAGTCTAAGAAAAAGATACTTTGATTCCCTACAAAGTGAATCTTTCGGAGGAAATGTAGCTGATTATAAAAGCAAGACAAAAAAATTAGATGGTGTCGGTGGTGTAAAAGTATATCCAGCTTGGAATGGAGGAGGAACAGTTAAGATTGTTATAATAGACAGTTCCCTTAATAAACCCAATTCCAGTCTAGTGGACAAAGTTCAAACAGACATGGATCCAGTTAAAAATAAGGGCAATGGTGAAGGAATAGCTCCTATCGGACATATTGTAACAGTAGAAGGTGTGGACGAGACTCCAATAACCATTAAGTGCAATCTGACTCTTTTACCAAACTATACTATCAATGATGTAAAATTCCAATTAGAAGAAGTTATAAATGAATACTTCAATGATCTAAAAAAGACATGGGATGATAAGGATAATATAATTGTCCGAATAGCTCATATAGAAACTAGGATATTAGAAATAAAAGAAGTAATTGATATTAATGATACCAAACTTAACGATAAAGCTAAAAATCTAATATTAGAGCCAAATTGCATACCAGAGTTTGATGAAATAATAGGGGTGATATCTAATGACTAACATAAAATCCTATTGGATAGACCAGTTACAGAATATAAGAGAATATCAGGCTATAGCATCCATTGAGGATAAAGAACTCACAGATATAAAAGAACATTTAGATAACCTTATTGATGACCAATTCATCAAAACAGCAACTGAAAAAGGTATCCTAAGACGTGAAAAAATACTCGGTATAGCACCTTATGCAGATCATAGTCTTGAAAGCAGACGTTTCAGAACATTAAGCAGATGGAACAATAAATTACCATATACATTAAAAGCTCTAAAAGAAAAGCTAGATGAATTATGTGGTAAAAACAACTACATCTTTGATTTGCAAAACAATGATTTTATTTTCAAACTTGTAGTTCATCTAGGACTATATGGATCATTGGATGAATTACAGTTGATGTTAAAAAAGGTATTACCCTGCAACCTAGTACTGGATTTAGATAATGTTCTATACGAGAAGAAAGAGAGTGGAATATATTCAGGAAGTTCAATATCCAGTGGAACTCATTATGTTCTTACCTCTGATATTAATGATACATATGATCTGGATGGAGATTCTTATACTGCATCTGCAATGGTCGATTCAGCAGCCTATCAGTTAACCAATGATATCAATGAAGTAATGAATTCAACAGCAACAGTAAGGAATGCAAGTGTTCCAATAACCGGAACACAAATAAAAATTACATAAGAAAGGCGGTATATATATGGCAAGTTTCAAGCCAACTATAATTACTAAAAAAGGTCATGCACTAATGGCAAAAATTGTGGCTGGAAAAGCTACACCCAAGTTCACTAAGATAAGTGTATCAGACCATGAATATTCTAGTTCAACTAATTTTGAATCTGTAACCAATTTGTCAAGTATTAAGCAGACAACTCTCGTTTCATCAGTATCAAAAATTAATAGTGCAGCAGTAAAAGTTAGTGGAGCATTAAGTAATGCTGAATTGTCAACTGGTTATTATTTAAGAACCATAGGACTATATGCAACTGATCCAACAGAAGGTGAAATATTATATTCAATAACCACTGCAACTAAACCTGACTGGATACCACCTAACAATGGTGTCAGCGCATCTAGCATAATGATAGACCTAATCACAGTTGTATCCAATGCCTCAAATGTAAGTATTGACGTAGACCCTAATGCTACAGCAACGGTGGCACAGATAAATGAGTTGAAGGATGAGATGGATAAGAATAAGACTGTTCCTTTTTCGACAGAAGGTAAGTCGGTGACGTCGTATCAAGGGGGGACTAAAGGGTTATTTTATCCTGAGGTTAAAGGGGTAAAACCCATTTATCAATCTATGGAAAATGGAAATTTTTCAGATGGTATCAATGGGTGGAATGCTTCTTTTAGTACATTAGCATTAAATGGAAAAGTTTTAAGTGTTAGTGGTAATGGCACTAGTAACAGAATAAGAACTTATAAGCTTATGCCCTTTAAATCAAATAGTAAATATTTTATTTATGTTAGAGTTAGAATGTTAGATGATAATGCTACAAGTCTACAAGGATATACATCAGGTGCAGAAACTTTACATTTACCTTCAATTGTTAATCCAGAAAAAGATAAATGGTATGAACTGAATGGTATTGTTACTACAGGAACAGGAACAACTTCAGGTAATTTTTTAATGATGTTTAACTATGATGATGCTCAAGCAGCTAATGGTAAAACTATGCAAGTAGATGGAAATACTGGTTTAGTTGTAATTAACATGACTCAAAATGGAATACAAGATTATACAGAAGAACAAATGCTAAAGATTGTTCGTAGAGGATATTGGGAAGGATTAAAAACTCCTGTCCTAAGTTTCGATTTAGTGAGTAGAGGCAAGAACATTTGTCCATCATTTGAAAAATGGAAAATTGATAATGCTACTTTGAATGGTAATCAAGTGGAATTAAATCAAACTACAAGTAAAATTACTTCACCATTTATAGCACTTAATAAAAAATTTCAAGCTTATGCTATATTTACACCTAATATTAGATATATGGCAAATTGTGTTTATTATTCTAGTGATTTCAAAAAAATAGGTTGTAATGGCGAAGCACAATTAACATCAGGAAATGTGCAAAAATTTTTATATTCAATGGGTACTAAAGCTATGGAAGTAAATGCTAAATATATTAAGATTATAATTCAACGAGATCCTAATTACGCAACTAAGAATTATTCAATTAAAGATTTAGTAATTGTAATAGATAATACAACTCCTATTAAATATATAAAATATAATAGTACAAAAACAGGGTTTAGCGTGCCAAGACCGCTTATAAAAATTGATAATGTTAAAGATGAAATACTAGATAATGGAGATTTGGTTTATAGAAATAGTGGTAAAATTGTTTTAGATGGTAGTCAAAATGTAAGGTATGCAAGTAAGACGCCTGATGGACATCAAGTAGAAATCAGCGTAAATAACGCCTTGCCATCAGCAGGAACAGGTGTTCAGACTGCTATTTTAAATAATTATTCATATAAATGGGGAACGATATCTAATAATGTTGGACGAAATTTTAATATGTATGTTGGTGATTTATGGCTCAATTTAGTATCTGATGATACACCTTGGAGTGATACACATATTCCTTCAACTAGCGAGCTAAAATTATATTTTAAATCTTTATTTGATAGTGGAAATCCTTTAATCGTATATTATCAACTTGCAGAACCAGAAATAATCCACCACGGCGAACAAGGCTACCAAGCCCCATCCCCTCTCCCAGCCTACCAAAATGGAGATTTACTCGTGATACCTAAACATCATAAAAAATATCTAATTAAGAATGGTGTCACAATAACCCTCGACGAAGAAATCTGCGACCTAGACTACGCCCGAACCGAAATAAACGGAAAAGTAGTTGACCTAGATTGCACACTAGAATCCGATGGAAAAACAGTCACAATCCCAGAAACAACCGGCTGGGTAGACATAAAAGGAACAGTCCCTTCCAAAAACTGTCTTAACCCCGAAATTTGTGCAGATATGCCAGCTAACCTAGGAACAATAACCAGTGCCAATACTACAAGTATAGCAAACCTACAACAGAAATATGACAAGCATGAAAATATCCAAGATCTTATCAACTTAGAAATGGATTACAGATTAACCATATTAGAAAACAAATAGGAGGAAGCAATAATGAACATTGAATTTAATAGAGTAACAGCAATCAAGAGAGCCTTTGATGGAGGTAAGAAAACTAGAGAAGAACTAGCGAAAATAACACTTGACTATTGTCTATTTAACGCTATAACCGAAGAAGATAAAGAAGAATTACTTGCTTACATGCAATCAGAAGATAATACAGAAGAAGTATAAGACTAGCAGAAAGAGGTTGTAGAATGCCCGATATAGTAACGCAAAAAGAATTCTATGAAACAATGCAAAAAGTAAGCACAGAAATTAATGATCTTACAATAGAAATGGCGGAAACCAAAACACTAATAAGAGATTATAACGGACTTAGAGAAACCATAAATGACGTAGGCAACAGAGTTCAGAAATTAGAAAACAATACAAACAACAAAAAAGAATACAGGCAGTATCTAGGATGGCTAATAGGGTTAATCAGTACCTTGTTGGCCATTGCTGCTTATATCCGGTAAAGGGTGATTAGATGTTTATATATCCAACAAAAAGTAGAAGAGTTACCAGTAGATATGGTGTAAGAGGTTCAGGCTTCCATAATGGAGTGGATTTTGGAGCTGTAAAAGTTGGTGTGGAAGGTGATGCCATATATGCCTCAGCAGATGGAAAAGTTGTAATTTCAAAAGTAAATGGTGGTGGAGTGAATAAAGGATATGGTTATTATGTAATCATACAACATGATAATGGTTACTGTAGTCTGTATGCACACTTACAAAAACTAGAATTGAAGGCAGGTAAAACTGTCAAACAGGGAGAAATCATAGGTCATATGGGAAACACAGGTAATAGTACAGGAGTACACCTTCATTTTGAAATAAGAAAATCCAATTATGATAACAGATTCTTCTATAAAAACTCTAATGGACAATTTATCAGTAGCATAGACCCACTACCATTATTACAAGAAAAAACAACTGGTGAACATACAGAAATACCTTCGTGGTACTTAGACGGTTTCAATGGATTAGTTTCCAAAGACATAATTCAAAGCCCAGAATATTGGAAAGACAAGTTATCACAACCAATAAAAGCAGGAGAGGTATTTGCTGTTATCAACAAAGCAATGACAAGGAGAGATAATAAATGAATTGGGAATCCATTATTAGTTTTATAAAACCAGAATTATTTATTCTTATCATATTTTTATATTGTCTAGGGCTTTTCCTTAAGAAAATACCGATATTTAGAGCAGAATGGCTGATACCTATTATAATACTTGGTGTAAGCCTATTTATTACAATAATTTATATGGCTGTAGTGACAGTAGGGGAATTTACAGGGGAAGTGCTTGTTACAGGTATTATACAATCAGTTATTATTGCAGCATCAGCTGTATTTGCCAATGAAATAATTAATCAGATTACTTACAAAAGACATTTTGATAGATAGTATAGTTATAGGATAAATTAATTGACTCAGTGATAAGCTGATGACTTATTATGTGTGACAAGCCTATATTGTGTCTATAGGCTTGTCAACTACTCTAATTGAATATTACAGGTGTATACTTTACCACTCCCTATAAACCCAATATGATAAATACATCATGAGGCTACTAGGGGTGAATATATTGTATAAGATTTTATTGAGAGAAATTAGAGAGTCGAGGAATATAAGTCAATCAAAACTTTCAAGACTAACGGATATTCCCCAACCTACAATCTCATGTATGGAAAATAGGACTTTAGTTTGTGACCTTGATAGACTTGATAGGATAGCAAAAGCTTTAGGAGTTAGTATAAAAGATCTATTTGTTGAATTATGAAGCGGATGTATTGTCTGATAACTATTAGTATGGTAATAGAACATAGACTGTGGAAGAATAAAAGTCTCATATTCAGAAACCCATGGAGCATTAGCCATGTTATAATATATATACATAACAGCTGTTAATATTATTAAAGAGTTTATTTTATAAATAATTAATTATTTATTGGTGTATATCATAAGATTATAAACTAACACATCATAACTGGAATTAATATACATATGTAAATAATGCAATAGACTTATTCGAATTAATATATATATATGAGGATTAAGTATATCAATAAAATATCTGCTGATTTGAAAATAGACAGGGGAGGTTCCAATGCAGAACAAGGATTCATTAGATGAGGAAATAATCATGAAAGCTCTTTCTAGATTATCTAGAGACCAGTTATTTCAATTATATAGTATAATTATAGGAATGATTACTTATAACAAAAATAAATAATACTAATTGATAGGTAATGTATTTAGAAAAATCACTGAATCTCAATAACGGATTTGGTGATTTTTTTGCATATAGTATTTCTAATAACTCAACTCTCCCACTTCAATATTCTATGTAGATAAGCTAATTAAAAGGTTCTGCAGAATAAAAATATAGGTGTTTCTTCTATCTTTTTTATTCTGCAAACCAACCTATAACCCTTTATTTACCTGCATTAAATTAAAGGTGGGAAAGTTGAGTAATAATTTATTTTGATTGAATAATATTGAAAAAAATAATCCATACTACAATTAACAGTTAAAGGAATATTCAACAATATATAAAAGAACTAAAAATTGTTATTAGACATTAATATTATTGAAACGTATCGAATAAATATGACTATCCTTATTTAAATGTGCTTAAAATAATAATGACGATTAAGGCAAAATATAACAAGTAAAATGATTTTTTAATAAAAAATATATACAAAACATAAAAAAATACTTGCATTATTCAAAATGAGATGTTATTATACTATCAAGCTTTAAAATTTTTTTTGGCTAACAGTTTAAACGTTTCGAAGAAAACATACAATGATATTAAAAGGAGGAAACAATAATGAGTAAAAAATTTTTAGTAGGAGTCCTAAGTTTGTTATTAACTGTATCACTTTTTTCAGGATGTGGTAAAAAAGATGAAAAGACTCCAGACGAAAATGGCTCAAATAATGAAGGTGTAGCAGGTGAAAAAGTTACATTAAATATATGGGGTATGGGTGAAGAAGCAAAGTTATTATCAAAAATCGAACCTGATTTTGAGAAAGCTAATCCTGATATCGATATGGTAGTTCAAGCTATACCTTGGGACCAAGCTCATGATAAGTTATTAATGGCTGTTGCTTCACAAAAAGGTCCAGATGTAATCCAATTAGGTACAACTTGGATTCCAGAATTTGCAGAAGCAGAGGTATTAAAAGATCTAACACCTTATATTGATGAATATCCTAATCTTGACCCTAAGAACTACTTTGAGAGTTCAGTAGGTACTACTAATTTTGATGGAAAATACATCGGTGTTCCTTGGTATGTTGATACTCGTGCATTATTCTACAGAACAGATTTATTAGAAGAAGTAGGATATCCAGAAGGACCAAGCACATGGGATGAATTAAAAGACGCTTCAACTAAATTAGCAGCTAGAGGCGATGGACAATATGGTATAAGTTTTGACCTAAAAGACCAAGTGTTCTCAATTCCTTACGGATGGCAAAATGGTTCAGAAATAATTAAAGATGGTAAACCATTATTCAATGAACCTGAATATGTTGATGCAGTTAAATACTTAGATAGTTTCTTCAAAGAAGAATTATCACCAGTGCAAGATGATATGGATGCAATTCAAGCATTCAAGAATGGTTCAAGACCTATGTTTGTTAGTGGACCTTGGATGATTAATATAATTAAAGACCAAGCTGCAGATATAGATGGTAAATGGGCAGTACGTACTGTTCCAGCAAAAGAGAACAATTTATCTTCTGTAGGTGGTTCTAACCTTGTAGTGTTCGAATACACTAAGCAAGAAGAAGCAGCATTAAAATTCATCAACTACATGACAGAAGTTGAAACACAAGTTAAATGGTTTGATGTAGCAAAATGTTTACCAGCAAGAACTGAAGCTTGGAATGATGAAGCACTTTCAAGTGATCCATTTTTCAGTGCATTCGGAGAGCAAATGAAAAATTCAAAAATAGCACCATTTATTCCTGAATGGGAAGCAATAGCAATGGAAGTTAGAAAAAGTCTTGAAGAAATTAGTATTGGTGGCGCTGATATTCAAACAGAATTAGATAAGTTAAATAAAACAGTTGAAAAAATGTTAGAAAAGTAATTAATGATAAGTAAGGTATAAGATTTATTTGCTATAAATAAGCCCCAGAAGATTGAGAATAATGTATTCTGAACTTATGGGGCATTTTAATTAGGGAATCAGGTGATTAAGTGAAAAATTTAGTTAGAAATTTAAACAAGTATAAATACCCTTATATATTCCTTGCTCCTGCTATAATAGTACTTTTGATATTTTCCATAGTACCGATCTTCTTATCTGTAGGAATCAGTTTTACAGATATGAACATCAAAGGATTAGCTAATTTCAATAATATTGATTTCATAGGAATCAGTAATTACATTGAACTATTTCAGGACAAAGATTTCACGCAGGCAATATTGAATACGGTATTTTATGTTGTAGTAGGTGTACCATTTGTTGTTCTATTATCACTTACTGCTGCATTATTGATCAATTATGGTACATCCAAGATATTTTCTTTCTTTAGAGTAGTATATTATGCTCCAGCTGTAACTAATATCGTTGCAGTAGCAGTAGTTTGGGGATTTTTATATAATACCAATTATGGTCTTCTAAATACTATACTGAATGGAGTCGGAATAGATGGATTGAGATGGTTGCAAGACCCATTGCTCGCAAAAGTATCATTGGTCATTTTGGCAGTATGGAGAGCAATAGGACTTAATATGCTTATTTTCTTAGCGGCATTAAAAGGTATTCCAAAATCTTATTATGAAGCAGCTAAGATAGATGGTGCTAAGAAATTCCAATGTCTCAGATATATTACGTTACCTCAATTAAGGTTCTCGACTTTCTTTGTAACCATAACAACATTGATTGGTTGGATACAGTTCTTTGAAGAACCAATGATAATGACTGAAGGTGGACCTCTTGGACAGACTAATTCAATGGCATTGTTCATTTACCAAAATGGATTCAAGCAAAGTCAATTCGGTTATGCAGCAGCAGGTTCATTTATACTGTTCTTGATAATTATCATAGTAACCCTTATTCAATTCAGAATGAACAAAGAAAATGTATGGGAATAAAATCTTATGACTGAGGTGAGAAAATGAAAACACGTAAAATTAAATTAGATAAAATTATTGTAATAGTATTACTTACTCTAGGCGGTATTGTGATGTTCACCCCATTTATATGGATGATACTTACTTCATTTAAACATTCTAGTGAAGCTGTACTTATTCCGCCTACATTATTCCCTAATGTTCCAACATTGGACAACTACAAGAAACTATTTGAAGAACTTAATTTCTTGGTTTATTTGAAAAACACTATAATTGTTGTATTATTGTTCTTTATTGGAATGTTGATAAATGCAATGGCAGGATATGCTTTCGGAAAATTCAAGTTCCCAGGTAAAAAAGTATTATTTATATTTGTTCTTGCTACAATGATGATACCGTCACAAGTTACAATGATACCAGTATATCTGATTCTTAATCAGATGGGACTTATAAATACCATGCTGGGTATTGTGCTTCCGGGACTTGTAGTAGCATATAATATTTTCTTATTCAAGCAATTCATGGGAGGTATTCCCAATGAATTAATGGAAGCGGCACGTATTGATGGAGCGGGAGAGTTTTATATATTTTTTAAATTGATTATGCCTATTTCCAAGCCGATATTGGCTGTACAGGGTATATTGACATTCATAGCAGGATGGAACAACTTCTTATGGCCGTTAATAATAGCCAACGACGAGAAATATTATACATTATCAGTAGGATTATCCTTATTAAAAGGACAGAATACTGCCAACTTCGCACTACAAATGGCAGGTGCTTCAATTATGGTAGTACCTATAATGATTATTTTTTGCATATTCCAGAAACACATCATGGAAGGATTTGTTACGTCAGGAATAAAATAGGAGGATGCACATATTGAGATTAAAACAAGAAAATAATCTTATAAGTATTAAAAAAGGATGTACACAATTTACTTTTTTAGATACAGGAGATTTAAGAGAAATAAAAAACAATGAAATAATGATTAATCAAATGATAGGTGATCCTGTCTTTGGTTCATTAAGTAATATATATCTTCGTATACACAATGGTAAGAAGATAAGATTCTATAAATTATTAGGAATTAATTCTGATAGTAAGTTCTTCTACAATAATGAAAGCGTTAAGTGGGAAGGAAAACTAGAAGGAATATCATATAAAATAATATTAACCTTGGTTACCGAGAATACATGGTGTTATAAGATTTCACTAGACGGTAACGGTGAAATGGTGGATGTTGTTTATGGTCAAGATATAAGCATTGCCGATAAAGGTGGAGTATTGGCCAATGAACTTTATATCAGTCAGTATATTGACCATAAGGTATTAGAAGGAAAAGATGGTTATGTTGTATGTTCAAGACAGAACCAAAGACAATCTTGTGGATATCCTTATTTACAATTAGGTACTAAGGATGTAAAAGCTGTAGGATATTCAACTGATGCAACACAATTTTTTGGAAAGTCTTACAAAAGAACTAATAGAGAAGATGCTTTGGAGCATGAATTATCAAATGAAAATTATCAATACGAATTGAGTTATATAGCTCTTCAAACAGAAAAAATGACTCTAGATGCTAACAGGAGTTTTGGTTTCTATGGAGTATTCAATAATAATTATGAAAAAGCCGTTAGTGAAATAGAATTTGATGAAGACAAACAAAAAGCATGGAAATATACAGAAGCAATAGTTAATGAAGATTTTGTACTAATTGAAAAAGTTAAAAAATCAAAGATGATAGGTGAACCTATAACAAGTAATCCTTTTGATGAAGAAGAACTTGATAGATATTTTCCAGACAGGATATTAGAAGAAAAAGCAGAAGGCAAATTACTTTCATTTTTCACTAATGAACATAGGCATGTAGTCATGCAAGATAAAGAAATATTGGAAGAAAGACCGAGTGGACATATAATCACTAATACTGTAGATGAAAATAATATCAATACTGAAATGATTACTTCTACTAATTATATGTATGGAGTTTTCAATTCTCAGCTTGTAGTAGGTAATACATCTCTCAACAAAATGCTTTCTCAAACAAGAGGAACACTTAATATACAGAAGAATTCTGGACAGAGAATTTATATTAAGTTGGAAGGAAAATACCGTATATTGACCTTGCCGGCTGTTTATGAAATAGGGCAGAACTATAGTAAATGGTATTATAAAATAGATGAGGACATATTGATTGTAACAACTTATAGTGCTGCCAATAATCCTGATATCATATTAGAAGTTGAATCTGAGGCAAAAAAATCATACCATATGATTATCACTAATCAATTAGTTATGGGTGAACACGAGTATCAAAACGATTCTTTAGCTGAAATAGATAATGATAGGGTAATACTTAGATTGGATGATAGTAGTCTATCATCAAAAGTTTATCATAATCTTCATTATATAATGAAGTTGACTGGTTCAGAGATGGAAGTTGAAAAGGATAATATATTCTATGAAGATAATAAGGTTAGGAATGGAAGCTTCCTAACATTCAAAATCAAACCTACGTCTTCTATTAAACTTACAATATCAGGTAATTTAGGAAAAAGAGAAGATGTAATACCTGATTATGTATTCGAAGAAGAAAAAAACAAATTTGATGAGTTCTATAAAAGACTTACCTGTGGATTCGAACTTGATATGGAGAATAAAGATAATGATGATCTGACGAAAATCAATGAAATCTTCTGGTGGTATACCCATAATGCAATGGTTCATTATGCTGTACCTCATGGATTAGAACAACCAGGGGGGGCAGCTTGGGGAACAAGAGATATATGTCAGGGACCTGTAGAATATTTTATGGCTACACAGCATTTCGATTTAATTAGAAATATAATCATTGAGATATTTTCACATCAATTCATAGAAAATAAAGAATGGCCTCAATGGTTTATGATAGATGACTACCATATGCAACAGGAAGATTGTCATGGAGATGTTGTTCTATGGCCGTTAAAAGTCGTTGGTGATTATCTGAGGGTGACAGGCGATTACGATATCCTTAACGAACTTATTAAATACAGAAATACAGATGGAAGCATAACCGGTGACGAAGAAACATTGTTGGAACATGTAAAACATGCTGTTGATACTATCAAACAACGTTTTATGTATAATACGACTTTAATATCTTATGCTGGTGGTGATTGGGATGATACTCTTCAGCCTGCTAATGAAGAATTAAAGAAAAAACTAGTAAGTTCATGGACAGTAGCACTTGCTTATCAGGTGATACAGCAACTAGGAGAAGTTCTTCAGCCAGTTGACGGGATTTGGTCAAATGAACTTATAGGACTTGCAGAATCTATGGATAAGGATTTTAATAATTTGTTGATAAAAGATAAAGTTGTTGCAGGTTTCGCATATTTTGAAGAAGAGGATCATATGGAATATATGCTTCACCCAGATGATAATAAGACAGGTATATCATATAGGTTGCTACCAATGACGAGAAGTATAATTTCTGAGTTGGTTACAAAAGAACAAGCTGACACTAATATGAAGCTGATTGACGAGAATCTCAATTGTACTGATGGTGTTAGACTCATGAATCGTCCTGCTAGATATAAAGGCGGAGTCATAGAATATTTCAAGAGAGCTGAGCAAGCATCTAATGTAGGTAGAGAGATAAGTCTTAACTATATACACGCACACATCAGATATATAGAAGCTGTTGCGAAATTAGGACTTGCAGATGAAGCATGGAATGCAATGATGAAAATTAATCCTATCCTTATTGACGAAAAAGTTCCTAACGCTCAGATTAGACAAAGCAACACATATTTCAGTAGTTCTGAAGGTATGTTTAATGATAGATATATATATCAAGATAATTTTGATATGCTTCGTAATGGTGAAATTGGTGTGAAAGGTGGCTGGCGTATATATTCAAGTGGTCCAGGAATATATCTTAATCAGTTGATAAGTCATATATTGGGAATAAGGATTACATCTGATTCAATAATTATTGATCCTGTTCTTAGTGAAGAATTAGATGGGCTTGTATTAAACTATAATTATAAGGATATACCTATAAAATGGATTTATCATATAAAAGGGAATGCAGGAAAAGTTACTAAAGTTATGATTGATGGCAAAGAAATGTATCTTAAACTAATCAATAATAACTACCGTCAAGGTGGAATCAGTATTGACAAAAATACTTTTGAAAATATTTTAAAACAAAAGGGTATTGTCGATATTTATGTTGAATAAGTTTAACCTTTTGGAAAGTTAATCCAATGTGATATAATAAGAAAAAATCTAGGGATAAAGAGAGTGGTGATTGTATGCCTACTATTAAAGACGTCGCAAAATTAGCAGGAGTTTCAATTTCAACTGTATCATATGCTATAAATGGAACAAGAAGTATCAGTGAGGAAACTAAGAAGAAAGTATATGCTGCAGTGAAAGAATTGGATTATAAACCAAACGGTATAGCAAGAAGTTTGAAAATGAAACAAAATCATATGATAGCAGTAGTAGTCAATGAATTTATAGGACCTGTTTATCAACAAATCATTCATGGTGTGACCAAAGCAGCCAAGAAATCGGGGTATGAAGTTATTGCTTCTGAATGTTTCTCTGAAAAAACTGAGATTACGAAAGTTCTATCTCAGAGATTTGTGGACGGAGCAATAATCTTGGCCTCTTATTTAAGCGATAACATGATTAAAGACCTAGCAGGAGATAATTTCCCAATTGTGGTTTTAGATAGAAAAATTAGAAATAAAAATATTACAAGCATACTAATCAATAATGAACTAGGGGCATACGAAGCTATCAAATATTTTTATGAAAAAGGACATAGAAAGATTGGTTTTCTAAGTGGACCAAATAATTCTTATGACAATAATACTCGTTACAAAGGATTCATAAACGCCATGAAAAAATTCAACTTGAACGTAGAAAAAGAATGGTGTCTTACTTCCAATTTTACGGAAGAAGGAGGGTATGAAGTCATCAAGGATTTTGTTAACAATATACCTGATGAACATCTACCTACAGCATTTTTTGTTAGTAATGATGAAATGGCAATAGGTGCTATGCGAGCCTTTCAAGAGTATGGAATAAACATTCCAAAAGATATGTCGATAATAGGTTTTGATGATATAGAATTATGTAAATACGTTACTCCTAATCTAAGTACCATACATAGACCATGTTATGGGCTTGGGACTATGGCAGCAAACAGTCTTATCAGCAAGTTGGAAGGCGAAAAAGTTTCGAACTTAATAAGTCTATCATCAGAACTTGTTATAAGAGAAAGCTGTCAGTAAGATAGCGTATAAGTCAATTTTATGAAAGGTGCAATAATAATGAATAAAGAAGTTAATATAAAAGAATTATTGAAAGAGCTTTCACTATCAGAAAAAATAGGGCAATTACAACAATTAGCTTCAACATTTTTTATAGAAAATTCAAAGGGAGAACTCACAGGACCATTAAAAGACTTAGGAATATCTGAAGATGAGATATGGACAGCCGGTAGTGTCCTAGGAGTTAACAGTGCTGAGGAAGCTTATGAGATTCAAAGTAAATATCTAGAAAAAAGCAACAGCAAGATACCACTTTTATTCATGGCGGATATTATTCATGGTTATCGCACTATTTTCCCTATTCCATTAGCTATAGGATGTTCATGGAATCTTGAAAATGCGGTTCTATGTGGACAAGTATCGGCTAAGGAAGCCTCACTTTCAGGTGTTCATGTGACTTTTTCTCCTATGGTAGATTTGGTAAGAGACCCTAGATGGGGTAGAGTCATGGAATCTACAGGAGAGGACACATACCTAAATGGTGAATTCGGAAAAGCTTTTGTAAAAGGATATCAAGGTGATCTATCATCTCCATATAATATAGCATCATGCGTAAAACATTTTGCTGCTTATGGTGCAGTTGAAGCTGGTAGAGAATATAATACTGTAGATTTATCTGATAGACAATTAAAAGAATACTATCTTCCTTCTTATAAAGAATCTATTGATGAAGGTGCTAAGATGGTTATGACTTCATTTAATACGATTAATGGAATTCCTGCTTCAGGAAACAAGTATCTTATGAGAGATATCTTAAGAGATGACTTTGGTTTTGAGGGTGTTGCCATTTCCGATTGGGGAGCAGTACTGGAATTAATGGTACATGGTGTTGCAGCCGATGATAAGGAAGTTGCATACAAGGCTATTGAAGCTGGAGTAGATATAGAGATGATGACTTCTTGCTATAATAAGGAATTAGAAAAACTTGTTAGAGAAGGAAAAGTAAAAGAAGAATTAATAGATGAAGCCGTACTTCGTATATTAAAGCTGAAAAAAGAAC
Organism: Vallitalea longa; assembly: GCF_027923465.1. Taxonomy (NCBI): domain Bacteria; kingdom Bacillati; phylum Bacillota; class Clostridia; order Lachnospirales; family Vallitaleaceae; genus Vallitalea; species Vallitalea longa. The sequence goes on from NZ_BRLB01000003.1 coordinate 130,665, forward strand.
TAGGATTATTCGTAAATGCATATGGTGCTATAGATGAACGAAAAGCAAAAGAAATGTTCTCATGTGATAAACATAGAGAAGCAGTCAAGAAAGTAGCCAGAGAATCTATGGTACTTCTGAAAAATGATGATGTACTACCTTTAAAAGAAAATAAAAGAGTAGCTGTTATAGGTCCAAAAGGTAATAGTATAGACCTTCTTGGAGGTTGGTCATGGCAAGGGAAAAAAGAGAAAATAGCAACTCTAAAAGAAGCTTTGACTAATAGATTAGGAGAGAATCTTGTTTCATATGCAGAAGGTTGTCATATAGATGATAATGATGAATCTGGTTTTACAGAAGCTACAAGAGTTGCAAGTGAATCAGATATAGTTATACTTGCATTAGGTGAAACTTCAGAAATGAGTGGTGAAGGTGGAAGTAGGGCTAATATTGGACTTCCTGGTGTACAAGAAAAACTTGCTGATGAGATATTGAGGCTGAATAAACCTACTGTAGTTGTTCTTTTTAGCGGTCGTCCTCTAGAAATAACCAGTCTGAGTGCAAAAGCGCCAGCTATATTGGAAGCATGGTTCCCTGGCACAGAAGGTAGTACTGCTGTTACAGAAGTCCTATATGGAGATTATAATCCTTCTGGAAGATTGACAATGAGTTTTCCTTATGCAGTAGGGCAGATACCTGTTTATTATAATTACTATAATACCGGAAGACCTAAATTACCTGATGGTGAAGAGACTAGGTATATCTCTCAGTTTATTGATATTCCAAACGAACCTCTATACCCTTTTGGATATGGACTGAGTTATACTAGGTATGAATACACAGATCTAAAACTTAGTTCCAATGAAATGACAAAAGATGAAGAAATAGTAGCATCTGTAAAAGTTAAGAATGTGGGAAAACGAGAAGGAACGGAAACAGTTCAATTATATATTAGAGATTTGGTTGGCAGTACTGTAAGACCGATGAAAGAATTAAAAGGGTTCAAGCAGATAACTCTAGAACCACAAGAAGAAGTAATAGTTAACTTTACCATTACAGAACGAATGCTTAGGTATTATGATATGAATTGTGAATTGGTAAGTGAGCCAGGAGATTTCTATGCAATGATAGGAAGTAGTTCAGAAAATACTCACAAAGTGAAGTTTGAACTAGTATAATGAAGATAATTTAACTTTTCTACATTTACTAGTGAAAGTAAATAAAACAATACAAAAACGTCTAATAATTAAATTGATGATTTAATTATTAGACGTTTTTCTATTTTGTAAGAAAATCCAACTTTTTAAGCATATGATATAGGAGCGTTTTCAGATGCGGTTACTCTGATAGTGTATTCATATTATTGAAGAAAATATCATTTTTAAGTAAGAATAGAGTTTATATGCGATGTTTCATATTGCATTGAAGAAAATTGTTTGATAATATTATATAATATATGTATTTTTATAGAGACATATGATGATAATTTGAAGTATGATAAGGGGGATGCGAAGAGGGTACATAATTATAGACAATAAGATTAGGAGGGCGTTGCAATATATGAAAAAGGCTATTATTTGGTATAGCATATTAACAGTTGCTAGTATAGTGTTGACTGGAGACATTATTTATCTGTTTACACAAAATGGTATAGCTTCTAATTGGGGAGGCTTGATTATTCCAAGTTTTTTGATAGGAATTAATGTGGGTAGAAATAATATCCATGAATACTCTACTAAGTTCATTAAGATATTAGCAGTAGCAGCAGGAGTTTCCCAATTGGTTTTGAACATTATAAAAATGGGTAATTTATTAGTTTTAACAATAATACTTATGCCTATATTTTATTCTTTTGTGTCATACTTGTTCTTGAAATTAGGTATAAAAGCATCTAAAAAAATTAAATTTCAAATAAAAAACAAAAAAATTTATAAGTGGATGATTATTGGGATAATCATGTTATCTGTAATTGTTTATTCTATAAGAGGGATGAACAGTAAAATCCCTTTGGAAGAACAATCATATATTGATACTGTATTATTACAGATCGATGCTGATACTACTAGAGATGATGTTATGGATATATTGGGTAAACCAAGTAAGTCTCTTGGTAATAAAGTTGATTGGAATGTAATTATCAATGGAAAAAGAATAACCATTAGTGTATATTTCTCTCATGGGAATGCAACTAGAATTAATTTTGACGGTGGCGTAGGAAGATTTTATTATGATCAAGATTTATAATGTATCAGTAGTCTTTTTTATTAATGAATCATATGATTTTTGGCTTAATTATGAGAATTATAAATAACAAAAATATTTAGATATTCTTGTCTTAGATGCTATTATCTGATATCATTATGATAATATTATAAATATGTACATATTTAAATTAACTATTATAGGGAGGAACAATATGAAAAAATTTAAGAATTTTATTATGGGATTTATTACAGCAACATTATTACTGGTTAGTGTGATGGGGGTATTCGCTAATGGAGTATTAAAAGATATTACTGCCCAGTTATCATATGAGATAAAAACAAAATTTAACGGTGAAGAAGTCAATTTGACTGATACTGATGGTAATGAGCTGGAACCGATATTATATAATGGAAGAACTTATTTGCCTGTACGTTCATTATGCGAAAAAATAGATATTAATCTGGATTGGGAAAATGAAACCAAGACTATTTTGCTTTCTACAAAATCTTCTGAATTACCTTTAGAAGAACAAATAGTCGCTACTATTAATAGTGATACTGAAATTTATCTTGGAGAAGTTAATTTATATTTGTTAGAGATGAAAAATAACTTGGAAGCAATGTTTGGACCTAATGTTTGGGAACAAAACTTGGAAGATGGACAATCAATAAAAGAGATGGCTGAAAATGATGCATTAGAATCGGCTAGAAATTCTAATGTTGCAGCTATGATAGCTAAGGAAAAGGGAATTAAATTAACTGATAGTGAAATGGCTGTAATAAATGAAACAGCTCAAAATTATATGAGTAACTATAATGAAGAAGCTTCAAAAATAAATGGTATCAATTCATCTACAGTTAAAATAACATTAATAAATCAAAAACTTTTAGAGAAACTATATAGTAAAGAAATGGATAACTATAAAATAGATGAAGAAACTCTTAATACGGCATTAAATCTAAACACTGAATACAAAGGTTATCAAGACAACGGTTATGAATATTATGGCGTCAAAGCGAAAGTAAAACATATATTATTTAGTACTTTAGATGATAATAATAAGAATCTGACTGAGGAACAAAAAGCTGAGGTTGAAAAACAAGCAGAAAAAATCTTAGCCAAAGCTAAGAAAGGTGAAGATTTTGCTGAATTAGCAAAAGAATATTCACAAGATTTTGCTTCAAAAGATAATGGAGGAGAATATACATTTGCAAGAGGTCAAATGGTTCCAGAATTCGAAGAAGCGTCATTTAGTATGAAGCCTGGTGAAATAAAATTGATAGAAACAATGTATGGATATCATATAATCAAATTAGAAGAGATTATTGAAGCAACAAGTGATGATATAGAGAAGGTAAAAGCTAAAGAACAGGCGATTATTGAAATGATAACAAATAATGTTAAAATACAGGAATTCAATAAAAAAATAGAAAAATGGGTATTAGATTATAAAATAGAAATAAATAATGAAATATGGGATAAAGTTGATGTTGTTCAACTGGAAATGTAGTATATAGCATCCATTAGGATGCTCTTTCTTTATCTTATAAGAAAGTCTTACTTTCAAGCATTATGTAGATATATCCATATAAGTTGAGTTAATTAGAAAGCTCTTTATTTTTTAGTCTAGATAGTAAGTTTAATCAATATTTTCAGGAAAAAATTATTATATAAAATTCTTTAATAGATTTTCGAACCTTTTACTATCTCAAGCGTAGTAATATATGTAGACATAATAATACAGGTTGAATGAGGGTGGAAAATTGGATGAAAAAATAATAATAGAAAGATGTAGAAACGGATGCAATGAGTATTTTGAGATATTAATCAAAAAATATGAAAATATGTTATATAAGTATTGTTTTTATCTCACTGGATCGAAAGAAGAAGGAAATGACCTTTTTCAAGAGACATGGTTAAAAGCCTTCACTAAAATTAAAACATATTCGGATGATTATTCATTTAAAAATTGGTTGTTATCTATTGCATCCAACACCTACAAGGACTGGTATCGTAAACAAAAGCGGTGGTCTAAAAAAATAAAAAGTTATTTTAAATCTGATAGAATGGACAAAGAAATGGAATCTATACCCTCTAATCAGAATTTGCCAGAAGAAGAGTATATCACTAAGGACATATCTAATGAATTAAAAGAACTAGTGATAAAGCTAAAAACTCATTACAAAGAAGTCATAATCCTGTATTATTTTGAAGAGAAGTCTATAAAAGAAATAAGTTTCATATTAAGTATTCCAGAAGGAACAGTAAAATCCAGATTGAGCCAAGCTAAAAAAATATTAAAGCAAAGAATGGAGGTGAAACAATGAACCAGAAGACAGTCAAAACAGGAAGAATAGATATAGATATAGAGAAAGAACTAAAAAGTTTAGGGAGACAAGAAATAACTGTACCAAAGGGATTATCACAGACAACATATGAGACAATTAAAGAAAAACATGATGATGTAGATAGGGCTATTCCATGGGTAATGGCATTTATAATAGCATTTAATTTTTTAATAACAGTTGCAGCTATTATAGGTATAGGTTTCGGTCTATCTCTTAATATTTATCAATGGCTCATTGTTTTATCTAGTACTATAGCTGTGAATACAATAATATTAATTGTAACTATAATTTTTAAAGACGATATCATTAAACAAATATCAAGATTAACATAAAAATAGGGAGGTCATTATATGTATGAAAAAAGTAAATTTAAAGTTATATTTTGGGTTATCACTTGTATTATAATAGCAGGTATTACAGGGCTTGGAGTTCTGATGGGCCTTAGCAGTTTAATTACTGAGAGAGATGTTATGCCAATGATGATAATGGGTATATTTTTATTAATTATAGTACTTGTCATAATATTAGCAGGTATAACAGTCTATAAAGATGCTAAGAAGTTACAGCTAGATCCATGGATGTGGATATTAATTGTAATGTATGTGCCTTATTTTATAGGATTAATCATTTATCTTGTAGTTAGAAGTAATGAGAAAAAAAGGGTCAGGTGTGTTCATTGTGGAAACCCAGTAGAATCTGATTATAATATTTGCCCACATTGCGGACACGAACTTGCGAAGGTGTGCAGTAACTGCGGAAAATACGTTAACAAACAATTTAATATATGCCCATATTGTGGTAAAGATTTATAAATAATAAAAATCCATGTAGTCATTATTCGGCTATATGGATTTTTTTAAATCTGGTTTAACATGTCCAAAATATATATAAATATTAAGAGGTGAGTTTGGATTATGTTATCAATCGTCTATAGTTAGTGATGTGCATTTCTTATCGCCGAAATAAGGAATTATCTGTTTATATGGTGGAGGTGGCAGCTTAGGATTTTTGCTAACTCGTATTGGATAATCTATCTGTGAAAGATTAATATCATATTGTTTCTTTAATTGTTCTACGACTATTTGTCCTATTTGTCTACCTAATCTTAAACCTTCTGTTAGGTCAACGGGGTAATGAACCCCACCATAGAGTCTTGATATTGCACATTGCTTAGCTAAATCATTAAGCCTTTCTTTATCCGCTTCAAAAAAATAGCTTAATACTACCTCAGCACAACCTGCTATCGTTGCATGTCCTGCTGGATAACTTGGATGTCTTGGTGTACATAAGAAAGTTCTTAATCTCTGGTCGTATTGGTTAGGCCTTGGTATTTGCCATTTAAATTTGAAATGCCACGCAATAGCAAAGGCATCATTCAGCGCTCCTTGTAAAGCTGCAAGTATTCTAGCCGCTCTTGGTGCTGAGATGTTATACGTAGTAATCAGTATATCAGCTATAGGAGTAAATTGCTTGGTTGCAGGACCTGTTCCCCAGTAGGTTGCTACTTTTTTCTGGAATTCTGTCAAATGTGCAAGAGTTTTCTTAACAATACATAGTTGTTTTCCTTGGAAATCAATACCTTGGTCAGGACTTCTTATTTCAAAAGCTACTACATTACCTTCAGGATCTAGAAATCTTCCTTCCTCATCTCTGCCGAAAAAGTATGTAGGCCATGAACTTGCATAAGGTTCTTCTTTGGTTGGAACTCTATTTTCTCCTGCATATGAAAGCTGTTCCCATTTGCCAGGTACATTAACCTTTTGTGTACATGTTTTCGTCATGTCATATATCACCACCTTTTAAAAACTTGTCCATTATCTGGACAAAGTTATCTCTTGGTATATTCTATGTTCTGATAGGAGTATTTGTTACTATTGCATATACTTTAATAAACTGATAACAAAAATAATATTTAGTGAAATATTAGACAAAATATGATATAATCTTTATTATATTTCATCCTTAGCAACGATAAATTTAGCATATTAATTTATTGGTGAACGATACTGAAAGAAAGAGTAAAGGGGGAATTAATCATGTGGGAAAATAAAATATTTACAGATAAACCAAACTTAGATTTTTACATCGTCAGCGAGCAGTGGTGTTAACGCGATTACAGGTATGTTTATTTAGATAATAGCATAGTCACATCAATTCAGAATTAAATAACAGTGTATGCAGGAGGAAGCAAGATGAAGAGCAGTAAGAGTGAAATCAAAAAAGCAGTTATTATCGGCGTATTAATAGGCATACCGATAATGATAGGTATAATAATCGGCAATTATTTATTACATATGAATGATATAGACTTAAATAAATTACCTTGTATTACAGCTACAGAGCTATTTAAAACTAACGAGAGATATGTTGGTGAATTAGTTATCGTGTATGGAGAAGTAGAGCAGAAAGAAGATTATAACATCGTGTTAAAACACGGAGCAGATTCTTTAATCTCGTGTGGTTTTAATGATGACGCTGAGACAATAGAAGATATAACAGTTGGCAACATGGTTTATATAGTGGGAAAATGCAAGGGTAAGCTCGGTTTAGTAGTCATGACAAATTGCAAACGAATTGAGCCTAAGAAATAACAGCGTATTAATACATGGATCGCACTTTTGGAAAAATGTAAAATTGTCTCCAACGAGCGCTACGATAAGTTGTGTTATTATATTAAAATAATTTTAAATGCACGCTACAGTATACAGCGGTTAGCTAGAAAATAAAAATTATGTTAAATGATGGTGATAATATGAGAATCGGGAAATTCGCAGAATATAACAAAGTCACTAAAGATACGATAAGACATTATATGGATATGGGATTAATAATACCTGAGAAAAAATCAGGTAAGTATCATTTTAATGAAAGATGTCAAAAGAATCTAGAGCAGGTATTAGCTTTAAAAAGCATGGATTTCTCATTGAATGACATAAAAAATATATTCAGAATGCAATTATTAGGCAAATACTCAGATTATGAAAAAGATGAATACTATAGAAAATTGTTTTTAGATAAACGCAAAACCGTAGAAGAGCAAATTGTTTATTATACCAATGTTAAAGGAAGGTTAAATAATGAGATAAAAAAAATAGCACTTACGAGAAATAAGACTGATAATATTATTGGTATCAATATAGAATGTCTAGAAATGTTTACATGCTTAAAATGCCGTAGTGATTTAATACTATATGATGGACGAGTTAATAATAATCAAATAATTGAAGGAAAACTAAGATGTAAATGTGGTGAAGAATATATTATAAAAGATGGTATTTTAATTACAGATGATAACATGGTAAACTATTATGATGAAGATCAGTATTGTATTAGTGATTTCATTAACAATACAGATACTGAGTTCATAAATAATTTATATAAAGGTATAGAATCATGGCATCAAAAAATCAAATGGAGTGATTTTAGCAATAAAGTTATTCTGGAATTGGGAACAGGCTATGGATTTGTATTAAGAAATATCCTTGACGATTTATCAGATGATACTATTTATATTGCTGTTGATCATGATTTGACCATGCAAAAATATCTAAAAAAGATGTTGGAAAGTGCGAATTGTAGTAAAAATATAATATTCCTCTGTTGTGACTTTTCACATATACCTATAAAAAATGAATCGGTTGATATTCTTATGGATATAACAGGTACAAGTAATTATAGTTTTAATGATACAAGGTTTTTGTTAGAGATAATTGATAGGTATGTTAAAAAAGAAGCATATCTCATGGGGGCTTATATCTTATTTAAGAATTTTAGTGAAAGAAGTTCTATTGATAAAACATATAGAAAAAATTTCATGATAGATAATATTATTAAGGGTATTAATGATTTAGGCTACAAAAAGATAACCGAAGATTATATATATGATTATATTAAAAAGGCTGATAAATACGAAAACTATTTTACAAAAGGTGAAAAAGTCTATTTATATACATTTCATGGTAAAAGATAAGATGGGGTTAACCCTATCTTATATAATAATTCTTTTGAAATCAGGCATAATTAATGTATTGACATTGGCTTAACTCCTTTAAATATAATAACTATATTATTTAATATAAACAGGAGGATATACATATGTTTAAAAAAATAACTAACGTATTTTCACAGTATAGGGGCTTGTCTAGATCAGCTTATGTTATATTTTATGCCAGAATAATTACTAATATGGGTGCATTCATATGGCCTTTGTTGACTTTACTATTAAAAAGGAAAATGGGCTATTCAGAGTTGACTATAGGGTATATTTCATTAGGGATAGGCTCTATTTTTGTTGTTGCCAATATAATCGGAGGAAAACTGGCGGATAGATTTAATCGTAAGAAGTTAATAGTCATATTTGACCTGATAAGTGTATCGTTTTTCATATCCTGTGCTTTTGTAGAACCAGGTACCATAATGGTTGTACTGTTTTCTATAGCAGGAATTTTCGCTAATATTGAAAACCCATCTTTTGAAGCATTGATAGCAGATATATCTAAATCCAAAGATAGAGAAAAAGTATACTCGCTATCTTATTTGGGACATAATTTAGGATTTATGGTAGGGCCACTAATTGGTGGATTGCTATTCGAAAATTATCTTAGTCTGGCATTTGTAATAGACGGTTTGACAACTCTTACATCGACAATATTGATTATCCTATTTGTCAAGACAAGTGATGCAGAACAGATTAAAGAGCAAGAAATTGAAATGCAAGAAATCAATGAATATGAAAATGATGAAGATGACAGGTGTTCAACATTTAACGTTTTGCTAAGAAGAAAATCGGTATTATTACAATTAGTCATATTTATATTCTCCTCTTTCATCTATGAACAGTGGTCATTTGCTGTTCCGCTATATATAGAAGAATTATATATGGAAAAGGGAGGAATGTATTTTGGATTCATATCAGGTTATAATGGCTTCATTGTTATATTGTTTACACCAATACTCACTTGGTTATTAAGAAAATTCCGTGAATTACAGAAAATTTTTATAGGAGTGGCTCTATATTCATTTAGTTTCCTACTTATAAGAAATGCACCTGCATTATCTATATTTTTCGTGATGATTTTTGTATTTACCATAGGGGAAATCGTAAATATGTTAGGATCATCTCCATACCTAAGCAGACGAATTCCAGCATCTCATAGGGGAAGAGTCAACAGTTATGCTAGTGTATGTTATTTTGTTGGAGGTGTAGGTGGACGCGCACTGATTGGATGGGTAATCAATGATTATTCATATGCTACAGCTTTTACAGTAATTACTTGTGTAGGTGTTGTTGCACTATTAATCATTCTACTTAATTATAAACTCGATAAAAAAACTTTCCCACTACTTTATCAAAAAAAGGCTGTTTAGACAGCTTTCTTACAATAAAAAATATTGCTTCTGGATTGATTTGCTTTTTAGAAATATTTCAGTCCGAAAGATATGTTGATATAATTTATTTGAATTATGTATAATTTATATATGGGTTGACTAAAACTAATTGTATAGGTTATTATAAACATATTGAAAAAAAATAATAAGCAAATTAGATTAGAGGAGAATTCATTATGAAAGATAAAGTACAAGAAGTATTAGACCAAGTACGTCCAGGATTACAAGGTGACGGTGGTGACGTTAGATTAGTTGAAGTAACAGATGACGGTATCGTAAAAGTTGAATTAGAAGGTTCTTGTAAAGGATGTCCTTTTTCACAATTGACTGTTAAAAACTTCATTGAAAAAACATTAAAAGAACAAATTCCAGAAGTAAAAGAAGTTGTATCTGTTAATTAATCCAACAAAAGACTGTACAACGATTGATAATTAAAAGTATTGTATCTATAAACCTTAGATAATTTTCTAAGGTTTATTTTGGATTGGAAAAAATTTTAGACATGTCATACTAATTTGTGGTAATATAATTAGTAGAGCATACCAAAACAAATGATAGGAGGGTAAACATGCAGTATAATCCGTCATTACCAGTTTATATTCAAATAAAAGAAGATATAATAAAAAAAATACGAATGGGTATTTGGAAAGAAAATGAAAAAATACCCTCGGAATTAAAATTGATGGAAGAATATCACGCAGGAAGAGGAACAGTCAGAGAGGCTATCAAGTTAATAATTGACGAAGGATATCTATATATCAAAAAGGGCATAGGAACATTTGTAGCTCAGAGGGAAGTCGGAATCTCTATTGAACCATTTGTAAGTTTGACTTATTTTATTAAAATGCGTGGATTGAATATAAATACTAGGATATTAGAAAAAAAAGAAGTAATAATAAATAAAGAGTTAGCTGAAGAAACAAGTATAAAAGAAAATACCAAGTGTCTGTTTGTAAAAAGGCTTAGAATGATGGACCAACGTCCTATTGGACTTGAAATATTTCATTTTGTCTACGGAGAAGAAAACTTTTTTAAAGACTTCAATTTTGAAAATGGGATATCTCATTATTTATTTGAGGATCTGAAAGTATCTGTAACCAAGTTGAACATGGATTTAGAGATTGTCAAAGCTTCTGGAGAAGAAAAAGAATTATTGCAATTGAGTGATGATAGTAAAATGATGATTTCTAATAGAGTCGTATATGTTAATAAAGAAAAAGATATTCTCTACCATCTCAAATTCTATTGTGGTGAGCAATTAAGCAAAATAGGAATGGATAACTTTGTGTAAATAGAACTTTGCAGAATAAAAGTAATCCAATTTTATTCTGCAAAGTTTGTAATAAATATAAATTATTATCATTCATTAATTATAGTCTAACTTTTTGGAGGTATTCCGTAATATCCTGTTGTGGAATCTCTGAAGAAATCAGTTTTTATAGGTCTAAAAGTAAATAAGGTAATTGCTATAAACAGGAATAAGAAGATATAAAAACCTATCATATTTTTACATTTACTCTTTCTAGTACATCTCAATAGGAAATAGCTGACTAACTGTCCTGCAAAAGCTCCAACAAAAAACGAAATAAAATGAAGTGCCATAGGATTATCATTGAATATCAATTCATATAAGAAAATAATCAGGTAAGTTGTTACAATAAAAACAATTACTGAAATGGCTTTAGCGAAAACAAAATTGTTTACGTCATGTTTAATGAAAAAATATTCAATAATGCTTACTATGATTACTGGATAGAACATTATCTTGATATGCTCCCATTGACTTTCGTTAACGGGACTGAATAAACCTATGAATGTACATTCTGTCCATTCATACAAAAAATGAAATAAACTTCCAATAAGTATGATTGCTACTGCTGAAATAATCTCAGCTATTATAACTTTCTTACGGTCGTTCATAAAAAACACCACCTTCATATGTCTATAGTATATGTCAATTACATTAAAAAAATAGTTCTAATTAATAAAAAATTAATAAAAAACTTGATTTTGTTTTATTTAAATTACCAATTAATAAAAAATAATTTTAATTACTAAAAGTGTTATGAGAATAATTGAATATTAAAATAGAAGATGATAATATAAAAACATAACCCTAAGTCTTCTAAAAACAATAATAGAAATTAGAACATTGTACTTATTGATAGTCTGATAACATATTAAAATGACCTTTTATTAACTATATCTCATTATATTTATCTATGTAAATATAGTAATATATACAAACACAACTGAATATGAATTGAATATGATTATTATATAGATAGTGGTATAACGATCTATATAAATATTATATAAAACATGAATAGAGGCGCGAAGGAGAGGGTAATCTTTAATTGTCAAGGAGAAGAACCTCTAATATTAAAGACGAATGGATCCTTTGCCGAAAGAGTATGTTTGTTCTTGAACTTATTCTTGGTGATAATGTTAATCCCTTATCACTGCCATAAAGGATGATTAGTATATCCTGTGTTTATGGAGAGCTATTTATGTATTGAAAATAAGATTTCATTACATAAATAGCTTTTTTAATGAAAAAGCACTGAAATCTTATTTTCAGTGCTTTTCTTGCGTTATCAGATGAGAATTAGGGTGAAATCACTAGAAAGGAGTGGATATTTTATTTAGGGTTAAAACTTAACTGTTAGTTAAGTAAAGAAAGGAGTTAAGGTATATGAAATCATTAATCAGAATCAGAATGAGTACTCATGATGCTCACTACGGTGGAAATTTAGTTGATGGTGCCAAGATTTTACAGCTTTTCGGTGATGTGGCAACAGAACTATTAATTAAAAATGACGGAGACGAAGGATTATTTAAGGCGTACGATAATATTGAATTCATGGCTCCTGTGTATGCTGGTGACTATATAGAATGTGAAGGACAGATTACAGGATTTGGTAAAACTTCTAGAAAAATGGTATTCGAAGCTAGAAAGGTCATAAGACAAAGACCAGATATCAATGATTCAGCAGCTGAGATTATGGAAGAATCTGTGATTGTTTGTAAAGCAAGTGGAACATGTGTCGTTCCTAAGGATAAACAAAGAAAGTAGGTAGTGGTTATGGAGAAATTAATAATTACAGCAGCTATTTGTGGAGCAGAAGTAACTAAGGAACATAATCCTAATGTGCCATACACTGTAGAAGAGATTGTAGAAGAAGCTTATAATGCTTACAAAGCAGGTGCAAGTATCATTCACTTACATGTAAGAGAAGATGATGGTACTCCTACACAAGATAAAAATAGATTCGAAAAATGCATTAACGGGATAAAAGAAAGATGTAAAGACGTTATCATTCAACCATCCACTGGTGGGGCAGTAGGTATGACTAATGATGAAAGATTGCAACCTATTTATCTTAATCCTGAAATGGCTACTCTTGATTGTGGTACTTGCAATTTTGGTGGGGACGAGATTTTTATAAATACTGAAAACACTATAATAGAGTTTGCTAACAGAATGAATGAACTTGGTATAAAACCTGAAATAGAGGTCTTCGATAAAGGAATGGTAGATATGGCTGTCAGGTTACATAGAAAAGGCTATATCAAAGCACCGCTTCATTTCAACTTTGTTTTGGGAGTAAACGGAGGTATAACTGCTACACCTAGAGACTTGATTTATCTTGTGAACAGTATTCCAGTAGGTTCAACATATACTGTAACAGGTATTGGAAGAAATGAGTTCAACATGGCTGTCATGGGTATCATTATGGGCGGACACGTTAGAGTAGGTTATGAAGACAATATCTATATGAGTAAAGGTGTTTTAGCTAAATCTAATGGGGAACTTGTTGAGAGAGTCGTAAGATTGGCTAAAGAACTAGGTAGAGAAATAGCAAGTCCAGATGAAGCAAGAAAAATATTGAATATCTAGATTGATATATTTTGGAGAAGGTATATGAATCAATAAATTAAGAGAAGGTGAAAAGGTGAATAAACTAGTCAGTGAAAACCAAATAAAGCCTTTATTAAAAAATGGGTTAGTCATTATGATAGGAGGTTTTTTGGGGTGCGGAACTCCTGAGAAGATTATCGACTTGATAATTGAATCAGGAATCAAGGATTTGACTATCATTGGTAATGATACTAGTTATGAAGATAAAGGAATAGGAAGACTTATTGTTAATAGACAGGTAAAAAAAGTCATAACTTCACATATAGGTACTAATCCTGTAACAGGACAATTAATGAATAGTGGTGAATTAGAAGTAGAATTATCACCACAAGGAACTCTTATAGAAAGAATAAGAGCAGGTGGTTATGGTCTAGGTGGAGTACTTACTCCTACTGGGGTTGGAACATTGGTTGAAGAAGGGAAAAAAGTTCTTGATATAGATGAAAAAGAATATTTACTTGAAATGCCTATCAGAGCAGATATGGCTCTTGTGCGTGGAAGCATTGTTGATACATTTGGCAATACCATATACAAAGGTACAACAAGGAATTTTAATCCAATGATAGCTATGGCAGCTGATACAGTTATTGTAGAAGCTGAAGAATTAGTTAAGCCAGGCGAGCTTGACAAAGAAAGTATTATAACACCGGGTGTTCTGGTTGATTATATAATTAACTAAAGTGGGGTGAGTCATATGATAGATAAGAAATTAGGAAAAGAAATTATTGCAAGAAGAGTGGCGAAAGAATTAAGAGATGGTCAGCTTGTTAACTTGGGCATAGGACTTCCTACTAAAATAGCTAATTATATTCCAGAAGGTATAGAGGTTAGTTTCCAATCGGAAAATGGTATGACAGGTTTGGAAAAATTATCCGAAAGTGATAAAGAAAATGAAGATATAATAAATGCAGGCGGAGGATATGTAGGCGTATTAGAAAATGGAGCATTCTTTGATACTAGTTTTTCCTTTGGACTTATAAGAGGTGGACACGTGGATTTGACTGTTCTTGGAGCACTAGAAGTCGACAAGATGGGGAATCTTGCAAGCTGGATAATTCCAGGTAAACTTGTTCCTGGTATGGGTGGAGCTATGGACCTTGTGACAGGTGCCAAGAAAGTGATAATAGCCATGCTCCATACAGCAAAAGGAAAACCAAAGATATTAGAGGAATGTACATTACCATTAACAGCAAAAGGAGTTATCGATTTAATAGTTACAGAACTAGGGGTTATGGAAGTAACAGACGAAGGTATAGTATTAAAAGAAATAAATAAAGATACAACAATAGAAGAAATCAAATCATTGACTGCTTGTGAATTAATCATAGATGATGATTTACAAGTAATGGAAATATAGTTTTGTTTATAAGTTTTTATGGGTTTTTCAGTAATACTTTAATTGATGACTTATTGTAATTTGATTATATAGTTTATAACATTTAGAAAGGATTGATTAAAAATGATAGGATGCAAATACGGAACACATAGAGTAATAGAGCCAAAAGGAGTATTGCCACAAGCAGCTTATAAGATATCTAATGACATGAATATATATGACAATGAAATGCTCATAGATATTCAGGCTCTCAACATTGATTCAGCTAGTTTCACTCAAATAAAAAATGTATGTGATAAAGATAAAGATAAAATGGAAAAAATGATACTTGATATAGTTGCCGAAAGAGGTAAAATGCAGAATCCTGAAACTGGTTCAGGTGGAATGCTTATAGGAACTATAAAAGAAATAGGAAAAAACCTTAAGGATCGTGACCTTGAAGTCGGAGATAAAATTGCTTCACTAGTATCACTTACACTTACTCCATTGAAAATCGAAGAAATCATAGATATAAAAATGGACATAGACCGTGTAGAAGTAAAAGGAACAGCTGTATTATTCGAGAGTGGTATATACGCAAAGCTTCCAAAAGATATGGAAGAAACACTCGCACTTGCAGCACTTGATGTAGCAGGAGCACCAGCTCAGACTAGAAAATTAGTTAAGAAAGATCAAACAGTCCTAGTTCTTGGAGCTAATGGAAAATCAGGATTATTATGCTGTTACGAAGCAAGAAAACAAGTAGGAGAAAATGGTAAAGTAATCGGATTGGTTAGAAGTGAAAAAAGAAGAAAATTCTTGGAAGAAACAGGATTCTGTCATGAGATTATCCTTGCTGATGCAACTAATCCTACAAAAGTATTAGAAGAAGTCATGAAGGTAACAGATGGAAAAGAAATAGATGTTGCAATTAACTGCGTTAACATTCCAAATACAGAAATGTCTACAATACTTCCTGTAAAAGAAGGAGGAATAGTATATTTCTTCTCAATGGCTACAAGCTTTACTAAAGCTGCACTTGGAGCAGAAGGTATTGGAAAAGATGTTAACATGATTATTGGTAATGGATATTCTAGAAATCATGCTGATATTACTCTAGAAGATGTTAGAGAAAGTAAAACAATCATGGATATATTCGAGAAAATGTATATTAATTAAGTTTACGTGTGGGGTGTAAAATGAAAAAGAGTAGAAGGTATGAATATTATAGTAATGTAAGTGATAGCGATTGGAATGATTGGAAGTGGCAGATTAGAAATAGAATCAAGAATGTAGAAGAACTCAAGAAATTTCTACCACTATATGAATCTGAAGAAGAAGGAATAAAGAAATGCTTGCAATCACTTAGAATGGCCATTACTCCATACTACTTATCTCTTATTGATAAGAATGATGAGAATGACCCTATCAGAAAACAAGCTGTACCAAATAGTTTAGAATTGCACAGATCAGAAGTTGATTTCGTAGACCCATTATCAGAAGATGCGCATTCGCCTGTACCAGGATTAGTACATCGTTATCCAGATAGAGTACTGTTTCTAGTAACAGACCAATGTTCCATGTACTGTAGACATTGTACCCGTAGAAGATTTGCAGGACATACAGACACTGAATTACCAATAAATAGAATAAATACAGCAATAGATTATATTGCTAATACACCCGTAGTAAGAGATGTATTGTTATCAGGAGGAGATGCTCTTCTATTATCAGATGATAAATTAGAATATATCATTCAGAAGTTAAGAGAAATCCCTCATGTAGAAATAATAAGAATCGGTACCAGAACACCAGTAGTGATGCCTCAGAGAATAACTGATAATCTTGTTGATATGTTGAAGAAATATCATCCAATATATATAAACACACATTTCAATCATCCTAACGAGATTACAAAAGAATCTAAAGAAGCATGTGAAAAATTAGCGAATGCAGGTATTCCTTTAGGTAATCAGTCAGTTTTATTAAAAGGTGTGAACGATTGTGTTTTCGTTATGAAGAAGTTGGTCAATGAATTAGTTAAGATAAGAGTAAAACCTTATTACCTATACCAATGTGATTTGACAGTTGGAATTGAGCATTTCAGAACATCTGTATCAAAAGGTATTGAAATAATAGAAGGGCTTAGAGGACATACAAGTGGATTATGTGTTCCTACTTTCGTTATTGATGCACCTGGCGGAGGAGGTAAAATTCCTGTAATGCCTAATTATGTAATATCCCAAGGATACAATAAAGTAGTTCTTAGAAACTTTGAAGGTGTCATAACAACATATAAAGAACCTGAACATTATGAGCCTGGATGTAATTGTGAAGTGTGTAGACATGAAAAAGAATCGCATCTGGTTGGTGTTGCAGAACTTATATCAAATAATGAAAAATCATTGATGGAACCAGAAGGTCTCGAAAGGAAAATGAGAGGATATGGACATCTTGACAAAGCTGTTTCAAAGGCTAACTGAGTACAATAGCATATCAATAATAGGCATGGATAAAAATGTTGGAAAAACGACGACACTAAATTTTATTATAAACAAGGCTAGGGGTATATATACCCTTGGCCTTACCTCCATCGGAAGAGATGGGGAAGAGAAGGATATGGTGACAGGAACAAAAAAACCGAGAATATACGTTAGCAGAAATACTTATATAGCTACAGCAAAAAAATGTATAATATCAAGTGATGTGACTAAGGAGGTAATTGATACTACTGGTATTAATACACCAATAGGAGAAATTGTTATTATCAAATCTCTCAGCGATGGCTATATTGAACTTGCAGGACCCTCACTGAATACCTATATGAAAGAAATATGTATGAAGCTAAGTAGCTATGGATGTGATTATGTCTTGTGTGATGGTGCTGTTTCAAGAAAAACATTTGCATCTCCTGTTATAACTGATGCAACTATACTGTGTACTGGTGCTTCTGTCAGCAATGATATCCGTAGAGTTGCTTGTGAAAGTCTTCATACCATTACTCTATTATCAATTAATAAAAATACAGATGATAAATTAAAGAAAACTTTAAAAAATAATGAGCGTTGTAAAGTATGTCTAGTAACCAAAGATTATGAATTAAGAGATCTTAATATACTTACATCTTTAGAAGCTTCAGGTGATATAGTCAATAATCTGGATAAATCTATCAAATATATAGTGATAAGAGGCATAATATCTGATAGGTTGATTCTTGGAATTATCGGTAATACAGAATTATATAGAGATATAGCAATAATAGTAGAAGATGGAACTAAATTATTCTTAAGTAAAAAGGTCTATGATATTTTTACTAGAAGCGGCGGAACCATTGAAGGGTTAAATAAGATTAATGTTGTAGGAGTATCTGTCAATCCAGTTTCTCCTTATGGTTATGAATTCGATAAAGGTAAGTTGGAATCCATAATAAAGGAAGGAACAGAATTACCTGTGTTTAATGTATATGATGCAAAAATCAGCTAGGGGGCGATTAATATAATGAATATAGACAATAAGATGAAACAAGAGATTGGTCTTAACTATATACTTAACGAATTAGCTATAATAACTCCCTACGGAATTGATATGAAAAGAAAATTGAAGGTTTTTAAAAGAAATGAAAAGAAATTACTAGTAGATGAACTGGATAATGTTGAATGTATAATAGAAAGTCTGAAAAAGAATCAATGTTTATATAGTGATATAGAAAGAACAATGATGGAGTTCAAAGATATAAGCAATCTGATTAAAAGATATAATGAAAATTATATTTTAGATGAAGTAGAATTATATGAGATAAAGAATTTTGCAATAAATATACAAAAATTAATAAGTATATATAAAGCTCTTAGTTTAGATATAGATGTTAAGTTCTATTCTTTGAAGAATATAGTTGAATTACTGAATCCAGTAGGAAAAGTTACAAAATCTTTTTATATATATGATGCTTATAGTAAAGAACTTAGTGATATACGAAATAAAAAGACGAACATCGAAAAACTTATATTTAAAGAAATTGATGAAGAAAAAAATAGAGTGTTAAAAAATAAAAGATTAGATTTAGTAGTTATGGAAGAAAAAATCCAAAGGAAAATCCAAAAAAGATTGAGCCAAAAAATATACTTGTGCATTAAAGATATAAATAAAAATATTGTTGCTCTGGGAAAATTGGATATGCTTATTGCTAAGGGTAAAATTGCAATAAAATATTGTGCAGTAAAACCTGAACTAGACGATAAGATAAATATATTATTTCACGAGATGAAAAATCCCAAGATCATAAATTACTTAGAAAAGGATAATAAAAAATATATTCCCGTATCTATTGAGTTAAAGCAAGGCGTTACTGTCATAACTGGAGCTAATATGGGAGGGAAAAGTGTTACTATCAAAACGATAGTCCTCAATCTGATCTTAGCTCAAATGGGATTCTATGTATTTGCAGTAAAAGCGTCATTTTCTATGATGGATTTCATTTATTTGGTATCAGATGATATGCAGTCCATAAGTAGAGGACTCAGTTCGTTTGGTGCAGAGATAATTAAGATAAATGAAGCGGTAGAGGATATTAAGAAAAGTAATGGTTTCATTGGATTAGATGAATTTGCACGAGTAACTAATCCTAGAGAAGGTTTTATTCTTTTAAAAGCTTTATGTAAATTTTTGAAAGACTATAATACCATAAGTCTAGTATCGACTCATTATGATGGTATTATAGATAAAGATATCAAACATTATCAAGTTGTAGGGTTGAAGAATGTTGATGATAACATACTTAAGAGACACATTAGTATAGATAAAGAAGATTCTATTAGTATCATTCAAGAAAAGATGGATTATAGATTAGAGATTGTAGATGAAAAATGTACTGTTCCCAAAGATGCATTGAAAGTAGCTAAAATGATGGGACTGGATGAAAAGATAATTGAGTATACAGAGTCAGGGTAAAGTGTTATTTGAGATATAATAACTTAATTGTATATGTTCAAATGAATAAGCATTATAGATATATGGCACTTAGTAATATAAAAGAAAGTTGGTGGGGATTTATGGAAAGTAAGATAAATCTTGATACGAAGCTAGTGAATCTATGTAGGAATTCTGCAAGGAATATAGCTAAAGAGACGCAGGAGTTTATTGAAAAGCATACGACAGTATCTGTAGAAAGAACAGTTTGTAGGTTGTTAGGAATTGATGGGATCAATGAGTATCAGGTTCCCCTTCCTAATGTAGTAGTGGATAACATTAAAAAGGGAAATGGTTTGTCGGTAGGAGCAGCAGTCTATATTGGTAATGCTATGATTAGATACTCTCTTACACCACAACAGATAGCAGAAAAAGTGTCTAGTGGAGAATTGGATCTGACCAAGATTCCTATGGAAGATATATTTGATATTAAGTTGGAAGTATCAAAGATTGCAAAAGAAACAGTGGCTAAGATAAGGGAAAACAGTAATAAAAGAGAAGATATGTTAAAAGAATTTGGAGATAAGACAGAACCATATCTCTATGTAATTGTCGCAACAGGTAATATATATGAAGATATTACTCAAGCAGTTGCAGCAGCAAAGCAAGGAGCGGATATCATTGCTGTTATCAGGACAACAGGACAAAGTCTTCTTGATTACGTTCCTTATGGAGTAACTACGGAAGGATTTGGAGGTACTTATGCTACTCAAGAAAATTTCCGTCTGATGAGAGAAGCTCTGGATGAAGTTTCTATGGAATTAGGAAGATATATAAGATTATGTAATTATTGTTCTGGTTTATGTATGCCTGAAATAGCTGCTATGGGAGCTATTGAAAGATTGGATGTAATGCTCAATGATGCTTTGTACGGGATATTGTTCAGAGATATCAATATGCAGAGAACCATGATAGATCAGCATTTTTCAAGAACCATAAATGGATATGCGGGAGTTATTATCAATACAGGAGAAGATAATTATCTTACTACTTCTGATGCTGTTGAAGAAGCACATACCGTTCTGGCTTCACAGTTCATTAATGAACAATTTGCTTTGCTGGCAGGATTGAAAGAAGAATTAATGGGTCTGGGTCATGCATTTGAAATGAATCCAGAATTAAAAGATGGTTTTCTACTGGAATTGGCACAAGCCCAAATGGCAAGAGAGATTTTTCCAAAGGCTCCTTTGAAGTATATGCCTCCAACTAAATTTATGACAGGAGATATCTTTAAAGGACATGTGCAAAATACCTTATTTAATATGGTTTCCATATTGACTAACCAGAGAATTCATCTGTTAGGTATGTTGACAGAAGCTATACATACACCATTTATGGCTGACAGGGCTCTTTCTATTGAAAATGCAAGATATGTTTTCAATAACATGCATTCTTTGGGAGATGAAATTACATATAAAAAAGATGGTATCATTCAAAACAGAGCTAAAGAAGTTTTGATGAAAACGAATGATTTGTTGTTGGAAATTGAAAAAGAAGGACTTTTCAAGACTCTTGAAAAAGGTATTTTCGCAGGAGTCAAGAGACCAATAGATGGTGGTAAGGGATTAGATGGTGTTATACCAAAAGATAGGGAGTATTTTAATCCTTTTATAGAATTGATGTTAGATAAATAGAAAGGGTGGTATATATGAGTAGTGGTTTATACTCTATGGAGAAGAGGGATTATGATACAACATTCGACCCAAGTAAGTTAGCACCTTATGGAGATACAATGAATGATGGAAAAGTACAGATAAGTTTTACACTACCAGTTGTTGATGATGAGAATGCAATGGAAGCAGCTAAGATTCTAGCTAAGAAAATGGGAGTGTCAGAACCATCTGTAGTCTGTCATAATGCATTGGATAAAGAATTTACTTTCTATGTTGTATACGGTGGAGTAAGTCATAGGGTTGACTATACTAAAATTCATGTTGAACGTATTGAAGTTGATACAATGAATATGAAAGAGATAGATAATTATATAAGGGAGCATATCAAAAGGAAAGTTGTTGTTATAGGAGCAAGTACGGGTACTGATGCCCATACTGTAGGTATAGATGCAATCATGAACATGAAAGGATATGCAGGACATTATGGTTTAGAAAGATATGAGATGATAGAAGCATATAATCTGGGAAGTCAAGTTCCTAATGAAGAATTCATTAAAAAAGCAATAGAATTGAAAGCTGATGTACTACTGGTATCTCAGACAGTTACACAAAAAAATATTCATATCGCTAATCTAACTAATTTGGTGGAACTTCTGGAAGCAGAAGGACTGAGGGATAAAATAATACTTGCATGCGGTGGACCAAGGATTACTCATGAGCTTGCAAAAGAACTTGGATATGATGCTGGATTTGGACCAGGAAAATATGCTGATGATGTAGCTTCTTTTGCTGTAACTCAGATAAAGGAAAGAGCAAATAGATAAATCAATAAAATAAAGAGGTTATTAAATCTTGAGTATATAATTTAATAACTTCTTTTGTTTTGATGTATTAAATATTAGAAGTGATTATATTGTAAATAAATTAGAAGTGATTATTTGGTTGGTTTGAAATTTCTACAAGCTTCCACGTAAGCAAGTATATTTTCCCAAGGTACTTCTGGTTCTAATAAATGTGTTGGAGCACAAATTAATCCACCTTTTTTCCCTGCTAAAGTTAAATTTTTGATTACTTCGTCTTTAATCTCTTTGGGTGTTCCAAATGGCATTGTTGTCTGAGTACCTATAGTTCCAAAAAAAGATATCTGGTCGCTATATTTTTTATGGATTTCATCAAAAGCCATACATTCTGGTTGAATTGGATTGAGCACATCTACACCTGCGTCTATAAGATGTGGTATAAAAGGTGTTATGAAACCGCAGCTGTGGTAGAAAATTATTATATCGGGATTAATTTTCTTAACGGTATCTATAATTTTTTTTAGTCTGGGTTTTAGCCAATTTACATACATATCTTCGCTGAGCATTATACTATTTTGCATACCTACATCATCCCCAAAGAAAAGTATATCTGCACCAGCTTCAACGAATGATATTGCTCTTATAATTGATAATTCGGTTACACGGTCAAGGATAAATGCTGCTTTATCAGGATCAGCAATCATATCCATCATCAATTGTTCCATGCTGCGTAAATACCAAGATAATTCCCAAATGGTACATTGCATATTTCCCATAGCGGCTAATCCCATTGAGTGATAAGCATCACATTGTGATCTTTGATGGGATGAATCAGCATTCGCAAAATCAGGAAATGGATATGATTCAAGTTCTTCCATAGTTGTCAGGTCTTTCATAGGATGACGCATATAAGTCATATGCATAGCTGCTTCACTACCTGGTTCATGAGCAACTCCCCAATCATCAATAGTAGTTCCTTCTTTTAATGGAAAGTTATAGTAGGAACGATATTTTTCTGTATCATGATTGATGAGTTTCCTATCTTCGATATCTCTCCAAGACATATCAAAATATTCTTGATAAGGTATATTAGATTTTGTTTTCTCTTCATATTTTTTTACTAAAGATGGACATAAGTTGAAAAAAACAGGTGCTTCCTCATAACCTTTCCTTTGGATCAATGAGATCAAATTATCTTTTTTGGTCATTATAATACCTCCTTGTATGTATTATATGGTAATATATATATTAGTATAAATTTTATTATAATAAGAAAAAATGATATTAGTGGTAAAAATAATGTAAAAAATGGTATGGAGATGGTTGGGTGTATATTCCAGAGGAACTTTTTAAGACGGATACTTGTTATTATCATATTAATCAAAAATCTATTGAGGGAATAATATCATGTGGGTTTCTAACAAAAAAAACAGAAAGAAGATTACATAATTTCATATACTACGGTGGACTTATAGTCCTAAGTGGTAAAGGCAAATATATTAGTGAAGATGGACAAATAATAGAATTGGAACCTGGTTATTTCGTTCAGCGTAGACCGAATATAAAACATACGACAGTTGTAGATGGATCGGAACCTTGGTTGGAGTTTTATGTATGTATGGGACCATCAATATATAATATATTAGGGCAGATAGGTATTATTAATACAGTTGAGCCGGTTTTTAAAATTAAACCGAGTCCTATAATCCTTAATCAATGTATTAAGTTGTTGACAAGTTTCAAAGAAGCAAAAGAAAAAGATATAAAGGAATTATTTATCAAGGTTCAAAGTTTTTTGATATCAATTAATTCTTTTTATGAGCAGCTAGATTTATTTAGTGAAGAAGATAGCAGTATTAATATGTTATGTGATACATTGAGTCATGGGTTTGATAAGATGATAGATATAAAAGAAGAGGCTAAGAAATATAATATGAGTTATGAAAAGTTAAGGAAAATTTTTAAGAAAAGAATAGGAGTCTCTCCACATAAATACTTAATAATAAAACGCATAAATGAAGCTCAGAGCATGTTACACAACCCAAATCTTACAATATCACAAATAGCTGAGATGTTGGGATTCTACGATCAATATGCATTTTCTAATCAATTCAAAAAAATAGTTGGCATGTCACCAAAAAAATTTAGAAGTGAAGTTAGTTGATTATATTCTTGAGAAATGTTACAAAAATATTACATTCCAAATAAAGGTTGCAATTTACCAGTTAATAGTATATAATAGTTATCGGTTAAGATATTGATGAACATGAAAGAAAAAAATACAAAAGGAGTTTATGTACAAATGTTAAATAAAATAATAATGAACATCAAAAAAACTTCATATTTTAGTAACGTTATACACGACTTAAACTCTTTGAGATTGTATAGATAATAATATAAATTATTGTAGATAGATATAGCCATAGGTCATGTATATGCCCTATGGTTTTTTTATGCTTATGTACAAATAAACGATAAAGCCATGGGTAGACTACGCCTATGGCTTTTTATATTGTTTGTAACCTTATTAGGATTACATATAAATCTTAAGATGAAGGAGGTTAATAAATATGATGGTGATGAAATTTTAACTAGAAATAGCAAAGGTTAAATGTTTATGGGAGGAATACGTATGATTACAATAAACAGAACATTAGGATTAGAAATTGATTAGAATAACATTAGAGAAAAATGTAGAAAAATAATTTAAAAAATATAAAAAATGACTGGAGTTGATATTATGAGTGACTTATCAATAATACAAGGAATCAGTAATATAAATGATACAGATCGTGGAAATGACATCAAGGAGGGATTACGAATGTCGGTTATAAGTATGGCAATGAATATTGGAACATTTAAAGTCAATTTAACTGTGAATAAAAGTTACAAGCTCGAAGATAAAAAAAATAAAAGACATATGAATACATCTAGAATCAGAAAAGCCATAAGGACTAAAGATGAAAAAATGATTGAACATTGTATGTGCAATTATATTAGATAATAAAATAAAAATAATATAATATTTAAATTGAAAAATGAGAACTAGATATACTTTTTGGTATATATTTAGTTCTTATTTTAGTATAATAATAGTTATAGAGTATAATAAACCTTTTTATATAAGTTTTAAATACTGAAAGGACGATAAAAATGAAAATAGATTTACATGTACATGCCAAGGAACGTTCAGCTTGTAGTATAGCCAGTGAGAAAGAACATATTGAATCTGCAATAAGGTTTGGGTTAGATGGTCTGGTTTTTACAGACCATAATAAAATATCTTCTGAAGAGCATATAGCTGATTTGAACAAGAAATACAGCCCATTTAGGATATATAGTGGAATAGAGATTACTATAAAAGATAAAGGCGAAGATATTTTAGTTATTGGTATTAACGATAGTATATTAGAAGAAAAAAATTGGTCATATGAGGAACTATATACATATGTTAAAAAAAATAGTGGATTCATTGCATTAGCACATCCCTATAGATATAAAGATCATGTAAATGTAGATATAGAGAATTATATACCAGATGCTATAGAAATACACTCAACCAATATAGGCAAAGATGATGAGCAAAACATTAAAAAATTAGCAAAAAAATTAAAAACAAGATTGATAAATAATTCTGATGGACATGATTCTAGGCATGTAGGAATTTATTACAATGAATTAAATTATACTCCAAAAGATAATGCTGAATTAGTAGAGATTCTAAAAACAGGAAAATATAAATATTCATCAAGTATTTATAGAATCAAGATGTTTAATGAAGAAGTCAGAAAGAAAGAAGAAATAATAAGAAAATTAATTAAAGAAGGTAAGGATAGGGAATTTTATCGAAAATTAACAGGAAACTGGGAAGGTGAATTTGATAGGGTTGCAATGGGTAAATCTTATGAAATATAATTTGTTGAATAAAAATTAGAATAAATTATTGAGAAAAGGAAGAAGGAATATTATGGAAAAGAGAATGAAATGGTTAGCTGAAGATAAAATTGCACATAGAGGATATCACAATGACAAATACCCTGAAAATTCTATAGGAGCTTTTAGAAGAGCTATCGACTACGGTTTTTCTATCGAATTGGACATACATCTGTTATTGGATGGAGAAATAGTCGTTTTTCACGATGACAATCTAAAAAGAGTAACAGAGATAGATAAAGATATCGAAAAATGCACATATGAAGATATTAGAAATATTAAGCTAATGAATACTCAAGAGAAGATTCCACTGTTTCAGGATGTATTAAATGAAGTTGATGGAAAAGTAGGAATTATGGTTGAACTGAAAAATAGAGGGAAAGCAGGAGCGTTAGAAGAAAAGGCTTATGATATGTTGAAAAAGTATAAAGGCAGATTTGTAGTACAGTCTTTTAATCCTTTATCGATGGAATGGTTTCATAAAAATGCACCACACATTGTTAGAGGACAGTTAGCTGGATACTTCAAACATGAGAAGGTATCATTAATCACTAAAATTGCTTTAAGGAATTTGTTGTTGAATTGCTTAAGTAAACCTGATTTCGTTAATTATGATATTGATTATTTGGACCGATTACCAATTAAGATATTAAAACTTAAAGGTAAATTTCTATTCGGTTGGACTGCAAAGAATGAGATAGAATATGAAAATGCATTAGGAGTATGCAAAAATGTAGTGTTTGAAAATTTTAATCCTATGAAAAAAAGTTTAGTGAAAAATAATACATTATAGAAAATTATGTTAATTTCACAATGGGCTTATAAACTTAGCTTGAAAGGGTTTTATGATTAATAAAAGTTACTAACTGGTATACCTATTTAATTATAAATAAGATGTTGACTTATTTAGAATATTCGTATAAATATTACTCAATCACCTCTTTATCGTGGTAAAACTCTAACTTATAATATAAATTTCAAAATATATTGATTATATTTATTGGATGGTTTACAATTTATATAGGCTATAAGTTATTTGCTTATGTTGATTACTTATAGTTACAATGTAGAAGAAATTTTTTTCTGTTACTAAACAATATACAAAAAATAAGTGGGGTGTTTTTATTGAATACTATTTATGTTGACGGTAATAATTTAACTCTAGAAGAACTAGTGAAGGTAGCAAGAGGTTATTGCGAAGTCGAAATTTCACAGGAAGCGATTCAAAAAGTTAATAAATCCAGAAAATATGTTGATAAGATAGTTGAAAAAGAAAAAATTGTTTATGGCATAACTACTGGATTTGGTAAATTTAGTAATGTAGTTATCTCTAAAGATCAGGTTGAGACTCTTCAATCTAGTTTAATCAAAAGTCATGCTTGCGGTGTTGGTAATCATTTTCCAGTAGAAACAGTAAGAGCAATTATGCTTCTTAGAGTTAATGCTTTAACGAAAGGTTATTCTGGTATAAGGTTATCAACGTTGAATACATTAGTTGAAATGATTAACAAACAAGTTCATCCAGCTATTCCGGAAAAAGGTTCACTAGGTTCAAGTGGTGATTTAGCGCCTCTAGCTCATATGGTATTAGTCATGTTGGGTGAAGGGGAAGCTTATTATAAAGGTGAGTTGTTAAGTGGTAAGGAAGCAATGGATAAGGCTGATATTAAACCTATTACCCTAAGTGCAAAAGAAGGTCTGGCATTAATAAATGGAACTCAAGTTCTTACAGCAGTAGGAGCATTAGCTACATATGATGCAATCAAACTTGCCAAATTATCAGATGTATCAGCATCACTTACTTTTGAAGCCTTACGTGGTATTACGGATGTTTTTGATGAAAAAGTACACCTATTAAGAAATCATATAGGTCAGATGAAATGTTCTAAAAATATGTTGAAGATTTTGGAAGGAAGTAATCTTACAACAAGACAAGGTGAAATAAAAGTACAAGATCCATATTCATTACGATGCGTTCCACAGATACATGGAGCAAGTAAGGATGCTATAAACTATGTATTAGATAAAGTAAACAAAGAAATAAATGCAGCAACAGATAATCCATTAATATTCTCTGACGAAGATGAAGTGATATCATGTGGTAATTTCCATGGTCAACCTATGGCTCTAGCATTTGATTTTCTAGGTATAGCTTTAGCAGAATTAGCTAACTCAGCAGAAAGAAGAATCGAAAGATTGGTCAATCCAGCTCTTAGTGGATTACCAGGATTCTTAACAGAACATGGTGGATTGAACTCAGGTTTCATGATTGCTCAATATACAGCAGCATCACTAGTTTCGGAAAACAAAGTGTTAGCTCATCCGGCTAGTGTTGATTCAATACCTTCATCAGCCAATCAAGAAGATCATGTAAGTATGGGATCTATAGCAGCAAGAAAAGCTAGAGATATTCTGTATAACACAACTAGGGTTATAGCAATTGAGCTATTGACTGCTGCACAAGGTTTAGAATTCAGAGAAGACAGAAGACTTGGAAAAGGTACAAGAATTGCCTATGAAATGGTAAGAGAAGAAGTAGATAAGTTATCAGAAGATAGAATCATGTATGTTGATATCGAGAAAATCATTAACTTAGTTACTAGTAATAAAATGATTAATCAAATAGAATCAAGTATTGGAGAATTATTGTAAAAATAAATTATTTTAAGGGGATGGCTTTTGTGTTAAGTAATCAAGAAATATTTAATATGATGGACATTAAATTAGACTTTGAAGGTGGTTTGCCAGAATATCCAGAATTTCAAGAAGGAGTAAGGAGAGCTCCTAAAAGAGAGTTTACATTAACAAAAGAAGAGACAGAACTAGCCCTTAAGAATGCATTGAGATATATACCAGAAGAATATCACAAGGAATTGGCACCAGAATTTTTACAAGAATTATTGACAAAAGGAAGAATATATGGTTATAGATTCCGTCCAGAAGGTAAGATAACAGGAAAACCTATAGATGAATATGAAGGAAAATGTACAGAAGGTAAAGCATTTCAAGTTATGATAGATAATAATCTGGATTTTGATATAGCTCTATATCCATATGAACTAGTTACTTATGGTGAATCGGGAAGCGTGTTTCAGAATTGGATGCAATATAGATTAGTTAAGAAATATCTACAAGAATTGACCACAGACCAAACTTTAGTTGTAGCTTCAGGTCATCCACTTGGACTATTCCATTCCAAATTAGAGGCACCAAGAGTAATAATAACCAATGGACTTATGGTTGGAGCATTTGATGATTATGAAAACTTCAATAGAGCTGCAGCATTGGGAGTTGCTAATTACGGACAGATGACAGCGGGTGGATGGATGTATATTGGTCCTCAAGGGATTGTTCATGGTACATACAGTACTCTTCTCAATGCAGGGAGATTAAAACTCAATATTGATGAAGATGAGGACCTGGCAGGTAAGTTATTCGTTTCTTCAGGACTTGGAGGTATGAGTGGAGCACAAGGAAAAGCAATAGTAATATCAGGTGGGGTTGGTATTATAGCTGAGGTGGATTATTCACGTATCAAAACTAGATATGACCAAGGTTGGATAAGTGAAATCACTAATACTCCAAAAGAAGCTTTCTTGTTAGCCAAGATATGCAAAGAAAATAATAAACCTTTTGCAATAGCTTATCATGGTAATATTGTTGATTTATTACAATACGCAGTTGAAGAAGATATACATATTGATTTGTTATCAGACCAAACATCTTGTCACGAAGTATATAACGGTGGATATTGTCCACAAGGTATTACTTTTGAAGAAAGAACCGAAATGTTGGAGAACGATAAAAAGAAATTCAAAGGTTTAGTTGATAAATCTCTTAAAAAACATTTTGAAATAATCAAGGAACTAGTGGAGAACGGAACTTATTTCTTCGACTATGGCAATTCCTTCATGAAAGCGATATACGATTCGGGAATAATAGAAATTTCTAAAAACGGAAGAAATGACAAAGATGGATTCATATGGCCATCATATGTTGAAGACATACTTGGACCACAATTATTTGATTTTGGATATGGACCATTTAGATGGGTTTGCTTAAGTAGAAAAGAAGAAGATCTAATAAAAACTGATAAAGCTGCTATGGATTGTATTGATCCTTCTAGAAGATATCAAGATAGAGATAACTATAATTGGATAAAAAATGCAGAAGAAAACAAATTAGTCGTAGGAACTAAGGCTAGGATATTGTATCAAGATGCTTTTGGAAGATTAAAGATAGCTCTCAAATTCAATGAATTAGTTAGAAACGGTGAAGTCGGTCCTATAATGCTTGGACGTGACCATCATGATACGGGAGGAACAGACTCACCATTTAGAGAAACTTCCAATATAAAAGATGGTAGCAACATTATGGCTGATGTTTCCACTCATATATTTGTAGGCAACAGTGCAAGAGGAATGAGTTTAGTGACTCTACACAATGGCGGAGGCGTCGGAATAAGTAAAGCCATAAACGGTGGATTCGGTATGGTACTTGATGGCAGCAGACGAGTAGATGAAATTCTTAAAAACGCTATTCTATGGGATGTTATGGGAGGTGTTGCAAGACGAGCTTGGGCGAGATGCGAAAATGCAGTTGAGACATGTATAGAATATAACGATATCATGAAAGGACTAGATCATATTACACTACCATTTATTGCTGATGATAAGATTGTTAAAGAAGAAGTTGAGAAAGCTTACAGTTAATAAGGAGGAAAGTTATGCAAAACAAGATTGTTGAGTGTGTACCTAATTTCAGCGAAGGAAGAGATTTAGATAAAATCGAAAAAATAGTAGAACCACTTCGTGGTAAAGAAGATGTGAAATTATTAAATTATGAAGCTGATAAAGATTACAATAGAGTAGTTGTTACTGTTATGGGTGAGCCTGAAGCTGTAAAAAACGCAGTTATCGAGGCTGTTGGTGTAGCAACTGAACTTATTGATCTTAATCACCATGAAGGACAACATTCAAGAATGGGTGCTACAGATGTTATTCCATTCATCCCAATTAAAAATATGACAACAGATGAATGCGTGAAACTAGCTAATGAAACTGGGAAAGAGCTTGCTGATAAATATGATATTCCAGTATTCTTATATGAAGATGCAGCTGTAACACCAAATAGAGTTAATCTAGCTAAGATCAGAAAAGGTCAATTCGAGGGGATGAAAGACAAGATCAAGCAACAAGAGTGGAAACCGGATTTTGGAAAGGCTGAGATACATAAAACTGCAGGAGCTACAGCAGTAGGTGCTAGAATGCCTTTAGTAGCTTACAATATTGACTTGGACACTCAAAATATTGATATCGCCAACAAGATATCTAAATGTATAAGACACTCTAGCGGAGGATTCAGGTATATTAAAGCAGGTGGTGTTAAAGTAGAGGAAAGAGGTATAACTCAAGTTACTATGAATATAACTAACTATACCAAAACTTCTATTTATCGTGTATTCGAAACAGTTAAGATGGAAGCGAAGAGATATGGTGTTAACGTTCTCGGAAGTGAAATCGTTGGATTGGTTCCTATGGAAGCTTTAGTTGATACAGCTTCATATTACTTAGGATTATATGGCTTTTCAATGGATAAAGTTATAGAAACAAATTTAATGGAATAAGTAAAGCGTAAACATGTTTCTAGTAATAGAGTTAGTAGTTAGTAAAGGGGATTAGGTATGAAAAGAATGATTATCAAAAATGCTAGTCAGCTAGTAACATGCAGTGGATTTACGGCAAAAAAAGGAAAAGATATGAATAATCTAGGTATAATAGAAAATGGTGCTGTTGTTATTCAAGAGGGAATAATAAAATGGGTTGGAAGAACACCTGACATACCTAGACAATATGAAAAAGTTGCAGAGGTCATTGATGCAACTGGTAAGACAGTCCTACCGGGATTTATTGATTCACACACCCATTTTGTATTTGGGGGCTATCGTGAAGAGGAATATTCATGGCGGCTGAAGGGTGACAATTACATGGAAATAATGCAGAAGGGTGGAGGAATAGTAAATACTGTAACTAAAACAAAAGAAGAAACCAAAGAATATTTAATAAGAATAGGTATGAAAAGGCTAGATTCCATGCTTACTTTTGGAGTCACTACCGTTGAAGGAAAGAGTGGTTATGGCTTGGATTATGAAACTGAGATTAAGCAGTTGGAAGTCATGAGAAAACTCAATCTTAGGCATAAGATTGATGTAGTACCCACTTTTCTTGGAGCACATGCTGTACCAAAGGATTATAGAGGCAAGGAAGATAAATTTATTGACTTGATGATTGATGAAGTATTACCTTATGTAGTAGATAAAGGATTGGCAGAATTTTGTGATGTTTTTTGTGAAAAAGGAGTTTTTTCTATAGAACAATCCGAGAAATTATTATTAGCAGCAAAAGAACAAGGGTTGAAATTAAAAATGCATGCAGATGAGATATATGATCTAGGAGGAGCTGGTTTGGCTGCTAAACTGAAAGCTGTTTCTGCAGATCATCTACTTATGGCTTCTGATGAAGGGATAAAAGAAATGGCAGAGAATAATGTGGTGGCTACTCTTTTGCCTGGTACGGCATTTAGTTTGAGAGAAGATTTCGCGAGAGCTAGATATATGATCGATAATAATTTAGCTGTAGCACTTGCCTCTGATTTCAATCCCGGAAGTTGTTTTACCGAGTCAATACCACTAATCATTGCATTAGCCACTCTTTATATGAATATGACTATAGAAGAAACCATAACAGCCCTAACCATTAATGGTGCTGCTGCTCTAGATAAGGCAGATTATATTGGAAGTATTGATGTTAACAAGAAAGGTGATATTGTCATACATGAATACCCTTCATATAAATTCATTCCTTATCATATAGGAGTTAGTACTGTTGAAACAGTAATTAAAGATGGGCAAGTAGTTTATTACAAATACGAACAATAGGTATGTAATTACGAAATCATTAATATTGAGGAGGTCAGTAAATCATGTTAGTTGATAAAAGTTTAGGTGAATTCCTAGATGCTACGGCATCGAATAATCCAGTACCCGGTGGAGGATCCATAGCTGCCAGCAGTGGTGCAACAGCTGCCGCATTAGTTGAAATGGTTGCGAACTTAACTATAGGAAAGAAAAATTATGAAGATGTTATGGATGAAATGACAGATATATCCAAGAAAGCTCATGACCTAAGAGAACAGCTGTTGAAATATGTTGATATCGATTCAGAAGCATTTAATAAAGTCATGAACGCATATAGATTACCAAAAGATACTGAGGAACAAAAAGTAGTAAGAAAAATGACAATTCAAAATGCAATGAAGTATGCTGCATCTGTACCATTAGAAGTTGCAAAAAAATCCTTTAGTATTATACAATTATCAGAAAAAGTTGTTGAGAAAGGAAATAAAAATGCTGTAACTGATGGAGCTGTATCAGCAATGATGGCACGAACTGCTGTATTGTCAGCTATATATAACGTAAGGATAAATCTGTCTTCAATAAAGGATAATGCTTATGTGGAAAAAATAGATAATGAAGTTAACAAAATCCAATCAAACACAATTGACTTGGAAAAACAGATATTGGATAAAGTAAAATTATAATATTTAATTATTTTTCTAAATATAGTTTCGGAGTTTATTAGGAGAATACATGTATAAATCAGCTTTTTGTTAGAATATTTTATCGAGTTGATATTCTATAAATGATTTAATATTAGCTATTTTGTATATATATTCTTCTACTATATCTGAGACTATTTTTTTTGTTGTTGTTTTATATAAAAAATGAGTTGTAATTTGCATTTGATTAGTAAAAAATTCTGAGAGGTATTAATTGCATGTATAATCATTGACAAAAATTATATTTGCATAAAATAGGTAATAATTATATAATGAAAGTATTGATTTGCATTTTTGACAAAATAGGTAACATTATAGGGATAAACAGATATTATGACATAATCTTGACAGTTGATTTTACTGGAGGTATTAAAATGAGAACCTTTTTAAGAGTAAAACCCTTATCTTATATAAGAGAAATTATATCCTTATTGATAATCATTATATCATTAGCTATAACTATTTTTATTGTGACCATGTCTTATAACAGATATGAATCTGATAGTAAA
The DNA here is from genome assembly GCF_027923465.1 of Vallitalea longa. Taxonomy (NCBI): domain Bacteria; kingdom Bacillati; phylum Bacillota; class Clostridia; order Lachnospirales; family Vallitaleaceae; genus Vallitalea; species Vallitalea longa. The sequence goes on from NZ_BRLB01000003.1 coordinate 165,259, forward strand.
AAAATAAGAGAACAATATTATTCATACCACAAAAGAATAATAAAAAACGAAGTACAAAATATATGTAGGTATATGGATTATTACATAAGTAAATCAGAAGAAATATATATGGAGGACATTAAACAGCAAGTATATACAATATACGATATTATCGCTAATGAACATATTAATGCTAAAAATTCAAGACAAGATGTCAAAAACAAGATATCTAGTATACTGGATAATGTTACACCATATCCGTTGACTAGCTATTTTTTGGTAGAGTTGGATTCTGATAGGATGATTATACCTAGAGCTAATTCTAGTAATATAGATTTAGGTATATTGGAATTCCAAAACTATAGTGAGTTCAATAATATTATTGATCAGGTGCAAGAAAAGGGAGAAGGGTTTTACAATATAAATTGTATATTAGATGATAACAATGATGATAATTATAAACTATCTTTCGTTAAATATCTGGAACCTTTAAATGTAATCATTGGTTCGAGTGTAAATACTAAGGACATTGATGGAGTCATAAAAAAAGAACTGCTAGAAAGAATTAGAAGTTTTACATATGATATTGATGGTTATTTTTATGTGACCAATAAGGAAGGTAAGGCTTTAGTTTTTTCAAACAAAGATTATGTTGGAAAAGATATAAGCAATTTAAAAGATGATGATGGTTCTAGTATCTATGATGAAATAATTACTGATGTAGATAGAAATGGAGAAGGCTATATTGAATATAATTGGACTAAACCAGAAGCTGATGGTATGTTTTCTAAATTATCATATTTCAGAACATATGATAAATGTGATTGGATTATAGGAACAGGTGTTTATGAAAATGTTATCGAAGAAAATATATTAGCACTTGAATCTGATCTTAAAAATGAAATTAGGAGTAATTTGTTTCGGGTGTTATTAGTTATTGGATTATTGATATTCATATTATTGCTGTTTCAATTTTATTCTACTATCACTGAATTATCAGTAGACGGTATAATGATTATTGATTCAATGGGACAGGTACTTGATGTTAATAGAAAAGGTCTTGAACTTATAGGCATAACCCGTAGAAACATCAATGATATAAATGTCAATGATATTTTTAGGGATGATATTTCTACTAAAATGGGTATTAAAAAACATGTTAATATAGAGAGTGTATTGGACAATAGAAAAGGTAAAGAAATTCCTGTTGAGATACATATTAAGTTAGGCAAAATAAGAAAAAGAGAATATTATATTGCTTATCTCAGAGATTTGACAAAAAGGATTAGTTATGAGAAGAAATTAGAAGAATTAGCCCTTGTTGATGAATTAACAGGTATCCATAATAGAAGATTTATAATAAATGAAGTGAAATCAGTTATTAACGATCAAAAAGAGAATAAGAAGCCTGCTTCTATAGCTATGATAGATCTGGATTTGTTTAAGAATATAAATGATACATATGGTCATACATACGGAGATGAAATTCTAAAATATCTTGCTAACACTATTAAAGACAATATCAGAGAAATGGATTATATAGGAAGATATGGTGGAGAAGAATTTATAATTGTTTTTCCTGGAACTAACATAAAGTCAGCATATGTAATTTTAAATAGAATTAAAAATATTATTAAAAATCATACTTTTGAAGAAAAGAAATTGAAATTATCTTTCAGTGCTGGTATAGTAGAGATTAATAGAACTGATGTTCATAATAGTGCATCAGACTATATCAAAAAAGTTGATAAATTATTATATAAAGCAAAGGAAAATGGCAGAGATAGAATTGAAATATAAATATGCATAATAAAAATTAGCAGTAATAAATTTATTATGTAATAAATCTATGAAAGGAGAGAGTGAATGGAATATAAAAAATTCGGAAACAAGTATGTAATAAGATTTGACAGAGGTGAAGAAATCGTTGATTCACTTGCAAAACTATGTAAGAAGGAAAAGATAAATTTAGGTTCTGTAAGTGCTATTGGTGCAGCTAGCGAGGTTACATTAGGTATTTTTAATACTTTGGACAAATCATATAACGCTTCAACATTAAAAGGTGATCATGAAATTACAAGTATTGTAGGGAATATCTCTACAATGGATGGAGAGGTTTATCTGCACTTACATATTAATGTTTCCAATCATGCTAAACAAGTGTTTGGTGGACATCTTAATTCAGCTATTGTCTCAGCTACATGTGAGATGATCGTTGATGTTATTGATGGAGAAGTAGATAGGAAATTCAGTGATGAAATAGGACTTAATCTATTTGAAGTTTAATTAATATACATAAAAGGCTATCTTGTAATATGTTAGATATAATTACAAGACAGCCTTTTCTTATTAAATATCAATGTTCTATTTTCTTTTTTATTGAAATATTTTATCGATGACATTAGGCTACAATAATACTTCGCTGATTGCTCCAACAAGGTCTTTATCTAAATCGTATGTGTTGATGGAAGTTAATAATTTTAACTTATCAGTGGTGCAACGACATTCTGAGTAAACTTGATCTTTTAAGTCATATTCTATTTCTGCGTTATTTAAAATGGTAAATATTTTTTCTATATAGTCTTTGTTATCATCTAAAATATCATTATCGAGTAGATTGATAGTGTATGTCAAATCTTTTTTATAGTCAAGAATCGTTATTGTTAGAGAGTTGGTTTTGTCACAATAATCTATAGTGTATGGTGTATTACCTATATCAGTATTAATAGAGATATTGTTTGTTTTCTTGACACCTCTTAAGATGATTCTTATGGTTCTATTAGCAGGTATACAATCTGAATTACCTTTTACTTTATCAATTACAATTTTACCACTTGATTCAAATGTAGTAGTAATATTGGTAATAGCCTTAGAAGAATCAGTTTTAGTACCATTATCTTCAAAAAGGGTAAATGAATTGTTCTGTCCAGGGAAAACTAATATGTCTAGATTAATAGGGTTATCAATAGAATTATCACTTGTATCACTATTCATTGGTATTATAGCGCCAGCCTTAGCTAGAACGACTTGATTTTCTAAGCCTCTGTACATTAATATTTTTCTATTACCGTCATATACCTTACCTGTAAAGAAATCAATCCATTTCCCTTCTGGAAGCCATACTGTAGTCTTTGCTAATTTAGTCATAGGATTAATTTTTTCTGTTATGGCACTAACCATTAATTCACTTCCAAAGAAATATTGATTTTTCATGTCATAGCTGTTTTCAATAAAAGGATAGTGATAATACATAGGTCTTATAAAAGGAATACCTTCATCAGCTAGTTTATAATTCATAGTATATAAATAAGGTACTAATGAATGCCTTAATCTTAAGTAATTTTTTATTATCTTCTCTTCTTCCATATTATAATTCCAAGGTTCTTTTGACATAAAAGGATTGGAAGAACTATGTAATCTATTGATTGGACTGAATACACCGAATTGAACCCATCTTACAGTAAGCTCTCCATCTTTGTTTCCAAACATGTGACCACCAATATCATGACTCCACCAACAAAAACCAATATTTGAAGCTGTAGAAGTAAAATAAGGTTGAAAAGCATATGAATCCCATGAAACTATCGTATCACCAGAAAAACCAATTGGATATCTATGACTTCCGATACCAGCATATCTTGAGAATATTAATCCATTTTTGTTATTTCTATTTATATCTAGAAAATGATAGTGATTAAGCATCCATAATGGATCAAGACCTTCTATTGCCGTTACACCACCTTGTTGCCAATCAATCCACCAAAAATCAACACCTTGTTCTTCAAGAGGATGATGAAGATATTTGAAATAAGCTTCCATGAATCTGGAATCAGTTATATTAAAAGGAATAGGATCTTCGTTCTCGTAATCAACTCCAAGATCTTGAGCCATTGGTTGATACATATCTTCAAAACCTCTGACTCCACTTGCAGGATGAAGATTAAGTGTTACTTTATAGTTTTCATCATGAAGCCAATTAAGCATTCTGTCAGGATCAGGAAAGAAATCTTTATTCCAAGTATATCCTGTCCAGCTACTTCCATATTTAGGATCAATATCTACTAAGTGCCAGTCCATATCCATTACACATACTGAAAATGGAACATTTTCATCTCTGAATCTTGTCATTAGGTTCTTTAGTGACTCTTCGGTATATTTCCAATATCTACTCCACCAGTTACCTAAAGCATAGCGAGGAAGTAAAGGAGTGTGACCACATAATTCAAAAAAGTCTTTCATACATTGGAAGTAATCTCTTCCGTATCCAAAAAAGTAATTATCAATAACATCTTTTTCTCTTGGTTCCACCCAACCGTTTTCTTTGATAATCAGTGATTTGGAATCATCGAAATAGGAAAAACCATCTCTTGACAATATTCCATCTTCAAGAACCGTATCACCGTCTATATTATCAAGAGTTCTGCAGGTACCACCCAAAGTGTTGCACTTATCGCCATAATACCATGTGCTGCCATGATGAGTGAATTGACCTATAACATCAATATATAGGTTATTTTTACTGAATATACCTTTGTTATAATATAAGTGAAGGTTATTAGTTATAATTTCTAAATGATCGTCTTCATCAATAACTCTATAATCAACTAATGGAAAGGCTCTATTTACTACTGATTGAGTTGTTCTATCTTCAAATTCATTTTTCTCAGAATATTCTAGTCTTATGAGTTTTGAAGTCAGGACAGTAAATCTGTAATTTTGTCCTTGAACTATAGCTTCTTTTTTAGAAGTACCATTATAATTGTTTTTAAAATGTTTTTGTAATTTTTCCATTTTGTTCCTTTCTAGTGTAATAGGAAAATCCCTACTATCTATTTTATTGAAATCTTTAATGATTTTTACTCTTATCCTTTAACTGAAGATGCTGCTATACCGTCGATAAATCTTTTTTGGAAAATCAAGTATACAATAAGAACAGGTATGATGGATATAGTTGTTGCTGCAAACAATCCGCCGTAATCTGTACCATATCTGCCGTTAAACATTTTAAGTCCAACTGATAATACTTGTTTTTCTTCTGAGCTTATAATCAAATAAGGCCATAGATAATCTTCCCAAGACCAGAGAAATTGGAATATCGCTATACTTGATATAACATTCTGGGATAAAGGAAAAACTATTTTATGAAATATGAACCATTCAGAAGCCCCATCTATTCTAGCCGCTTCCAACATTTCATTAGGTATAGTTGAAATCGACTGTCTCATCATAAATATACCGAAACCACTTACGGCTGCAGGTATAATAATTGCCAAATAACTATCAAGCCATTTAAAATCCAACATCATACTGTATCTTGGAATTATAGTAACACACCAAGGTATCATCATAGTACCTAACACAAGACCAAACAGTAGATTTTTACCCCTGAATTTGTATTTGGCGAATACGAATCCTGATATTGTACTTGTGTAGATGACAATAGCTGTAATCGCAACGGATAAAAATAAACTGTTAGCGAAGAGTCTTAGAAAATTAAAGCTTTTCTGCACATTCACGTAGTTATTGAAGGTAAACAGTTTCGGTAAAAATGTAGGTGTTATCGAAGTAATTTCCGAATTGGTTTTAAAGGATGAGAATACCATCCATAAAAACGGAATTATAGTTATAACTACTAGAATTATAAGGACAAAATGTAATATTAGTGATTTTGCTTTTTTGCTCATTATTTCGCCCCTCCTTTTTCTTTATCTGATGTAATCTTGAATGCAAATACAGTAAATATAGCTATCACTATAAACATAACAAATGATATTGCTGATGCATAACCGAAATTATATTTTACGAAAGCTTCATCGAATATCAAGTATGAAGTAACGTAAGTTGATGTACCTGGACCTCCTTCGGTCATAACGAGTATCTGTATATAAGTCTGTAAATAAGATATGATAGAGGTAATTACAACAAATAATGTCATAGGTTTCAATAGAGGTAAAGTTATGTATCTGAATAAACTAAACCCAGAAGCACCATCAATTTCAGCAGCTTCATAACAGTCTTTTGGTAGTCCGTAAAGTCCAGCTAAAAATAAAACTACTGCATAACCATAATCTTTCCAGATTGTCATTGCAATTACTGAACCTAGGGCAGTATCCTTATTCAGTAACCAATTTATATTAGTACCCAATATTTGATTGATTAATCCCATTTGTGGATTGTACATCCAAACCCATACAAATGATACCGCTACAAGTGGTGTGACCACTGGCATATAAAATGCGGCTCTAAAGAATGTTTTACCTTTTACAATACTAGAATAAAGAATCAATGCTATTCCTAGTCCGATGACTATTCTAAAAAATATAACTACAATAGTAAATATAAGTGTATTACTTAGACTACTCCAGAAGAGGTCATTAGTAAATACTCTTGTATAATTTTCGAAACCAGTATAAATGAAATCTCCTTTTAGAGGATTCCATTTGTGAAAGCTACCAACAAAAGCCATTATTATAGGTATAACAAGAAATACTGCATAGAATATTATTAATCCTGTAACAACTATATTTTTTAGGGAGAAGATAGATTCTTTACGTAACGTCTTTGTTTTAGCCATTTTTTTCTCCTTATCTTTAATGGGGGCAACATGTAGTTGCCCCTAATATATTCTATTTATTTTCTATATGTTTATATTGACTTTCTACAGATGAAAAATCCACACCTTCCATATCTGCTTTGATTTTGTTATTACCATTTTCCAGTGAGTCTTCTATACTGGAATCATTATATATGATATCTTCAAATGATTGCTGTAAAGTTGTTTCAATCGTACTAGGAAATGGACCAGGCCAAATCAAATAATCCACAGTTGTTGATAGTGTTTTAAGTACTGGATGAGATAAAATATCAGCATCTTCAGCTAGTGTTTTCTTAGATGGGAAGATTGAATATTTTATACATAACTCTTTTAATGCTTCATCATTAGACATGAAATATCTAATAAAAGCTTGTGCTATTTCTTTAGAAGCATCATCAACAGTTGAACTTATACCAATAGTTGATTCACCGTTATAACGGTCGTAAGCGAAAGGTACATCTTTATCAGGTGTAGGTATTCTGAATACACCAAAGTTGATATCAGGATAATCATTTGATAATTGATTATAGTACCATCCCCATTTGTATACCATTGCAGATTGTCCTTGACCAAAACTTTCGGCATCTGTAACACCAAAATCTTTTGAACCTATGCCATGAACATTGTATAGATCAAGAAGGAACTGCATATTTTCTTTCATTGTATCATTGTTGATGTTTGGAGTCTTTCCGTCTTCTTTGAATAAAAGTTCTCCTTTCTGATAATTAAGTCCCATAATCATTGACTTGACATCAGAATTATAATTGAATCCTGCTTGAGTAATATTTCCTTTTGAATCTTTCTTAGTTAACTTTTTGGCAACTTCAATAAATTCATCCCATGTTGCTGGAATATCTTCATCAGTTAATCCTGCCTCTGTCCACATGTCTTTATTATAGAAGATACTACCTGTCATCATACCATAATCAATGTAATATACTTTATCATCGATAACGTGATTTTCAGCTCCTGTGAAATCAGCAGTAAGATCTTTTATATCAATATCATAAGGTTCCATATTGTTGATTAAATTATCATGTTGAGAGTTGTGAACACAAAATAGTGCAGGTCCTTCTCCGTTTTGAAGAGCTAGAGGAAGTTTAGTCCAGTAATCTCCCCAAGGATGAGATACTATTTTGATGCTGATGTTTGGATATATTTTTTCAAAACCATCTACTATAGATTGAAATATTTCTGCTGAATCCCAAACCCAAAATTCTACTTCTTTAGGTTCACCGTTATTAATTAAGATATTAGGATCAAACTTAACATTTTCACCAAGTACTGGTAAATTCTTTTCTTTGGTTGTATCCGTTTCTAATTTTTTAGAAGGTTTACTTTCTCCAGAAGAACAACCTACTAAAGATAATAATAAAGTAAATACTAAAATTGCACTAAATATTTTTTTCATGATATCCTCCTTAAGTAATTTAATGTTATTATGAGTTATTTCGAGTTTAACGGTAAACCGATTACTAAAACATAAACCGCTCTCTTGACATATGTAAGGTTTAGCGGTAAACTATATGCATAGTATAGCATTGATTCTTAAGTTTTGTCAAGAATTATTATATAATTTTTATACATGTTGTTAAATACTAACAAATGATAGTCATTGTTTACTATTAAAAAATACATATAGAATTGAGGAAAAATATATGACTATAAGAGATATCGCAAAAGTTGTTGGAGTAACACCTACAACAGTATCAAATGTTATTAATGGAAATTATAATAAAGTTTCACAAAAAACCATTGATAAAGTAAACAAAGTAATAGAAGAATCAGGATATATACCTAATAAAAATGCCAGGGCACTTGCAAACAATTCTTCTAAGATAATAGGAGTGATATTTCCAAAAACAAAAGAAGGATTTATGCAAAATCCATTTCATGCCCAGATTCTGACAGGTATAGAAAAGGTCATAAGTGCTAAGGAGTATTATCTTATGATAAAATCAATTGAAAAATATGAAGATATTTATCAGTTGATGCAAAATTGGAGTGTTGACGGTTTCATTATCCTTAGCCTTATAGGTTATCAACTACCGAAGCTGGAAAAATTCAAAAATGTTCCAGTTGTTTTTATAGATACCTATTATGAAGAACTCAAATACATCAATATTGGTTCGGATGACTATGGTGGTGAATACAAAGCTGCAAACCATTTATTGAAAATGGGACATGAATCAATAGGTTTCATATCTTATCATATAGATTACCCCAGTGTTATTAGTATGAGATTAAACGGGTTCAAAGATGCATTGGAAAATAAAGGGATACCTTTTGATTATTCAAAAGATGTACTAGAGATAGAAGAGTTCGATGCTCATGATGAAGAGTGTGTTAATAGAATCCTCGATTTTGCGAAAAATAAAACAGGAATATGTATCAGTGCCGATATATTGGCTATAGAGATAGTAGAAGTGTTAAAAGATAATGGATATATTATTCCTGATGATATGTCAATAATAGGCTTTGATAATGTATATTTATCTAGGTATGCCAATCCAAAACTTACAACCATAAATCAAGATATTATAGCAAAAGGGAATATAGCCGCAGAGAATTTAATTAACATGATTGAAAAAAATTATAGTAAAGAGCCAAATATAAAGATTCAAACAGATCTTGTTATAAGGGATTCAGTTAAAAAATTAGTGTAATAAATATTGTTGATTATTTCTTGTGTACAAAAAAAGGCAAACATAATGTTTGAAATTACCAACTTGAAAGCTTTGTTTTACTGTGATAAACTTTCCTATATATACACCAACCAACAAAATATTTTAGAAGTGGTGGTGTGTCAAAAGTCGTAATAAGGAAAAGGATAATAAAAATGGGTAAAAAACAAAAAAAGAAAAAGATTGTATGGCCGAAGTTCGTTGGAATAGTTCTTTTTATGGCCATCGGTGCTATATGTGGTTTATTAATAGCAAATTATATAGATTCCAACGCAGCAGAAGATATATCACTTGGAGAAGAGTTATTAACCTTTTTCTCTTTAATAATTGTAATGTATATTTCCATCTTTATTCATTTAATCATTCATGAGGCAGGACATCTGATATTTGGTTTAATGACCGGATACAGTTTTAGTTCTTTCCGCATTATGAGTTTTATGTGGGTTAAAGAAAATTATAAGATTAAATTTAAAAGACTTACTCTTGCTGGAACAGGGGGACAATGCCTTATGACTCCTCCCCAGCTGGTTGATGGGAAAATACCTGTTGTGCTCTATAATCTTGGTGGTTCATTTATGAATATCATCACAGGGCTTATTTTTCTCGGTATGTACTTTGTTTTTCAAAGTATACCATTTCTTTCTACGGTAATGTTGATGATGGTGGCTGTTGGTTTTGTTCTTGCTATTATGAATGGTGTGCCCATGCGAATGGGTATCATTGATAATGATGGCTATAACGCATACGCATTGAGTCGTAACCGTGATGCGCTACGTTCTTTTTGGGTACAAATGAAAGCAAATGAACAACTTACAAAAGGGATACGACTTAAAGATATGCCTGATGAATGGTTTACTACTCCGTCAGACGAGGAAATGAAAAACAGCATGGTTGCTGTAAGGGGTGTATTTGCTTGTAGCCGTATGATTGATACACAAAGTTTTGCTCAAGCATATAAACTCATGACTCATTTTCTTGAAATTGATAGTGCTATTGTAGGGCTTCACCGTAGACTTATGGTTTGTGACTGTGCTTATTGTGAACTAATCGGTGAAAACCGATCGGATGTTTTGAAACAGCTATTTACCAAAAAACAGATAAAATTTATGAAGTCAATGAAAAAATTTCCCTCTGTTTTGCGGACCGAATATTCATATGCCTTACTATCTGAAAAGGATTTGGTAAAAGCAGAAGGCATTAAAGTGAAGTTTGAAAAATGTGCAAAAACCTATCCCTATCCAAGTGAAATTCAGGCGGAACGAGAATTAATGGATATTGCGGAACAAAAAAGCAAGAATATATAATAAAGAAATTGATGAAATAAAAATCATTATTCTACAAATAATACCTTTTATTTAATTATTAAACTAGTCTGGATGCTAATAATCTGCATTCGGACTAGTTTTATTTATATTGTCTATATATATAAAAGGTAAAAGACTATAATTAGTGAAAATCCAAGTTTTTATTACATAAAGTATATTTAATTACAATGCTATTGTAGAAAAAAACACAAATAATTAAGAGAATTTTGGAATTAATTCTTGACATCAAAGTATAATGATGTTACTATACTTACATAATTAGATTTAACGTTAAACTAACAATATCATCAATGCAGACATCATGTTTTACATTAAAAATTACCAATAAAACATAACAACTTTTGAAAACAGTATATCTATTATTGCAATAATTTAGGTGTTTTCATCAAAAAAGGAAGGCATGATGAATAATGTATCAAAAACTATTTAAGTCTAATCATTTATGGAAAAGAATATCAAGAAATAGGGGTCTCTATCTATTGTTATTACCATCTTTAATAATATTGATCTGTTTTAGTTACATACCAATGTATGGGGTTCTGATTTCATTTAAGGACTACAAAGGTTCTCTTGGTATTATGGGTAGTCCATGGGCTGACCCTTGGTACAAATATTTTATTAAATATTTTAATTCTTATCAATTTGTCAGTACAATTAAAAATACTTTGGTCTTAACAGGTTATAATTTATTGGTCGGCTTTCCTATACCAATAATCTTTGCACTAGCAATTAACCAAATGAGAAATAACAAGTACAAAAAAACATTTCAGACTATTTCATATATGCCTCACTTTATTTCTACGGTAGTAATAGTCGGAATAATTAATCTGATTTTTTCACCTGGAACAGGATTAATTGGTCAGATATATGATTTGTTCGGGGCAAAGGCACCAAATCTATTGGGTAGTACTTCAGCTTTCAAACATCTGTATGTATGGTCGGATATATGGCAACATATGGGATGGGATTCCATAATCTATATTGCTGCGTTATCATCTGTAGATCCTAATCTATATGAAGCTGCTAGTATTGATGGTGCAAGTCAGTTCCAAAAAATATTGTATGTAGATATTCCAATGTTGATACCTACGGCTATGACATTATTGATACTGAGATGTGGTGGACTCATGGCTCTGGGCTTCGAAAAAGTATACCTTATGCAAAATGACCTTAATCTCTTGAATAGTGAAGTTATTTCTACATATGTCTATAAATTGGGAATGAAAAGTTCACAATACAGTTATTCCTCAGCAGTGAACTTGTTCAGTACAATAATTAACTTCATACTTCTGATATCTGTCAACAAATTTAGCAGAAAAGTATCTGATAACAGCTTATGGTAGAGGGGAGGCATAATAATGGGCTATACAAAAAAAAGAAAGAAATTCACTAAGTTCGATATTATATTATATTCGTTATCAATTATTGTACTAATACTTATTCTTTATCCAATATATTTTGTTGTTACTGCATCCTTCAGTAATCCTGCGGCTGTGGCAAGCGGTAATGTGTGGTTATGGCCGAAAGGATTTACTTTGGAAGGTTATACAGAACTTCTGAAGCACAAAGATATATGGATAGGATATAAAAATACAATTTTATATACAATAGCAGGAACTGCAATCGGTGTTTTCGTTAATGTAACTGCTGCTTATACATTATCCAGAAAAGATTTCGTAGGTAGAAAATTCTTCATGCTACTATTTGTATTTACCATGTTTTTTAATGGAGGATTGATACCAACATTTCTTACTATAAAGAATTTTGGACTCTATGACAAGTTCTGGGTTATTGTACTTCCATTTTCAGTATCTGCATTTAATATAATTGTAGCTAGAACGTTTTTTCAGAATTCCATTCCAGAAACTTTATGGGATCAAGCTAGAATTGATGGATGTGGTAATATAAGATATTTCGTTCAGATTGTATTACCTCTATCAAAAGCTATAGTATCAGTTTTGGGACTTTGGATAGCAGTTGGTCAATGGAACTCATATTTTAATGCATTAATTTATTTGAAGAGCAGTAGTCTGCATCCTCTTCAACTGATACTAAGGAATATTTTGATTACTAATAACATGCAGACTGCAATTGGTAGTGGTGAAGCAGCACAGATTGCACTACGAAGGGCTAATCTTATGAGGTATTCAGTGATAGTAGTATCTACACTTCCAATTATGTGTGTATACCCATTTGTTCAGAAATATTTTAACAAAGGTGTAATGATTGGAGCAGTGAAAGGGTGAGAGTTAGTTTTATAAATTTAAATAGAATACAATCAAAATTTATGATTTTCTATACTAAGGAGGAATTAACAATGAGAAATCAAACAACAAAGTTATCTATGAAAAAGACTATAAGTCTTTTAGTTGTAGCAGTATTAATGATTACATGTGTTACAGGATGTGGGTCCAAGAACGAGAAATCAAATGATGGTGGTGCAACAGAAGTTGCAGGAACTGCTGATAGCAATTTCAACAAAGAAGGATTACCTATAGTTAATGAACCTGTAACGTTAACCGTATTAACTACTAGATGGGGTAATATGGGAGATAGCTTCACACAAAATCAATTCTTGAAAGATCTGGAATCCAAGACAAATGTAAAAATAGAGTGGCAAGTTCAATCATTAAGTGATTGGGAAGAACAAAGAGGAATATTGTTAGCTGGAGGAGAACTACCTGATATTATTCTTGGAAACAAAACATTTGAAGATACTAACGTTCTAAATAATATAGAGATGTTTTTACCACTTGATGATATAGTAGATGAGTATATGCCTAATTACAAGAAGGCTTTAACAGATATGCCAGATCTAAAAAAGACAGTTACATATTTAGATGGGAAAATGTACTCAATGGGTAAGAATCTTCCATGTCGACCTGTTGTGTGTAACCAACCTATTATCAACAAAGTTTGGTTAGATAGATTGGGATTAGATGAACCAACTGATATTGATCAGTTACATTCAGTACTAAAAGCGTTCAAAGAAAAAGATGCTAATGGTAATGGTGACCCTGATGATGAAATACCTATAACAGGAAGTAAAGGTCTTTCCATGGACTTACTTAATCCTTTTGGTATAACTGATGTAAATGGAGCCATGATGCTTGTTGATGAAGATGACACACTAACATTTTATCCAACATGTGAACAATATAAAAAAGGTATAAAATGGCTTCATGAATTATATAATGAAGGTATTATCGATGCAGAAGCTTTTACACAAGATGATACTATGTCTCTAGGTAAGAACCAAGATCCTAATGTTTCAAGAGTAGGTTTTTCATATAACTGGATTCCAGATGCTGTATATGGACAATGGAAAGATGAATATATTGCATTAGCACCTATTGCTGGATCAGATGGAAAAAGATATGCTGGTGGAGATAAAAATGGTATTAGTGCTATAGAACGTAATGAAGCTTTAATATCAAAAGATTGTAAACATCCTGAAATAGCTGCTCGTTGGCTTGATGAATTCTATACAGGTGAAGCAAGTATCCAGAATTTCTGGGGAGCTATAGGAACAGTTATATCTAAAAATGATGATGATACTTATACTCTTAACAATCCTCCAGAGGGAACTAGTGCTGATGGTTGGTATTGGGACCAGAGCCTAAGAGATTTTGGACCAAAATATGTAAGCGAAGAATTCCAAGAGAAAATCAAATTATCACCTGAAAGTGGAGATGGATTGAAACTTGAATTAAGTAAATTAGGAGAAGATTATATCACTAAATCGTATCCAAAAGTATTATTGAGTTCAGAAGAAATAGAAGAATTGGCTTCGTTGGAAACAGATATCAATAAATTTATTGAAGTTACTAGAGCTGATTGGGTAATTAATGGTAATGTAGATGAAGGTTGGGATGAGTATGTCAATAAATTGAATGAAATGGGATTAGAACGTTTGATTCAAATTCGTACTGATGCAATGGAGCGTTATACAAAAGATGAATAATATTTATTTTACTATAGCTTAATGGATGATATGTTAATAAGGGGTTGTTCTGTAATATTTCGGTTTTATCCTAATATAGGCTTTCCTCTTAATGTAATAATATGAAATTGTGTAGCAACCCCTTTATTAATACAATTAATGCAGAAAGATAATTGATATGATACAAATATGAGGATTATAAAATGAAAACATATAAGTATGATTTAAATGATGTAACAGATATTAATGATTTGGATTCTGTATACTTGGAAAAAGAAAATAATGAATGTACAGTTGTCATTAATATGGATTATCAAGCAGCTTATGGTATGGGAGAAAGATTCAATCATATTAATCAGAAAGGTTTAACTGTACAATCACATGTATATGAAAAATTTTGTAATCAAGATAAAATCAGTTATTGTCCTATTCCTTTTTTCTTCACCAATACAGGATTAGGAGTTTATGTGGATTCATGGGTAATAAATGAATTTGAATTTGCTGATACAATAAAGATTACGATTAATAGAGATAGTTTAGATGTATTTCCAGAAATATATTTTTTCCTTGGCGAACCTAAAGATATCATCATGGAATATGTGAAGTTAACTGGCAAACCTTCAATTATACCAAAATGGAGTTTCGGTTCATGGATATCAGCCAATAGATGGAACAAATATGAATTAGTAGAAGAGCAGATCGGTTTACTAGAAAAATATAGGTTCCCTGCCAATGTCATGGTTCTTGAAGCATGGAGTGACGAAGCTACTTTTTATAGATGGAACGAAAATGGTGAATGGAAAAGCCCTAAAGAAATGATTGATAAACTTCATGAACGAGGGATCAAATTATTATTGTGGCAATGTCCAGTTATAAAAAAAATGTATGAGGGAGAATCACATAGAATCAATAATGAAGATTGGGAATATGTTAAGCAGAATAATTTATGCTTGAAAAATTCAGATGGAAGTCCATATATTATTCCAGAGGGACATTGGTTCAGTGGGTCAATGATTCCGGATTTCACTAATCCAGGAACAATAAAATGGTGGTTTTCTAAAAGACAACATCTATTAGATATAGGAGTAGATGGATTTAAAACAGATGGTGGAGAATTTGTCTATGATGATGATATACAAGCTCATAATGGTATGAAAGGTATTGAATTGAAAAATGCTTATGCATCTAGTTATGTACAAGCTTATCATGATTTTATAGGCAAAGACAGAATATTATTCAGCAGAGCTGGCTATAAAGGACAACAAAATTTTCCGATACAATGGGCTGGTGATCAGCAATCTACTTGGGATGAATTTCGTCATATTATAATTGCTGGAATATCATTAGGTATAAGTGGAGTTCCTTTTTGGGGTTTTGATATTGCTGGATTCGCAGGAGAACTTCCATCCATTGAACTGTATGAAAGAGCAACACAGTTAGCTGTATTCACACCTATAATGCAATGGCACTCAGAACCATTAGGTGGCCAATTTTCAGAAATAATGCCTAGTACAAAAGATAATAATGATAGAAGTCCGTGGAATATGGCTGCATGCTATCAAGATGAAGACTTGATAGATAGGTTAAGATATCATTATAATCTAAGAACGAATTTATTACCTTACATATATAATCAAGCAATAAACTCCTGTGATGATGGTGTTCCAATGATGAAACATCTAGTTTTAGAGTATCCAGACGATGAGTCGGTATATGATATTGAAGATTGTTTCATGCTTGGGGATATTTTAATTGCTCCTGTAATAACTGAAGGCAAGACAGATAGAGAGGTATATCTACCAGATGGTATATGGACTAATCTTTGGAGTGGTGAAATATTAAAAGGAAACAAAAAATATCAAATCCATTGTGGAAAAGAACGAATTCCGGTTTTTGCACGTAATGGAGCATGTATTGCCTTGAATTTAGGTGAAGACAGGAAATTAGGTAGTTATGTTGGTAATAGTACGAAAAGTTATAATCAATTATGTTTCTACATAGTTGGTAATGAAGGAGAATATTGTTTTCATGATGATCTAGGAAATAAAATAATTATAACTTGGAAAGATGATATCCATAAGGCAAAAGTTCTATCTGGAAATATTAGATTTGATATTATTAAGAATATATAATATATTTATAAAATATAGAAAGCATGAATTTAGAAACTCTATAGAATGTATCGGTTTGGTGAAAATCAAATCGATACATTTTTGATGTAATAATACAGAGACGTCATCAGCAAAATAACTACAAAACCCTTTTGTCATCTCTTGACATATGTAAGGTTTGGCGGTAGACTATATGCAAAGTATTTCGTTTTTTTGCATTTTGACAAAATTATTATTTATATATTATAATGATTGTTGATTATTAACAAACCTTGGATGCTGTGAATTGTTAATACCAAAATGTATGAATATCAATTGAAGGGGAAAAGATATATGACTATAAGAGATATTGCTAATGCTGTTGGAGTAACGCCTACTACAGTTTCCAATGTTATTAATGGAAATTATAAAAAAGTTTCACAAAAGACTATTGACAAAGTTCAAAAAGTCATAAAAGAAACAGGTTATATACCTAATAAAAATGCTAGAGCGCTTGTAAAGAATTCTTCTAAGATAATAGGTGTGATATTTCCAAAAACCATAGAGGGGTTTATGCAGAATCCATTTCATTCTCAGATTTTGACAGGCATTGAAAAAGTTATAAGTGCTAAAGAATATTACCTTATGATAAAATCTATAGATACATATGAAGATATGTATCAGCTAATGCAGAATTGGAGTGTTGATGGTTTCGTAATACTTAGCCTTATAGGGTATCAGCTTCCTAAGTTAGAAAAATTTAAAGACGTTCCAGTAGTTTTTATAGATACTTATTATGAAGAATTGAAATACATCAATATTGGGTCAGAAGACTACGAAGGTGAGTATAATGCAGCAGACTATTTGTTGGAGATGGGACACGAATCAATAGGTTTCATATCTTATCATATAGATTACCCCAGTGTTATTAGTATGAGACTGAATGGGTTCAAAGATGCATTAAAGAACAAAGGGATTCCTTTCAATCATTCAAATGATGTATTAGAAATAGAAGAAATCAATTTTGATGATGCTGAATGTAGTAATAGAATTCTTGATTTTGTAAAGAATAAAACAGGTATATGTGTCAGTGCTGATATTCTTGCTATAGAAATAATGGAAGTGTTAAAAGATAACGGATATAGTATTCCTGACGATATTTCTATTATTGGTTTTGATAATGTATATTTATCTAAACTTGTTAATCCTAAACTTACAACCATAAATCAAGATATCATAGAAAAAGGTAATATAGCAGCAGAGAAATTAATAAATATGATTGAAAAAAAGAATAATAAAGAGCCAAACATTAAGATTCCAACAAATCTTGTTATAAGAGATTCAGTAAAAAAAATTAATCAATAAATAATATTAACGATGAAAAATGATATTAAGGTAATCAAACTAGGAATTTACAAAATGAATTGGAGGATACAACAAGATGGAACGAATAAAAAATTTTTTTGATAAACATTGGAGAGCTGTAGTTATAGTTATTGCTGTAATATATATGGGAATAGGTTTATTTCAGCTTATTACAGGTAAAGAACTAGACCCATCTACCTCGAAAAGTGTAGGAACAGTCTTGATGATGTTGGCATTAGCAATATTCCTCTATGGAAAAAGAACAGAAAGAATGGAAATGGAAGAGAAAAAAGCACTAGAAGAAAAAGAAAGAGAAGAAGAAATAAAATAAGTCATTGACAAGGATAATATATCATTATATAATGAAAACAAAGTTACTAAAACGTTTACTCTAATATAACTTTAATCATTATTTAATGATATATTTTTGTGTTCAATTTATTTTAGGAGTTGGAATTATGAAAGTTACTATAAAAGATATAGCCGAGATAGCAAATGTATCTGTTGCTACTGTTTCAAGAGTTGTAAATAATAAAAGTAAAGGTGTAGGAGAAGAAACAAGAAAAAGAATTCTTGAACTTATTGACCAATATGATTTTCAACCAAGTGCAGTTGCAAGAGGATTAGTAACCAAAAAATCCAAAATAATAGGATTGATCATTCCAGATTTGACTAATCCATTTTATCCTAAGATGACAAAAGGAATAGAAGATGTAGCGCATGAACATGGATATAATATCATATTATGCGATGGTAATAATTCAAAAGAAAAAGAAGCTGCTTATTTAGATTTTCTTAATGAACATTATGTATGTGGAATAATATATAATAACTTTCATACCATAAGCAATACCATATTGAATAAGATAATGAAAAGTTCTCTACCATTAGTATTCATTGATTCCAAACCGGAAACAAAAAGATGCAAATGTGTTTATCTTGACAATAGAAAAGCTATGTATGAATTAGTTGAATATCTTATACTCAATGGGCATAGAAAAATCGCTTTTATAACGGGACCTTTAGACAGCTACTCCACTAATGAACGATACAAAGGATATATCAATGCTCTATCCGACTATGATATGCCTATTGATTCTGACCTAATAGTTCAAGGTGACTATATTATAAAAGATGGTTATAATGCAGTTGGAAAACTATTTAGTCAGACAAAAGATTTTACAGTAATAGCATGCTGCAATGATCTTATGGCTATAGGAGCAATGGAAAAATTAGAAGATATGGGAATTGATGTTCCAGAAGACATATCAGTTGTTGGATTCGATGATATAGATATCGCTAGTTTAGTTAGACCTAAGTTGACAACTGTTGCCCAACCGATACATGAAATGGGAAGAGAAGCGGCTAACATGATAATTAATATTATTGAAGGCAGAAGTAATAAAATACAAGATAATATTATATTCAAGCCTAATCTGGTAATTAGAGATTCCGTTAAAAAAATAAATTAAACATTGAAATAGTCTTTTAATAACAAGTAGTAAAGACCTTATTGAAAGATTTACTTATAGGCACAACTAAAACGTTTACTCTAAACCTATTATTTATTTTTTGGGGATAACGTAAACGTTTTCCCAATATAAATGTAACAAGTGAATTATTTTTTTATACTTAACGTAAACGTTTTAGTAGAAAATGATAAGGAGGATTATAATGAACAACTTGGTATTTCAAAAAAATAGAGATCTGGATTTAATAGCACTAGGGCGTCTTGCAGTAGATTTGAATGCTAATGAGATGGGTCCTATGGAAGAAACATCTACATTTTCTAAATATTTAGGAGGTTCTCCAGCTAATATATGTATAGCTGTATCAAGGTTGGGACTAAAATCAGGATTTATTGGAAGAGTCGCTGATGATCAATTCGGGCGTTTTATTATTAATTATCTAAAGGATAGTGGCATCGACTATTCTAATGTCACTGTAGATGAATCAGGTGCCAAAACTGGTCTTACATTCACGGAAATCAAATCACCAACAGATTGCAGTATTTTAATGTATCGTTATAATGCTGTTGATCTTAAATTTGATATATGTGATGTAAAAGAGGAGTATATCAAAAGGTCAAAAGCAATACTTATATCAGGAACCGCTCTAGCTGCTAGTCCATCTAGAGAAGCAGTATTTGCGGCAGTAGAACTTGCAAGAAAGCATAAGACAGTAGTCTTTTTTGATATAGATTATCGCCCATATACTTGGAAATCAGTTGAAGAAACTGCTATATATTATAGCTTGTTGGCTGAAAGATGTGATGTAATCATAGGAACTAGAGAAGAATTTGATATGCTTGAGATGATTTCTGATCCTGATAATGAAGATGATGATGTTACGGCTAACAAATGGTTCGATTACAATGCAAAAATAATGGTCATAAAACATGGAAAAGAAGGTTCATATGCTTATACAGCAGAAGGAAAAAAATATACAGGAGCAGTTTTTCCTGTAATACCTGTTAAGACATTTGGTGCAGGAGATTCTTATGCAGGTGGATTCATATATGGATTAATGCAAGGATATGATCCAGGAAAAGCTATGGAATTAGGTGCAGCTTCAGCTTCCATTGTTGTATCAAGTCACAGTTGTTCAGATGCTATGCCAGATATTAATAAGATACATAGATTCATAAAGCAATATGATGGTGAAAAATCTTATGATGTAAAGAATATATAATTAGGGAGGAATTACATAATGTCAGATGCAAAAAATGATATAAACAAATTAATAATTCGTGCTAGAGAGGCACAAAAAGTAGCAGAAAATTTTACACAAGAGAAGGTTAATGAATTAATAAAAGCGATAGCATGGGATATCGTTCAAGAAGAAACAGCTAAAGAGATAGCAGGAATGGCAGTAGAAGAATCACAACTTGGTAACTATGAAGGCAAATATTCTAAATTGATGAAAAAAGTCCGTGGATCTCTAAGAGACATGAAAGATGGTAAATCAGTGGGAGTTATAGAAAGAATACCAGAAAAAGGACTTATCAAATTTGCAAAACCTGTAGGAGTCATAGGAGCTTTAGTTCCATGTACTAACCCAGAGGCGACACCAGTAATTAAAGCAATGAATGCAATAAAAGGCAGAAATGCCATTGTATTTGCACCACATCCTCGTACTAAAAAAACCAATAAGCATATTGTGGATATCATGAGACAGACTCTCAAAAGATATAAAGTTCCAGAAGATTTGATTATCACAATAGAAGAACCTTCTTTGGAGTTGAGTAATGAACTTATGAAACAATGTGACTTAGTTGTCGCTACTGGAGGTTCGGGAATGGTTAAATCAGCTTATTCTTCAGGTACTCCAGCATATGGCGTTGGAGCAGGTAACGCAGTTGTAATAGTTGACGAAACAGCTGACTTGAAAGATGCGGCTCATAAAATCAAGTTAAGTAAAACTTATGATTATGCTACTAGCTGTTCATCTGAGAATTCTTTGGTAATCGTTGAAAGCGTATATGATGAAATGGTATCTAATCTAATAGATGAAGGAGGATACCTAGCTAAAAAAGAAGAAAAGGTTGAACTACAGAATGCCATGTGGCAGGAAGGAAAACTTAATCGTAAAATAGTTGCACAACCAGCAAATAAAATCGCTGATATTGCAGGTATCGACATAACTGATGATAAGGAATTCATTATGGTTGAAGAAAATGGTGTAGGAGCAGATTATCCATTTTCTGGAGAAAAAATGTCAGTAGTAGTTTCTCTATATAAAGTAAAAGATTTCAATGAAGCAGTTGACAAGGTAAATGAAATAACTGGTTATCAAGGAACAGGACATTCATGTGGTATACATACAAAAGAAGATAGTCGTATTGAGATATTGGGTAATAAAGTAAAAGTAAGCCGTATTATGGTTAGACAGCCACAATGTTATGCTAACAGTGGCAATTGGGAGAATGGAATGCCATTTACATTAACCCTAGGATGCGGTACTTGGGGAGGTAATATCGCTTCTGAAAATATAACTTGGAAACATTATATTAACGTAACGTGGGTATCCACACCAATAAAAGAAGTGATACCTACTGATTATGAGTTGTTTGGCGATTTGGCTAAATAAGGTGAAAAGGAGTACATAGATGTTAGTAAATATGAAGGAGATTTTAATGGGGGTAGCTGACAGCAATACAGCTGTTCCAGGATTCAATGTTTACGGTTATGAAGATGCAATGATGGTCATAGAGGTAGCAAATAAGTTAAATGCACCTGCAATATTAATGAGTAATAAAGATGCAGTTTTACATATGGATGTTAAATGTCAAGCCGCACTTTATAGAGCTATAAGTGAAAATCATAATATACCCATAAGTATTCATCTTGACCACGCTGGCAGTTACGAATTATGTGTTAAAGCTATAGCTGCAGGATTTACGTCAGTTATGTATGACGGTTCTCAATTGCCTATTGAAGAAAATATTACAAGAACAAAAGAAGTTGTTAGACTTGCTCATTCATGCGGTGTTTCAGTCGAAGCTGAAATAGGTTCAGTAGGTTATGATGACCCATCTATAAATGCAAAAGCAATTTACACCAATCCACAAGAAGCTAAAATATTTGCAGAAGAAACAGGTGTAGATGCTTTAGCGGTAGCGGTAGGAACACTACATAGAATGCAAAAACAAACAGCTGAAATTCAATATGAACTACTAGAAGAAATACAGAGTATAACCAGTGTACCACTAGTTATACATGGTTCAACAGGACTTGCTGATAGAGATCTAACTAAATTATCAACTTATCATGTGGGTAAAGTCAATATAGGAACAGCTCTTAGAATGGCATTTGGGAATACATTGAGAAAAGAAATAAATAATCATAAAAATGAAATTGACAGGATCAAACTTTTTGAAGAACCAATGAGACAAGTAAAAGAAGTAGTACTCAATAAATACAAACTTTTGGGATGGTAATTAGTAATAATTATTGTTAATACAAGAAGGGAATGTTATAGATGGTTGTTCGTAGGGAAAAAGAATATGAATACGGTTATAACCCTATTACTGAATTAGAAGGTAAACATAGTGAAATGAAAATGGATATGGGGATTATTAGAGTTAAAGAAGATTATGTATATGAAAATGCAGAACCAAAAGAAAGAGCGATTCTATTGATTAATGGGAATATCAAGTTTCAATGGGATGATAAAGAAGCAATTGTAAAAAGAGATAGTTGCTTTGATGAAAATCCCATATGCCTACACATGCCAAAAGATAAAAAAGTAATTATTACTGGATTATCAGAATCTGAGTTATGCTATGAAGCGGTTTGCAATGACAATGTTTTTGATACTAAGCTATACGAGGGTGAAGATTGTAATAGTGATGTTTTTGGTAAAGATACTCTTTCAAATACTTCAATCAGAACTGTTAGAACCATTATTGATGATGATATAGCTCCTTATTCTAACTTAGTTATAGGGGAAGTTATTAATCATCCTGGCAAATGGTCTTCTTATCCACCTCATTATCATGTACAGCCTGAAGTATATTACTACAAATTCTTACCTGATAGCGGATTCGGATTCAGTTTAATAGGAGATGAGGTCAGTAAAGTAGAAAATAGAAGTGTTTCTTTAGTTACTAGTAATGTAGTCCATCCACAATGTTCTGCCCCTGGTTATGCAATGTATTATGTATGGATGATACCACATTTAAAAGAAAAACGATGGCTGAAAGACAGAATTTTTGAAGATAAACATAAATGGTTATGTGAAAAAGATGCTAAAATCTGGTATCAAAAATAAATAAATGAGGAGGAAGGTAAATGGAAACTATTCGTTTAACTATGGCTCAAGCTATAGTTAGATTCCTTAATAATCAATATATAGTTTTTGATGGAAAAGAGCAAAAATTCATTAAAGGTTTTTTTACTATATTCGGTCATGGTAATGTATTAGGTCTTGGTCAGGCGCTTGAACAAGATAGGGGAGATTTAGAAGTTCATCAAGGTCGAAATGAACAAGGAATGGTGCATACGGCAATAGGCTATGCAAAACAGAAACATAGAAGACAAATCTATGCTTGTACTTCTTCCATAGGACCTGGTGCCGCTAACATGGTAACAGGAGCTGCTACTGCTACGGCTAATAGAATACCAGTATTATTATTTCCTGGTGATACATATGCTTGTAGACAACCTGACCCTGTTCTTCAACAGGTTGAACAATTTCATGATCTTACACTTACTACAAATGATGCTTATAAGGCAGTAAGTAAATATTTTGATAGGATATACAGACCTGAACAGATAATGTTTTCTTTGATTAACGCTATGCGTGTTTTGACAGACCCAGCTGAGACAGGTGCTGTAACTATAGCAATTCCTCAAGATGTTCAGGGAGAATCCTATGATTATCCAATTAGTTTTTTTAATAAGCGTATACATAGGATTGAAAGAAGAATTCCTACAGAAGGTATGATTAATGATGCATTCAATATCATAAAAAATAAGAAAAAACCATTTATCATATGCGGTGGAGGGGTTAGATATTCCGAAGCAGGTGATGCATTAAAAGAATTTGCCGAGAGATTTAACATACCTTTTGGAGAGACACAAGCAGGTAAAAGTACAGTTACATGGGATTATCCATTGAATATGGGAGGTATAGGAACAACAGGTAATCTTGCATCAAATGTTTTAGCGAAAGAAGCCGATCTGATTATTGGTGTTGGAACTAGATATACCGACTTTACAACTGCTTCCAAATGGTTGTTTCAGAATCCAGAAGTTGAATTCCTTAATATCAATGTAGCTTCATTTGATGCATGTAAGTTAGATGGAGTGAAAGTAGTTGCTGATGCAAAGACCTCTTTGGAGATATTGACAATAAGATTACAGAAGGAAAAGTATAAATCAGCTTATACCAATGAGATAAGAGATATCAAAGATAAATGGAATAATGAAGTGAATCGTTTATTTAATGTTAAGTATGAGGATAAATTTATACCTGAGATACGAGGACATCTTGATGACAAATTAGAAGAGTATAAGGATATACAACAATCTAGTTTGACACAAACAAGAGTATTAGGTGTACTGGATGATATTCTAGATGACAGTTCAATCATTGTGGGTGCATCAGGAAGTTTGCCAGGTGATTTACAAAGGGTATGGAGACCGAAAGAGCCTGACACTTATCATATGGAATATGGTTATTCCTGTATGGGTTATGAAGTCAACGCTTCACTTGGTGTGAAACTAGCTCAACCAGAAAGAGAAGTCTATGCAATGGTTGGAGACGGTTCATATATGATGCTTCATTCAGAACTTGTCACATCGATACAAGAAGGTGCTAAGATCAATATTCTACTATTTGATAATATGGAATTCGGTTGTATAAATAATCTACAGATGAGTAATGGAATGAGAAGTTTCGGTACAGAAATGCGTCATAGAAATGATAAGACAGGATTATTGGATGGAAAACTCATTAAAATTGATTTCGCTATGAATGCAGCCTCATATGGATGCAAAACATATACTGTCAGAACAGAGGAAGACTTAGTATCTGCTATAAATGATGCCAAGAAACAGGATGTATCAACTTTAATTGATATTAAAGTTCTACCAAAAACTATGACTGATGGTTATGAATCATTCTGGCGTGTGGGAAATGCTGAAGTTGCAGAAAAAGAAAGCATTATAAATGCTACAGAAGAATTAAAGAAAAGAATCGACGAAGCTAGAAGATATTAATCATATTCAATAAATAAATTATGAGAGAAGGCTGAAAAATTGGATAGAAATAAAGTGAAATTAGGCATAGCTCCCATTGCGTGGACTAATGACGATATGCCTGAACTTGGCTCAGAAAATACTTTTGAACAGTGTATAAGTGAAATGGCGTTAGCAGGGTTTACAGGTAGTGAAATAGGAAATAAATATCCAAAAGATCCGAAAATACTAAAACAATATCTTGACCCAAGAGGCATAAGCATATGTAATGCATGGTTTTCAACTCTTTTTACTTCAGAACCAGAAGAGGTTACAATTAATAATTTCATTAAACAAAGAGATTTCTTGTATGCTCTAGGAGCTAAAATGATTGGTTGTTCTGAACAAGGAAATAGTATTCAAGGAACAAAAAAAGCAATATTCTATGCTAAACCGGTATTTACAGAAGAAGAATGGATGAAAGTTACAAAAGGTATGAATAAACTAGCTGAATTAGCTGCTGAAAAAGGAATGAAAGTATCTTATCATCATCATATGGGAACAGGTGTACAAACTCCTGAAGAAGTTGACAAGTTCATGAATATGACTAATGATAATGTGTATTTATTATTTGATTCAGGGCATTTAGCTTATTCAGAGTTAAGTTCAAAAGCTTGTTATGACGTATTGGATAAACATATAAAAAGAGTGGCACATGTTCATCTGAAAGATGTTCGTATGGAAATAGTTAATGAAGTCAAGAAAAATAGATTGAGCTTTCTAGAAGGGGTCAAAATGGGAGTATTTACAGTACCAGGAGATGGAATAATTGATTTTCAGCCTATTTTTAAGATATTGGAAGATAGTGATTATGAAGGTTGGATGGTAGTTGAAGCTGAACAGGACCCTTCAAAAGCTAATCCTTTTGAATATGCATTAAAAGCTAGAAAATATATTAAGAAAAACACAGGGATTTAATTACTTATTATAATGGAGGATACATATATGGAAAAAATAAATGTCGGTATTATTGGTGTTGGGAGAATTGGAAGACTTCATGCAAAGAGTATAACTTACAATATACCTGATGCAGTTATCAAATCAGTATCAGATATCAAATTAGATGGTGTGAATGAGTGGGCTGAAAGTTTAGGTATTAAAAACGTATATGATGATTATCACAAAATAATTGAAGATAAGGAAATAGATGCAGTACTTGTATGTTCGTCAACAGATACTCATGCTCAGATTTCAATAGAAGCTATAGAAGCAGGGAAACATGTTTTCTGTGAAAAACCAATAGATTATGATTTGGATAGAATCTCAAAAGTATTAACAGCAGTAAAAAAATCAGGTGTTAAGTTTCAAGTTGGTTTCAATAGAAGATTTGACCATAACTTCAACAGGATAAATCAAATTACAAAAGATGGTGTTATAGGTGAACCTCATATCATTAAAATCACATCAAGAGATCCTGAACCACCACCAATTGAATATGTAAAAGTATCTGGAGGACTGTTCTTCGATATGACCATCCATGATTTTGATATGGCTAGATTTCAAGCAGGAAGTGAAGCTAGTGAAGTTTTTGCAGTGGGAGCAAGCTTAGTCGATAAGAAAATCGGAGAAGCAGGTGATGTTGATACAGCAGTAGTAACTATCAAATTTCAAAATGGTGCTATAGCAGTAATTGATAACAGTAGAAAAGCTGTTTATGGATACGACCAGAGAGTTGAAGTATTTGGTTCAAAAGGTTCTATTGAGGCAAAAAATGATACTGAAACCAATACAATATTAAGGACTGAGCAGGCAGTTTCAAAAGACAAGCCATTATACTTCTTTTTAGAAAGATATATGAAATCATTTATAAATGAAATGAAAGAGTTTTTTGAAGCTATAAAAAATGATACAGAAACACCTGTAAAAGGAATTGACGGATTAAATGCAGTTATAATTGCAATGGCAGCTAAGAAATCTCTGGAAGAAGGAAGACCTATCAAAATATCTGAAATAGTATAGTTGCTATGAATTTGATTACATGATATTTACTTCCAGGGAGGTGAAATAATGACAAATATGCAAATGAGTATACAGGAAATGTACAAGCGTAAAAACAAGCTACTAGAAGGTGGAGGGAGAACAAAAATAGAGAAACAGCATAATTCCGGGAAAATGACAGCAAGAGAAAGAATCGATATGCTTCTTGATGCTAATAGTTTTGTAGAAATAGGAGCTTATATGAAACATAGATCAACTGATTTTGGACTTGATGAAGTAGAAATACCGGGTGATGGTGTTGTAACTGGTTATGGTACTATCGACAGCAGTTTGGTATATGTATACGCACAAGATTTTACAGTAATGGGTGGTTCTCTAGGTGAGGTACATGCTCAAAAAATATGCAAAGTAATGGATATGGCTCTTAAAACAGGTGCTCCTATAATAGGAATCAATGATTCTGGTGGAGCTAGAGTTCAAGAAGGAATAGATGCTCTAGGAGGTTTTGGAGAGATATTTTATAGAAATACAAAAGCGTCAGGTATAATTCCACAAATATCAGTAATAATGGGGCCTTGTGCAGGAGGAGCTGTTTATTCACCAGCTATAACTGATTTTGTATTTATGGTGGATAATACAAGTCAAATGTTTATTACAGGACCGGAAGTAATAAAAACGGTAACAGGTGAAGAAATAACCAAGGAAGAGCTTGGAGGAGCAAATGTTCATGCAAGCAAAAGTGGTGTAGCACATTTCCATTATGCTGATGAATCAGAATGTATAAAGGAAATCAGAAAGTTAATCAATTATCTGCCTTCGAATTATTTAGAGGAACCTATAGAAACTAATGTAATAGATGATCCTAATAGAAAATCATCAAGAATTATGGATATCATACCTGAAACTCCAACTAAAGCTTATGATATGAAGTTAATTATTAATGAGATAATAGATAAAGATAGTTTTATAGAGGTACATAAAAATTACGCTCAGAATATAGTAGTAGGTTTTGCCAAAATGAATAATGAGACAGTTGGTATTATAGCCAATCAACCACAATTCCTTGCGGGAGCACTAGATGTTGATGCTTCTGATAAAGCGGCAAGATTTATTAGATTTCTTGATAGTTTTAATATACCTATTGTCACGTTGACAGATGTTCCCGGGTATTTTCCAGGGGTTAAACAGGAACATAATGGAATCATAAGGCATGGAGCTAAACTACTATATGCGTATTGTGAAGCAACAGTACCTAAGATTAATGTCATATTAAGAAAAGCATATGGGGGAGCTTATATAGCTATGAGCAGTAAACACCTTGGAGCAGATATAGTTTTCGCTTGGCCTACTGCTGAGATTGCTGTTATGGGGGCACAAGGTGCAGCTAATATCATTTTTAGGAAAGATATAAAAAAAGCAGAAGACCCTGATGGGATGCGACAACAAAAGGTTAATGAGTATAGAGAGAATTTTGCCAATCCATATGTTGCAGCTTCTAGGGGTTATGTTGATGCAGTTATCGAACCTATGATGACAAGACCTTATATAATATCGGCATTACAGTCATTTAGAAGTAAACGTGTAGAAAAGATTAATAAGAAACATGGGAATATACCTTTGTAAAATTATTCATTTCGTACCTATGTCTTATGTAACAATAAAAATGAATCATATTGTATTATTAGATTAGAAGTAAGAGATTTCATACTAATATATGTTTTTTGCGGCATTATTAGTATATCTCTTACTTCTTATATTTTATACTGTATATAAGTAGATATTATCAAAAAAGTTTTTGAAAGTTATTTGTTCTGTAATAGATTAATGGGTGGCATATATAAATTTATTTAAAAAATTAAGTTGAATAAATATATTAACATTAATTTTATAAGATGAATATTTGATATTATATATAAAAAAACAATTAATTTGCTGATATAACATAATATTATAAAAAATAAATTGATATTCTTGATAATAAGCTACTAATGTAATATAATTAACATATCATATGAAACAAGTGTAATATAATTATAGAAAGGCGGATATATTATGTCATTAAAACATGGACTTCTAGGATTATTACATTATGGATCAATGTCAGGATATGAACTGGATAAGTTCTTTAAAAGTTCTTTGAATTTTTTTTGGCAAGCAAATAGAAGTCAGATATATAGGGAATTAAATAAAATGGAAGATGAAGGATGGTTAACTTCCAAGATTGTTTTTCAAACAGAAAAACCTAATAAAAAGCTGTATACGATAACTGATGAAGGAAAAAATGAATTTGAAAAATGGTTGACTATTGATTGCGTTGATGATGCATTATTTACAAGAAACCCTTTATTATTAAAAACATTTTTCGCTGGGGAAAGAGGAGATGATGATAATATAAGAATGCTTGAAGATTTCAAGGAAAGATGTGAAAAAGAACTTATGAATATACAACAGGCTTGTAGAAGTAGATGCGAAAAGAATAAGGATGAAATTTATTGGAGTATCACTGCTGATTATGGAGAATATTATTATGACATGTGTATTAATTGGGCTAAGAATAGTATTAATAAATTGAAAGGAGAAAAAGAGTGAAAACATCAGTTTAAAATGGTAGTCCTAGAGGTAATAAGAGCAATACATTATTCTAATTTTGGGGGTGTAGCAATGAAAGTTATTGAAGTCAATAATTTAGTGAAAAAATATGGAGACCTAACAGCTGTAGATAATATTTCTTTTGCAGTTGATAAAGGAGATATATGTGCAATCCTTGGTCCCAACGGATCGGGAAAAACCACTACAATAAAAAGCATATGTAATTTGATTATCCCTGATTCAGGAGATATTAGACTTTATGGCAAGAGAAATGTAAAATCCATAGATAAAGTGGCAGCGCTTTTTGAAGGAACTAGAAATCTATATTGGAGATTGACGCCTAGAGAGAATTTAAGATATTTTGCAGGAATAAGAGGTTTAGGTGGCAAGAAAGTCGAAGATAAAATCGATAGTCTCCTTGATGACTTTGATTTATCAGATAAGAAAGATACGGTAGTCAATAATTTATCAAGAGGTATGAAGCAAAAAGTAGCAATAGCCATGGCATTAATATGTGATACAGAGATAGTCATTCTAGATGAACCTACTCTTGGGCTAGATGTCAAAAGCTTTATGGAAATAAAAAACATACTTAAGTATATAGCTAACAATATGAAGAAAACGGTACTTCTATGTACCCATGATATGAATTTGGTTGAAGAAGTATGTAATGATGTCGTCATATTGAATAATGGAAAAATAGTAGTTCATGATACGATGAGCAATCTTCTGGATATGTTTAAAAGCATGACTTACGAAATAAATTTACAACATACTATTAACGAACAAGAAAAAATCTGCTTATCTAAGTTAGATTATGAATTATATCTTGTCAACGAAGGAAACTCTTTAGAAATCGATATACTAGATATTAGGGATATATATGACATAATAGATAGCTTAAAGCAAAATAAAATATTGATAAAAGAATTTAAACAGAAAAACGTTAACTTCGAAAGAGTTTATTTGAATCTTACTAGTGAGGTGAATGATTGATTATGAAGATATTTTATTTAGTGAAAGTGTCCATAGAAAAATCTTTTAAAGAGCTGATTAGATATAAATTCAATACCATTGCTAACATATTGAGTCTATACGTACTTTTTATTGCCATGTTTTATGGAGTGAAAGTGTTTGGAAATTATATGAATGTAAGTCCTATAGAGTTGGGAGAAACAATGGAAGGCTTCGTTATTGGTTATTTCCTTTGGACCATAATGCTAATGGTTTATGAAAATATAGCCTACAGTATAAGTAAGGATGCCAATACAGGTACCTTAGAGCAAATTAGTATGACTGATATGGGGTTTAGAAAGATATTGATAGTTAGAAGTATTTGCGATTTGGTAATCAATCTGATAGTTTCTTTTATCATTTTAGTATTTATCATGGCAACAACAGGATATCAACTTAATATCAATGTGGGACCGTTGCTACTCTTAATTATTTTAGGTATATTCAGTATGTTTGGTATTAGTCTGATTTTTGGAGGGTTAGCTCTTATTTTTAAAAAGGTGCAATCATTCTTAAATATAATTCAATATTTTTTCATTGCTATATTAGTTCCAACTAAAAGCATGATAGGAGAGGTGGGGATATCATTGATTCCATTCAGACCAGCTATAGATAAAGTATATGATATAACTTTGGGTGGACAGAAGTTATACGATTTTCCTATTTCTGATTACATAATATTAATTGCTAATTCAGCTATTTATTTTATTATCGGGTTAATAGTTTTTGAAAAATGTAGTAAAGTTGCTAGAAAAAAAGGTTTATTAGGACAATATTAAAATTCTTATTATTATAAATCTAAGTATTTTATTTGTTGAATTTTATAATATAATCTAAAAGGTTTTCTTAATATATTGATAGAAAATAATGCATTAAGAAAACTTTTGTCGTAAAAAGAAGAAAATTCTAACTTGACAAACTATATATTATTAAGTTAGTATAATCATATATATAAGACAATAAACAAAATAATTATAAAATACATTGCAAATATATCTTATATAAGTATAAATTTTAAACATTTTAATTTGTTTTGCTTTTGGTTTATATAATAAATATGAATTGAATATGAAAAAAAAACATACAATTTAATAGCTACATATTTTTATATGTCTCAACGTAATTATTAACTTTCTATATAACAGCAATAATCTTATATTGGCATATCATTATACAATATATTTAATTAACCTATCATCAGGTTTGATTACTAAACTTAATCTAACATATTAACATATCAAAATATATCTTAATATAGTATATCTTAATACTTGAATTTCAGCTTAATAACATATCATAAAAAATAAAATACCCAATTTTTCTTAAAAGGCACATTAAAATACTTTTCGATTAAAATTTAATTTACTCCATAAGGTGACATTTATAGATCTTTATTTACAAATATATCTAATAATGTCGTTTTTTATCAGTATTAGAATGTTTTAACTTACGCTTGATATTTTTGGTTTTAATGTATAGGGTGATATTTAATATTCATCTTATTCTTAAAATAAAAATTATAAAAAAGGGGAAATTAAAATGAAAAAATTTTTAACGTTGTTTCTAGTTTTGACTCTAATTGTTTCATTTACAGCATGTAGTAAAAAAGCTGAAGAAACTGATACAGACCCAAATAATGATGTTGAAGTTGAAGAAAATGATGATGGTCAAGATGTTGAGGAGGAAGAAGAGGAAGAAGAAGAAGGATGGAATCCTTCAGGTCATGTAACTATTGGAACTCCTAACTATAATGGCTTTTTTATCAATGGTTGGGGTAATAATGCTTATGATGGTAACATACGTCAATTAGTATTTGGTGGTGCTAGTACTTCACCTGCAGGATTAATGACTAGTACTGAAGATGGACAGATTGTAGAAAATTCAATTGTTGAATCTAGAGAGAAAAGCGACGATGGAATAGTTCACACATTCAAACTTAAACCAGATTTAGTATATTCAGATGGTACTCCATTAACTGCTGATGATGTAATATTTACATATGATTTTTATATGAATGCCGAAGATATAACAGCTGCAGGTGGTACTTCTAGTCTACATGAATATGTTGATAAAGTAGAAAAAATTGATGATTTGACTGTTAAGTTCACCTTAAAAGCGAAATATTATGCTACTGATAGTCTCGTGTTTATTGTAAATATATTATGTGAAGAATGGGCTATGAAAGATAAACCAGCAGACAAAACAATTCAGCAACATGTAAAAGATAGTATAATTAGTAATCCTATAGGTTATGGTCCATATAAGATTGTTGAGTATAAAGAAGGGCAATATGTTAAACTTACAGTTAACGAGAATTATATTGGAAATTATGAAGGGATAAAACCTGAAATTAAAGACATTATTGCAAAAGTTGTTTCTGATGAAACACAGCTTGATGAACTACTTACTGGAAGTATAGATATATTGCCAGGTGTAGTTGAAGCTGAAGAGATTGAAGCAGTAAAAGCAGATGATAATTTTGATTATTGTAATTATCCAAGGCAAGGTTATGGTCATCTTACATTCCATGCTGATTTTGGACCAGTAAGACATAAAGAAGTTCGCCAAGCTATAGCATACACAATTGATAGAGTAGTATTTCGTGAAGCATTTTTAGGTAAATATTCTCTAAGTACAGATGGACCTTACACTACAAATTATTGGATGATAGACGAAAAATGGGTTGACGATAACTTAACTAAGTATACATCTGATAAAGAAAAGGTTAATGAAATTTTATCAGCAGCAGGTTGGGCTAAAGGTTCAGATGGTATTTGGGCAAAAGATGGTGAAAAACTTGAAATAAAAGTTGCAGCAGGTTCTCAAGATTGGGCAGATACACTTAATCTTACAATGGGTAAAGCTGGTAAGGAATTTGGAATTAAATTTGATGTATCTTTTGTTGACTTTGCAATATTATTAGATCATTATTATGGTCAAGGATTAGCTGAAAACGAAAGAAAATATCATATGTATGCTTTAGCTACGACTCTTGATATAGTATATGATGGTTATGATAACTGGCACTCAGATAAAATTGTTGATCCATGGGGAAGTGGTGTTGGTACAAATACTTCTCGTTTTAACAATGATAAATGTGATGAGTTACTTCTCACTATGAGAACTGCAGAGAGTGATGAAGTATATAAGAATGCATATAGAGAATGGGTAATATTAATGAATGATGAAATGCCAGTATTACCACTATATTCTAATGATTATCATGATTTATATAGTAAGAGATTAAAAGGATTTAATACTAATGCAATATGGGGCTGGGTACCTGCATTACTTAAAACAACACTTAAATAATTTATATTAGCAAATATTGTAAAAGTCCCTATTTGTTTTATTGAGTAGGGACTTTCAAGAAAAGGATGATAAATATTGGAAAACATAGATATAAAACATGAATCAGATTATAAAAAACCTTCTTTTTTAGAAAAATATTCACCACTCATTAAATACATACTTAAAAGATTATTACTGATCATCCCAGTTATCTTAATAATTTCATTTTTTATCTTTTCTATTGTAGAATTTATGCCAGGCGATCCTTTAAATGCGTTTTTAAATCCAGAGCAGCTTACTGGTACCCCTGAAGAAATTGAACAAAAACGTTTGTTTTTTACACAAAAACTCGGACTTAATGATCCTTTTATAGTTAGGTTTTTTAGATGGTGGAAACAATTATTAAGTGGAGAGTTTGGATATTCCGTAATTAAAAATAGACCTGTTAAAGAGTTTATTGGTGAGCATATTTTAAATTCATTTAAAGCTAATTTACTTGGCTTTGCGTTGGCTTTTGTGTTATCAATAGTTATAGGTATCAAATCAGCAGTTAAAAAGAATTCAATATTTGATAAATTTTTTACTGTATTTTCAATAGCTGGGATTTCATTGCCTAGATTTTTTCTAGCTATGTTATTAATATTTCTATTTTCAATCACTTTGAAATGGTTACCAATATCAGGTATGACGGATCCTATGGGTTATAGACCTGATTTTCAGTATTACATATTACCTGTATTAGTTATAACCTTAGCTGAATTAGCATTTCTATTGAAATATGTTCGTAATTCGATGTTAGAGGTCTTAAAACAAGATTATATAAGGACTGCAAGGGCAAAAGGACTTAGTGAAAAAGTTGTTATATATAGACATGCATTTAGAAATGCACTTATACCTATTGTAACATTATTAGGTGCTAATATACCTTTGTTATTTAGCGGTTCTATTATAGTTGAGAAAATTTTTGTGTGGCCAGGTATAGGGAACTTGATTAATGATTCATATAAATTTAGAGATAGAAGTGTATTAATAGTTGCACTTATATTTTTTGCGCTGTTAACATTGTTAGGAAATCTTATGCAGGATGTTGGCTATTCGCTAGTTGATCCAAGAATTAGAGAAGGAGGGAAAAAATAATGTCATTAAATAAAGAAATAAAACATGAAAGAATAATCTCTCCAACTCGGTTAATGTTTATTAAATTTAGAGCAAATAGATTAGCAATGTTCGGTTTCTGGATTTTCATTGCTATTGTAATATTTGTATTAGGGTTTAAGTTGTACACCGTTTTAATTAATTATGACTTTGCTAATTTATCAGAAATCGGAGAAGGTTCGTATACATCACCTAATAGTGAACATTGGTTTGGAACTGATAAATATGGTCGTGATTATTTTTACAGAGTAATTACAGGTGGATATATAGCTCTAAAAGTAGCAGTATTATCTACTTTGATGATTGTAGTTATCGGTGTGATTTTTGGTGCAATATCTGGATATTTTGGAGGATATGTGGATGTTGTTTTAATGCGTATTGCTGAGATAGTTATATCATTTCCATTTTTAGCATTAGCAATAGCTATATCTGCTATGTTTGCTGATTATCCAGATGAAACTAGATTATTTATTATGATATTTATTATTGGTCTATTAGGTTGGCCAAGTTTAGCTAGGATGGTTCGGGGGCAAATTTTATCACTAAAGGAACAAGAATTTATGACTGCAACAAAAGTACTTGGTATATCAACACGAAAACAAATAACTAAACACCTTATTCCCAATGTTATTGCTTATGTAATAGTAGCTGCAACTATAAATTTTGCTACTTCTATTATGCTTGAGGCATCTCTATCGTATTTAGGACTTTCGGTTAAAGAACCAGTTGCTACGTGGGGAGGATTGCTCCAAAGAGCGTCTACATCAGTTGTCATGAAAAATTATTGGTGGCTATGGGTATTTCCAGGGATATTATTGTTTTTACTTGTAATGAGTGTTAATTTAATTGGAGAAGGACTTAGAGATGCTGTTGATCCAAAGTCAGAAGTAATTAAAAAGATAAGTTTATTTAGTAGAATTGGCAGATTCTTTAGTAAAACATTTGGAGGTGCAAAAGGTGGGGAAAGTATTAGAAGTTAATAATCTGTGTACGTATTTTTTTACTGATAAAGGTATTGTAAAAGCTGTTAACGGTGTGGATTTTCACATTGAAGAAGGAAAAACACTTGGTATAGTAGGAGAATCAGGTAGCGGAAAATCAGTAACTGCATTAAGTATTCTAAATTTGTTGGATTATCCAGGGAAAATTGTAGAAGGAGAAATAGTTTTTAATGGTAAAAATCTTGTCAATTCAAGTATTAGTGAAATGAGAAAGATTAGAGGAAATAAGATATCTATGATATTTCAAGAACCTATGACATCCCTAAATCCTGTATTAAGAATTGGAAAACAGTTAACAGAACCTCTTATGCTTCATCAAAAGCTATCTAAAAAAGAGGCTTGGGTAAAGGCTATAGACCTTCTTAGAAATGTAAAAATACCTACACCTGAGAGGGTAATAAATTGTTATCCTCATGAATTTTCTGGAGGGATGCGACAAAGAGTTATGATAGCTATGGCATTAGCTTGTAGACCACAGTTACTTATTGCTGATGAACCTACAACAGCATTGGATGTAACAATTCAAGCACAGATTTTTAAGTTAATGAATGAATTAAAAGAAACGTTTAATACTGCTATTATGTTTATAACTCATGATTTAGGAGTTATAGCTGAGTTATCAGATGATGTTGTTGTTATGTATTGTGGACAAGTGGTGGAAAGGGCGCCAGTAAACAAGATATTTGGAACTAAGAAATTCGAACATCCATATACAGGAGGATTATTGAAATCTATTCCGAAACTAGATGAAGATTTGGAGAAACTTGAACAAATAGACGGGAGTGTTCCACACCCACTAAATTTACCAAAAGGATGTAGATTTGCACCTAGGTGTAAGTATGCAACTGAAAAGTGTAATAAAGAAATGCCAGAATTAATAAAGGTGGAAGAAGATCATTTTGTAAGATGTTTCTATCCGGAAATGGGGAAAGATTATGAATAAAAATATAATAGTAGAAACCAAAGGATTGAAACTATATTTTCCTACAGGTCAGAAAGATAAGAATAGGAAAGCTTTAGCAGTTAAAGCTGTAGATGGAATAGATTTACAAATATATGAGGGTGAAACATTAGGTTTGGTTGGAGAATCAGGATGTGGTAAATCTACGATTGGTAGAACAATACTTAAATTATATAAACCAACTGAAGGTACAATAAAGTATAAAAATGAGGATATAACAAGATGTTCTGTAAAAGAAATGGTACCATTACGAAAAGAAATTCAATTGATTTTTCAGGATCCATACTCTTCACTAAATCCTAGAATGACTGTAGGACAAATTATTGGAGAGGCAGTAGTTACTCACAACATGTTTAAGAAAAAATCAGAAGAACTAGAAAAATATGTTTTGGAAATTATGGAGACATGCGGACTTGATAGTTATATGATACATAGGTATCCACATGAATTTTCAGGAGGTCAGAGGCAAAGAATAGGAATTGCAAGAGCATTAGCATTAAAGCCAAAATTTATTGTATGTGATGAAGCAGTTTCTGCACTTGATGTATCTATACAGTCACAAATTATTAATTTATTGGATAGGTTACAAAAAAAATATGGAATGGCATATTTATTCATATCTCATGATTTAAGTGTTGTTAAACATATAAGTGATAGAATTGCAGTTATGTACTTAGGTAATTTTGTTGAACTAGCTACTAAGAATGAATTATATAATAATCCATTACATCCATATACAAAAGCTTTACTATCTGCAATACCTGTTACAAATCTGGAAATAATTAAAAACAAACAAAGAATTGTATTAGAAGGAGATATACCTTCCAATGTAACACCTCCAACAGGATGTAAGTTTCATACCCGTTGTCCTATTGCAACAGAAAAATGTGTAAAAGAAATTCCTATTTGGGAAGAAGTTTCTAAAGGACATTATGTAGCATGTCATTATAAAGGAGCTGAAGTTAAATAAATGAATAATAATATGTCACAAATTACAAATTTTGAAAAAAAGGAACATGGAAGCCTAAATGGGATTCAGCTAGAGAAAGGTGATACTTTAGCTATTATAATAGCAGCACTTACTACATTGCTTCCCTTTGTTCTTATAATATTTCTTATATGTTTTATAATTATTAAATTGATTTTTAGATTGTAGCTTATCATAAACATTAGGTTAATAATAAGAATCTTCTTTTTTAAAATAGGTTCTGTTTAGTATATCATTATAATACTAAACAGAATCTATTTTTTTGAAACTTTTTATTATGCGTAGCCTCTTTTGTTATTGCTGTTGTAAAAGATGATATACATAATAACTAGTAATTGATATGTTAATAAATACTAATATTCTTAACCATTCTATTGGGTGTATATGTATTTTTGCTTAACAGATATCAAAAATTAATTATAGAAAAAACTATTTTTTGTAGGGATTTTATAAAAAAATAAGGTTTTTTATTTTTAATAATCAATAAAGAAATGTATAATTAAGTAAATTATAAAAGTACTTTATAATAAATTAAGCCTATATTTATTCTAGCATCAGTTTTAATATTTAATTAGGAACAAGCAATAATAATAGTTAATAGTATTTTGGAGGTGGCATCTTTGAAAGTAGCCAAGAATAAGATTAAGCAATCAGGGAGGAAAACTATAATAATATGGACTATGTCTTTGGTTGTAATAATGTATTCTGTTTTCGTATTTTTTCCTATAATATATGGTTTAAGTACTAGTTTTTTTAATTGGAATCCATTTCAGAGTGTATTTAAGTTTGTAGGTGTTGATAATTATACATATGCTTTGAAAAACCCACTATTTTGGAAATCATTAGGTAATACAATTTATTTCACTATTGGTTCATTAATCTTAACAGTTGGATTCGGATTGCTTTTTGCAGCACTCATTCATTCAGTTAAGAGAGGTACTTCATTTTATAGAGGAATTTATTTTCTTCCTGTAATAAGTTCGATGGTGGCAGTATCAATGCTTTGGAAGTTTATGTATAATTATGATAATGGATTTTTCAACTCTGTTTTGATGGGAATGGGTTTGTCAAAAGTTCCATGGCTCCAAAACAGTTCTATAGCCTTGCCAGCAATCATGGTGGTTCAAGCTTGGAAAGATATTGGATATGCTCTTGTGTTGATTCTTGCGGGGATTAATAGTATAGATCCTAGTATATTTGAAAGTGCTGAGATTGATGGTGCAGGAAAATTTCGCAGATTTATAAGTATAACAATCCCTTTAATTAAGAATTCCATTACGATATTAGTTATTACTAAATTAATTGATTACATGCAGGTATATACTCCTATCAAGTTCATTACTGAAGGAGGACCTGGGACAGATACAAATACTATGTCATTCTATATATTCGAGGAAGCGTTTACCTACTATAACTTTGGTTCAGCCTCAGCTATATCGTTTATATTGTTTGCAATAATATTTATATTGTCAATGGTTCAATTAAAATTCAATAAAAATAATTAAAATGAGGTGTAATTTGTGAAAAAAAATAATTCTAAAATTTATGATGGAATAGTTCATATAATACTAATATTTTTTGCTGCTGTTATGTTGCTTCCTTTCATTTTCATGATATTAAGCTCTTTTAAAACAACAGCAGAAATAACAAAAATACCACCTGCATTTTTCCCTGAGAATTGGGGATACCTAAAAAACTTTACAGATGTACTTAGTAAATATAATTTTGGGATATTCTTTAAGAATAGTTTGTATTATGCAGTTGTAAAAACAGTAATTGTCATATATGTTTCATCTATTGTAGGTTATGTTCTTGCTAAATTTAAATTTAGAGGAAATAGGGTTATCTTTACTATGATTCTAGCTACAATGATGATACCTTGGCCAGCAACTCTTATACCTAATTATCAAATGATGGTCTGGTTTAATTGGTTAGGGAAAGATATATCTATTTTGTACTCTGCATTCATATCTGGATTTGGTGTTTTCCTTATGCATCAGTTTGCTCTTGGCATACCAGATTCATTTTTGGAAGCGGCTCGAATAGATGGTGCTTCAGAGATGAAAATATTTCATAAGATAGTTATGCCTATGATGCTGAATGCAGTTGGAGCACTTGCAATATTTACATTCCTATGGGAATGGGATAATTACTTATGGCCTTATCTAATGTTGGATGAAGTTGCGAAATATACTATACCGGTTGGATTATCCATGACACAAGGTCAGTTTGTCGCTAATTATGGACCTATGTTTGCTGGTATAACTATAGCGGTCATTCCAGTTGTTATTGTATATTTAATATTCCAGAAAACATTTATTCAAGGAATTGCCTTAGGTGGAGAAAAAGGATAAATAATATATATTTATATAAATTTTAAATGTTTCAAAGGAGGAAGAATAATGAAAAAATGTGTAACTGTAGCTATGGCAGGCTTCGGATTAAGAGGGCGAGATTATGCCAAATACCAAAAGAACAATCCTGATATTATGAAAATTGTAGCGATATCAGATCCTAATGAAAATAGATTAAATGATGCAGCGAAAGAGTATAATGTATCAAAAGAGCATTGTTATAAAACAGCGGAAGAAATGCTTGAACAACCTAGACTAGCAGATATTTTATTTGTTACGACTCAGGATAAGCAACATGTTAAACAAGCTATTGCAGGAATAGAAAAAGGTTATCATATAATGATGGAAAAACCTATATCTCCATATTTAGATGAGTGTATAGCCATTATGGAAAAGGCTCATGAATATAACAGAAATGTAACGGTTTGTCATGTTATGAGATATACTTATTTTTATCAAGAAATAAAAAAAGCAATAGAATCTGGAATCATAGGAGATGTTAAATCAATCCAAGCTATTGAGAATGTAGGGTATTTCCATCAGGCTCATAGTTTTGTAAGAGGCAATTGGAGACGATCAGATGAGACAAGTCCTATGATATTAGCAAAAAGTTGTCATGATCTAGATTTAATAGCTTGGTTAATGAATAAGAAATGTAAGAGAGTATCTTCATTCGGGGATTTGAGTTATTTCAAAAAAGAAAATGCTCCAGAGGGTGCTACAAAAAGATGTTTAGATGGTTGTAAAGTACAAAAGGATTGTCCATATGATGCAGAAAAAATATATGTAACAGATTCTATTACAGGTGTGAAAAATGGTATCTGGAAATGGCCATGTTCTGCAGTTGTACATGAACCTACTGTAGAGACTATATATGAAGCATTGAAAACAGGCCCTTATGGAAGATGTGTATATCATTGTGATAATAATGTGGTAGATCATCAAGTAGTAATTATGGAGTTTGAAGATAAATCCACAGCAGATTTTACAATGTGTGCTTTTACAACTAGCGATGGAAGACAAATAAAAGTTATGGGTACATTAGGAAACATAGTTGGTAATATTGATACTCATACTGTAGAGATTCTACCTTTTGGAAAAGAAGGTAAGAAGATAGATATATCAAAATTGGCAGGAGATCTAGATGGGCATGAAGGTGGAGATATGCTTCTTGTTGAAAGTGTAATGGAATTACATCAAAGTGAAGATAATATCAAGAATAATCTAACTTCTATAGATGCATCAATTCAAAGTCATGTAATGGCTTTTGCTGCTGAGTATTCTAGATTAAATGAGGGAGTTAGTGTTGATCTAGATAAATTTGTCAATGAACAACTTTAAAAAAGTAAATAATAAATATATTCTGGAATGATACATTTTATATGGTTTTAAATAAGAGAAAATAATAGAAAAGGAGAAAATCTGCCTATGAATAATTTTTATATTGATTTGAAAATGACTGATGATGATAAATTTTTAGATAAGTTACGTAATATCTCAGATGAAATTAAGGGAAAAAAAGATATCAGCATTACTTTTGAAAAAGGTACTTATGAGTTAAAAGATGATAATGCCATAAAAGAGTTTCAACAGTTAATGGAGGGAACTCTTGATTATGATACTCATTGGGGAAAATATGGTTTTCCTTATAATATTGGAGTATTATTTGAAAATGTCGATAATCTAGTCATAGATGGTAGAGGGTCTACTTTGATGATGCATGGTTTAATATCACCTTTTACTTTTAAAAAATGTAAAAATGTTGTTTTCAAAAATATAATTATCGATTGGGATAGACCACCATTCTCAGTTGGGGAAATAAAATCAATCAGCGGTGATGAAATAACAGTTAATATATTTGATGATTTCCCAGTTAAGGGGAAAGAACCTGTATGGGCTCTTATGGATTATGATCCTTTCAATAGACATTTTGGATTAATATGGAAATTTAGGAATATGTCACAGTTTGAACTCATTGAACCAGGTGTAATCAAATTCAATGCATCGGTAGCTAAGGATTTAACAATTGGAAATTATTTGGTTCTAAGACATGTGGGTAATTATAGACCTTGTATTCATATCCTAGAGAGCGAAAACTTATATTTTGATAGCATAACTTTATATAATAATCCTGGAATGGGTGTCGTAGGTCATTACAGT
The DNA here is from genome assembly GCF_027923465.1 of Vallitalea longa. Lineage (NCBI taxonomy): Bacteria > Bacillati > Bacillota > Clostridia > Lachnospirales > Vallitaleaceae > Vallitalea > Vallitalea longa. The sequence continues at coordinate 208,433 of NZ_BRLB01000003.1, forward strand.
AAAACTATCACTTTTCGTAATTTACAGGTTAAACCGAAAGATAATAGGATTATGTCTACAACAACAGATGCAACTCACTTTATTAATTGCGAGGGACTTCTTGATTTCGAAAATTGTTATTTTGAAGGAATGGGCGATGATGCCATAAATGTTCATGGATTCTATAACTATATCACTGAAATTCTTGATGAACATACTGTTGAAGTAACAATCTTAAATGAAAATGGTACTCAAGACCAAGTTTTTGATGTTCCTAGAAAAGGAGATACTGTTGAATTTTCTAAAGTTTCCGATTTAAAGCCTTTTGAATCAAATACGGTTAGTGAAGTAACTGTGGATGATGAAAATTGGAAGGCTACTATAACTTTTACAGATTCTATTGATGAAAATATAGTTGTAGGAGATTTATTAACAAAAAGTAATGATGTTGCTGCTTTACGTTTTGTGAAATGCCATGTTAATAATATTAGAGCGAGAGCATGTCTAATACAAACAAGAAATGTTGTAATTGAAGATTGCCTTATAGAAAATTGTACTGGCACTGGTATTCATGTTGATACAGCTACTGGTTGGTGGGAATCAATAAGCTGTGAAAATGTAGTTCTCAGAAATAATACAATAAAAGATTGTGGTTATGGAGATGGAACTTATAACAATACTTCTGGAATTGTTGTAATCACAGAATGTGAAGAAAATGCAGTTGGTGTTCATAAGAATATAATTATAGAGAATAATAATATTTATGGTAATGAAAATACTGGTATAACACTTAGTTGTACTGATGGTAGTAAAATATTCAATAATATCATTAGAAACTGTGATATCGCTCTAGAAATAATGTCATGTGATAACATTGAATTATATAATAACTCTATCGGAAATCAAAAAATAATTTTTAGAAGAGATTGATGGATTATTGGTAATTATCTATTTTTTATAATAAAATAAGGTTTTTTATTTTACAAAAACAAGAAATGATAATATAATAATTTTAAATAAATTCCATTCTGTTATGAAACAAAAAGTATACAAAATAACTAAAAACCTAATTGGTTATTTGATGATACTGGGTAATGGAATGAATAAAATAGGTCTTATGCAATTGAATTATAGATATTTTTAATATATGCATACTATTGAAAATATATCTAGTTATTGATAAGACATATTAGTTCTAATAGTTGAGTGAATTTATTTTGACACACTTATAACATAATATATTGGAAGGTGGGAACAAAATGAAAAAAATAAGTTATATAATTAGTATGATGTTGGTTGTAGCTTTATTATTAGCTGGATGTGGTAATAAAGAAAAAGATGGTAATGATACAAACGATGGGAATCAAGATAAAGACAATAATGTTGTTGAAAATAAGGATCCAGAATATATTGGTAATAATTTGAAATATGATATTAATAGTGTAGTCAACAATGGTGAAAAAATTGATTTGGTATTATGGACAGACCAAGAGGTTGAAAGTTTTTATACAGCAGCAGCAGATTCATATATGAAGATTCATGACAATGTTAATATAAAAATTGTTGTTCAGCCTTGGGGAGATTATTGGACAAAACTTCCATTAGCATTAAATGCAGGAAATGGACCAGATCTTTATAGATCACACCCTTCATTTATCAATAACCTAAAAGAGAAAACATATGAATTACCAGAAGATGTTTTCCCAATGGAACAATTGAAACCAGATTTTCCAGAAGTTGAAAAAATTAAAGTTGATGATAAATTATATTCCATTCCACTAGGAACTACATTTGGAGGCGGTATCTACTATAATAAAGCTATGTGGACTGAAGCAGGCTTAACTGAAACAGATATACCTAAAACATGGGATGAATTTGCTGAAATTGGAAAGAAATTAACTAAGAAAGACAGTAAAGGTAATATTACTCAATATGGTTTCTCAATCGATCATACTTTCGAAAATATGATTATAGCTCTTAACTTACAAAAAGGAGAACCAATATTTAAAGAAGACCAATTCACTTGGAATTTCGATAATGAAACAACTTATAATAATATTGATTTGTTGAAAGACTTTAAAGAAGACGGATTCATGATGTATTCAGATGGTGATTGTGAAGACCAAATGGGTAATGGACAAGTAGCTATGATATACCAATGGAACTGGGTAGGCGGATACTTGAATAGTTCTTATCCAGATGTAGACTGGGGCTTTTTCATGATGCCAACAGAAGATGGTAGTGTACCACCAGCTTATGATACAAAAGTATTTGAATGGTTATTATCAGTTTCAGCAACTGATGAGAAAAAAAGAGAAGTAGCATTCGATTTCTTGAAATATTATGTGGCTGAAAACAAAAATCTAATTGATAATTCAATGCATATAGGTGTTATACCAGCAAAAAGTATTGATATATCAGATGATGAAAGATTGAAAGAATTACCAAATATTGGTATGGCTAATGAGTATAGTGACAGATTAGTATTCTTAGGGGTTATCCCAACTGATGAAGCAAAAGCAAAAGGATTACGAAGTGCTGGTAGCGATATTTTCATTAATAATAAGGAGCCAAAGGAAGTAATAAAGGCTTTCCAAAAGAAATTAATGGAAGATACTGAAAGAAACGGTATTGAATATAAATCCATAGAAAATCATTATGAATATTATTCTGAATTCAATAAATAATATTTTTGGTTAGTAGTATATTATAAATCTAAAAGACTCGTATTCATCTGTGAAAAGAGAGTACGAGCCTTTTTATATAAAAATGATCTATTAATATCTATAGTTTTTGCTGTTAAAAAGAATATTATAGCTAAAAAAAGTAACCATATCTAATTTTTATAACTAATTAATGTTTTTTATTTTTTAATGAAATAATTAAATGATAAACTATAAAAGTAAATATTTTAATTATTAGATTTGGCAGTAGATATAGAAATGATTTTAGAATGGAGTGAAGAGATGTTTCAACTTTCGAATTTTGATTGGAGTAATAATAATATATTATATAAAAATAGAAAACCTTCAAGAGCACATTTCTATCCTTATGGAGATGAAAATTCGGCTTTAGAATTTGATAGTAAATTATCAGATAGGATTGTTGATTTAAACGGAGAGTGGGATTTCAAATGGTTCAATTCTCCTTTAAAGGTTACTAATGACGAATTAAACAATCCCAGTTATGATGAATATAGTAAAATAAAAGTTCCGTTGAATTGGCAGTATGATGGTTATGGAAAATTTATTTATACTGATTTGTGGTATCCTTTCCCAGTAGACCCACCGAACATACCATCATTAGATAATGAGACAGGTATTTATAGAAGAAAAATAATGGTTGAAAATCATATGCTTGATAATTTGTCAATTAGATTTGAGGGAGTTGAAAGTGCTTTTCATCTATATATTAATGGTCAGAAAGTTGGTTATAGTCAAGGTAGCCGTATGCCAAGCGAATTTGATATAACAACTTATGTTCATGAAGGAGAAAATGATTTATATGTAGTGGTATATCAATATTCAGATGGTACATATCTAGAAGATCAGGATATGTGGTGGCTTGGTGGTATTATTAGAGATGTATACTTGATTATAAGAAAAAAATCATATATAAGTAATATTAATTTAGATACAGATTTTGATATTGAAAAATCAACCGGTATACTAAATATCAAAAGTAAAATAGTCGGTGAAAATACTAAATTAGATATTAATATTTATGAAAATGATAGATTGATCAAATCCATAAAGGATGCAGAACAAAATTTCAAAATGTATATTGATAATGTAAAAGCATGGAACGCAGAAGAACCATTTTTATATACGGTCATTGCTAATCTAAAAACAGCAGAGGGTATAACAATTGAATCAATTCCACAAAAAATAGGATTTAGAAGTTTAGCTATCATAGATGGTAATCTATTACTTAATGGTACCAAAATCCTAATGAAAGGTGTTAATAGACATGAATATTCACCTTTAAATGGAAGAGCAGTTACTTATGAGCAAACATTGAGAGAATTAAAATTAATTAAAGATAATGGCATGAATGCAATAAGAACTTCTCATTATCCCAACAATCCATTTTTTTATGATATATGTGATGAATTCGGTATATATGTTATTGACGAAGCTGATTTAGAGACACACGGTTTTGAAATAATTAAACAAGATACAAGGTTATGTAATGATGAGAAATGGTTACCTTCATATATTGACAGAATTGAAAGAGTAGTTGAAAGAGATAGAAATCATACATGTGTCATACTATGGTCGTTAGGAAATGAATCATCTTATGGAAATAATTTTAAGAAAATGTATGAATGGTGTAAAAAAAATGAACCTATCAGACCTGTACACTATGAGGGAGATTTTAAAAACGAATCTATTGATGTTAGTAGCACAATGTATTCTTCTGTAGGTTCGTTATATGAATTAGATACACAATTGTCACCTAAAAGACCTCATATATTATGTGAGTTTGCTCATGCAATGGGTAATGGTCCTGGAAGTCTAAAAGAATATTACACCTTAGTTGAAAAATCAAATCGTGTCCAAGGCATATTTGTATGGGAATTTAAAGATCAGGGAGTTTATCAAAAAGATAATAAAGGAAATGAACGTTATTATTTTGGAGGTGAATTTGGAGAGAAATTTCATAATGGGAATTTTTGTATGGATGGTCTGTTAATGGCAGACTCAACACCTACACCTGGTTTCTATGAGTATGCAAAAGTCATTGAAAATGTTCATGTAGTAGATTTTTCGTGGGATAAGCAGTATATCAAAGTAAAGAACAGATGGGATTTCTTGAACCTTGATTCTTTTGATTTAGTGTGTACTATAATTGAAAATGATAAAGAAATGAAAACTAAAACAATAAAAATGCCTGTTGCTAATCCTCATGAAACAGTTTATATTAAGATAGATGATGATTTATATATTTCAGATAATGAAGATGATGTGTGGTTAGATGTACAATTTGTATTAAATAAAGATCTAGTATGGGCTGAAAAAGGTTGGAAAGCCGGAAGCGAAAGACTTTTGATAAATAATTATAGACCTAAGAAAATATCTAATCTCAAACCAGCTGAAATAATTGAAAAAGAAAATGTTCTATCAATAAGTGGAAAAGGATTTAATTTTGATATATCTTTAATAGATGGCAGGATTTATAATTATACTGTTAATGATAAATTAATTATTGATAAAGGTCCAGAACTTAATTTCTATAGAGCATTTACAGATAATGACATTGAAAATAAAAAAGAATGGAACGAAAAACATATCCATTCTATGATAATGAGTGTTTACAATGTTAATCAAAATAGCGATGGTGATTTATTGGAACTAGTTTTAAAGGGTAAATTCGCACCAAAAGCATTAGAATGGAGTTCTTTTGTAACGATTACTTACAAAGTATCTTATGATGGCAATATTAATATTAACTATGATGGCTTTTTTAGTGGTGATAAACCTGGACATCTGCCAAAACTAGGTTCTCAAATGAAAATAAGTAAAGAATTTATCAACATCTTGTATCATGGTAAAGGTCCAGGAGAATGTTATTGTGACAGTAAATCTAATGCAAAAGATGGTATTTACAGCTTAACTTTTGAAGAAATGGAGTTTGGATATCTATCTCCTCAAGAAAATGGAAATAGGACAGACGTTAAATGGGCTGTATTAACAAATGATAATGAAGAAGGTTTTGCAGTAGGAACTGATAAGAGCATGGATTTTAGTGTTAGAGATGTTGAAGATGATAACCTTATAAAAGAAAAATATCATTGTGATTTAAATAGAGAAGATTATCTATTGGTGAATTGCGATATGAGAAATTCTGGTTTAGGCAGTCAGAGCTGTGGTCCAGATAGAATGAATCAATATAAAGTGTTTACTATACCATTTAACTGGAACTTATCTATTGTACCGATTAAGAATAATGTTAGTAAAATAGCTATTGGAAGAGAAGCTATTGATTATGTTAATACGGTCATAAATTAATATAGGAGGCTAATATGGCATATAAAAACAAGTTTACAAGTGAAATACAGAACATAATATCAGAAGATGAGTGGATTATAGAAGAGGATAATTATGATCCTAGAGAAAATCTCGTATATGAAACATTATTTGGATTAGCAAGTGGCTATATGGGAAATAGAGGTAGCCATGAAGAAGGAGATGTAAGAAGAACTCTTCCAGCAAATTACATTCATGGTATATTTGATAGGTCAGAAGCTTTTCAAAGAGAATTATGTAACACTCCTGATTGGAATAAATTGAAAATGTATTATGAGTGTGAACAGATTGGTATTGAGAGTGGTAAAGATGTTAAAGAATATGTAAGAATTCTTGATATGAAAAAAGGTCTTGTAGCTAAACATTATGTTTCAACTGCTTATGATGGTAGAGAGACAAGGATAGAGATTATTAAATTCCTCAGTAGAAAAAATCCAAGATGTGGAGCTTTTAAGGTATTTGTCACACCATTAAATTATGAGGGTGTTATAGAATTTGAAAATATAATTGATGGAACAGTAACTAACTTCATAGATTTTCCTAGATTCAGAGTTAAACATCTAAGTACAGAACAAGTATGTGAGTTTAGTGATTTCGGTTGTTATCTGGAAAGTAATACGAGAGATGATAAAACCCCTATAGGAACAGGAACTGCTGTTGAAATTAAAGATAATGATGGTAATGATAGATTGAAAAGCAGGACATTCAAGAAGTTTGGTGAAATAGCTTGTGAGTTTTTGGATGCTGATGTTAAGCAAGGTGAAACCATAGTTATAGAAAAATATGCTAATATTTGTACTGGTAGAGAATCGGACAATGTAAAAGATACAGTCCTAAATGATCTAGAAACTTTTGTAAAAAAAGGTTTTGATAATGAGTTGGAAGATCATATAAAAGAATATTATAAATTATGGGATATGGCAGATCTACAGATTACTGGGGATGAAAAAATGCAGAAAGCATTAAGATTCAATATTTTCCATGTAATGAGTACTCCTAATCCTAATGATCCTTCTACTAATATTGGAGCGAAACTTATTCATGGTGAAGAATATGGAGGACATGCTTTTTGGGATACAGAATTATTCATTCTCCCATTTTTCAATTATGTATTTCCAGAAGTAGCTCATAATCTAGTGGAATATAGATATCGTCTTCTTGATAAAGCAAGAGAAAATGCTAATAAAAATGGATATGAAGGTGCTAAATATCCATGGGAATCAGCTGATACAGGTGATGAGGAATGTCCAGAATGGACAATAGAACCAGATGGAACATGTTACAGATGTTATGTAGCAGATTACGAACACCATGTTACAGCTGCTGTTGCATATGGTGCCAATAGATATTATAAGTTCACTAAGGATAAAGAATTTTTAGATGGAATGGGTCTTGAATTAATAGTCGAAACTGGAAGATTCTGGGTTTCTAGATTAGAATATAATGAACAAGAGGACAGATATGAAATAACTAAAGTAACAGGACCAGATGAATGGCATGAACCAGTAGATAATAATGCTTATACTAATCATTTAGCAAAATGGAATATTAATCAAGCATTAAAATATTTGAAGTATTATAAAGAAAATGATAAAGTAATGTATAATAATCTTTTAAATAAAATCAAACTTGACGAAGATGAATTGATAATATGGAAAGATAAAGTCGATAAAATCTATATTAAAGATAAAGAAGGACTAATCGAACAGTACGATGGTTACTTTAATCTAGTTGATGCTGAGATTGATGAATGGGATAAAAATGGTATGCCGATTTTACCAAAATCACTTGAAGCAGTAAAAAAAGAAGATAGATGTATACTTAAGCAAGCTGATGTAGTGATGCTTATGTTTTTAATGGAATATGATTATGATATTGATACACAGAGAACCAATTTCGAGTATTATGAAAAAAGAACTTTACATCGTTCTTCATTAAGCCCAAGTATTCACTGTTTAATGGGTTTACGTGTTGGAGATTATGAAAGAGCGTATGAATATCTTTGTCGTTCAGCATATGTTGATATGACAAACAATCAAGGTAATACACGTGAAGGAATCCATGCAGCTTCTGCTGGAGGGTCTTGGCAGTGTGTCACACTAGGTTACTGCGGGATGTCTGTTGATAATAACGGTACTTTAGTGTTTAATCCTAAGTTGCCGGATAACTGGGAAAAAGTTAGTTATTCTATCAATTGGAGAGGTAGTATTCTCAGAATTTTAATTACGCAAGATGACGTAATAATAAATTCAGATAACTGTAATGGTTCTTTCAAATATATAGTTGATGGTGAAGAACGTATTTATGGAGGAGCATAAAATGAAAAACAAAATAGAATTAAAAGCTGATATACAACTTGTCGTTGTTGCAATCATATGGGGTAGCGGTTTTATAGCAACAGAATATGCTATTCAAGCAAATATGAGTGTATCATTGATTATGGTTATGCGTTTTAGTGTAGCAGCTTTGATTTTGATATTAACATCTATTAAACAATTGAAATTGATAAAAGGTAAAGAATTAAAGCATGGTATTATAGCTGGTTGTATACTATTTCTAGCATTTTATGCGCAGACTATAGGGCAGTCTCAAACAACTGTTTCTAATAGTGCATTTATTACTGCTACTAATGTAATTATGGTTCCATTTATTGTATGGATAATGACAAGAAAACGTCCTCCAGCGAAATCATTTATATTGGCTGTAGTTACTTTATTGGGAGTAGGAATTTTAACGATTTCACCTAAGAATGGATTATCTTCATTTAATTTTGGTGATTTAATGATTTTTGTGTGTGCTGTTGGTTTTGCATTACATATTGCTTATTTGGAAATTGCCGTAAAAAGTAGCAGTGCTAAGATAATTACATTAATTCAAATAACGACAGCTGCCATTTTATCAAGTATCGTATTAGTAATATTTGATTTGGATTCTTTTTATACAGTTAATTGGGAAAGTGCTTTACCTGCTGTTTTATATCTTGGTATTTTCAGTACTTGCATATGTTATTTTATGCAGACATCAGCTCAGAAGCATACTACTGCATCCAAAACAGGTATCATACTTTCCATGGAAGGTTTCTTTGGAACTTTATTTTCAGTAATTTTATCGCTAGAGCCATTAACTGCTAAAATTATAGTAGGTGGAGCTATTATACTAAGTGCTGTTATTCTTACTGAAGTGGATATAAAATCAAAACATAAGAATAAGGTATAAAATATCTTCCTTATTCTTATAATATTTATGTTATAATGTAATAGACTAAAACTGACTAGGTGATATTATGCATAAACAAAGAATACATTCATTTGATGAATTATGTCCATTCATACGTGAAGTAGGATTACAACATCAAGATTCTTGGAGACACAAGTCTAGAAAAATATACGATCATCAATTTTTATATTGTTTTAAAGGAACAGCTAATGTAAAAATATTAGATAGGTATTACAAAATTAAAAGAGGTGATTTGATTCTTATACAACCTAATACATCTCATGAATTTTGGGTTGATGAGGATTTATTAGGAGAATTATATTGGTTTCATTGTGATTTCTTCTATTATAACGATAAAGAATGGCATTATGATTTTTATAATGATGCAGAAAAGTATGTTACACTTTTTGGTGAAATCCTTAAATATACGGAACATATGAGAGAAAATCCAGTTTTTGAAGATGGATATATGCTACCGGAGTATATGAGATTCAATAATCCTGACGAAGTTGAATATTTGTTCAGAAGAATATATAATGCATATATTAAACAAGATGATTACTGGCAGATATCTGCAAAGATTTATTTCTTAGAGATTCTTAGACATGTAATTAAACAAACCAATAACAAAAAAGAAAACGGAAACAAAAAACTATATGTCGTTAACCAGATAAAAGCATATATAGCAAGGAATTATTACAAAAAATTATCTGTTGGTGATATTTGCAGAGATACAGGACTGAATTCAGAGTATGCCAGTAGAATATTCAAACAGCTTCAAGGGGAAAAGTTAGTAGAATATTTGAACAAATATAGAATAGCTCAAGCTAAAAAATTATTTTTGGAAATGGACCTGAATGTTGCTGATATAGCAGATATGGTAGGTTTCAATAATGAAAATTATTTTTGCAGTGTGTTTAAGAAATATGAAGGCAAAACACCTGTGAAGGCTAGAGAAGATTTATTGGAGCTATATTATTCTTTATAATCATAAAATCTTTTACAAAGAATAGTTTTTTATTCTAGTTTTGCGAGCTCAAATAAATAAACGATATAACCAAAACTCTTTAATTATTAATTAATTAAGGAGTTTTTTATTGTGTTAAAAAAGTTTTATGAGTACTTCACTTGAAGTTTTTGTTAGATATAGTTGGTAATATACTGCAAACAACTAGACTATTTGTTAAAAATATACATAATACTATGTCCAGTAAAATATATTATAGTAATAAAATAATTTACATTAACTTACTTAAAAAAACATTTTTTTTTACACAATATTTAGACAACTTGTTGCTGATTATATTTTTTCATAATATTGATAGTGTAATTATTAATTAAGTAAAAGATTGTGGGAGGTATTTTATGAAATCAGTAAGGAGATTATTTTCGATTTTTCTTGTTGTATCTATATGCATTTCATTATTTGCTGGATGTGACAAGAAATCTACAGGTGACTGGAAGATAGGTATCATCACAGGTACTGTATCTCAAAATGAGGAAGAATACAGAGCAGCACAGACAACTAAGCAAAAGTTTATTGATGAATATGGTGAAGATAAGGTTATTCTTCAGACTTACCCAGAGAAATTTATGGATGAGCAAGAAACAGTTATAGCTAATATAGCTGGTATTGCTGCTGATCCAAAAGTGAAAGCACTTGTTGTATGCCAAGGAGTTCCAGGTACATCGGCTGCAATAGATAAAGTTCTAGAGACAAGAGATGATCTATTAATTATTGTTGGTACATCAGGAGAAGATCCTAATATGATAGCAGATAGAGCAGATGTTTGTTTCCAAATGGATGAACTGGGAATGGGTACAGCAGTTATTGATCAAGCAAAAAAACAAGGTGCAGAAACATTTGTACATTATTCTTTCCCAAGACATATGTCTTATGCTTTACTTGCAGCAAGAAGAGATCTATTCAAAGAAAATTGTGAGAAATATGGTATAAAATTCGTTGATGCTACTGCTCCAGATCCAACAGGAGATGCGGGTCCTTCGGGTGCACAACAATTCATTATTGAAGACGTACCTAAAAAAGTTCAACAATATGGAGAAGATACAGCATTTTTCTCAACTAACTGTGCTATGCAGCCACCACTTATCAAATCAGTATTTCAGCAACATGCTATTTATCCACAACCATGTTGTCCATCACCATATCATGGATTTCCTGCAGCTCTAGAAATAGAAATACCAGAAGACAAAAAAGGTGACACAGGTTATGTTATAGATGAAATAAGAAGAATCAATGCGGAAAATGATATGACAGGTAGAATGTCCACATGGCCTGTTCCAGTAAATATGATGTTTATTGAAGCAGGGGCGCAATATGCGAAACAATGGATAGAGGGTAAGTTCAAAGAAAAAATTAATGAAGAAAAAATAAAAGAATGCTTTACTGATTATGCCAAGACAGATGATGGTGAGGAAATTGCTATTAATATATCACTATTAGAGGAAAATGGTAAACAATTTGATAATTATTTCTTAGTTTTAATTGATTTTATAGATCTATAGGTTTAAATATCATATAAGTAAGGGACTGTCTATAATACATTTTTTATGGTGGATAGATTGATTGATATATTATTAGGAAATGTATTATTAGGCAGTCCCTTATTATGATACTGGCAATATGTTCATTAAACATTTTGATTAATGAATAGTATATGAAATTAACTATGCACTATGATGAGGAGGAGATTCATGGAATATAATTATTTACTTGAAATGAATAATATTAACAAAAGTTATTCTGGGAATCAGGTTCTAAAGGATATAGAATTAAAAGTCAAACCAGGAGAAATTCACTGCTTAGTTGGTGAAAACGGTGCGGGGAAGTCAACCTTAATGAACATACTGTTTGGTATGGGAGTTATCCATAATACAGGAGGTTTTGAAGGAGAAGTTTATTTCGAAGGAGAAAAGGTTAATGTAAAATCCCCCAAAGAAGCAATGAAGTTAGGAATTGGTATGGTGCATCAAGAGTTTATGTTAATACCTGATTTCACTATTAGTGAAAATATAAAATTGAATAGAGAGATATTAAAGAATAATTTGGTCAGCAGAGTCTTAGGTGAAAAATTGAAAACTGTTGATTTTGATTCAATGAATAGAGATGCCAGAAAAGCATTAGACAAGTTGGAAATGAATATTGATGAATGGACAAAAGTAGCAGGATTACCTATAGGATATATGCAGTTTATAGAAATTGCCAGAGAGATAGATAAATTAAATGTTAAATTACTGGTTTTTGATGAACCTACAGCTGTTTTGGCTGAAAGTGAAGCTAATAATCTTTTGAGAGCAATGAGGAGAATTGCTGATACAGGTATCGCTATTTTATTTATTACACATAGACTTGATGAAGTAATAGAAATCGCTGATAATGTCACTATTTTACGTGATGGGGTAAGGGTATGTAATAAAAGAGCAGAAGAAACTGATGTAGTAGAATTAGCAGAACTGATGGTAGGGAGAAAAATCAATATACAGAATAAAGAAGAAATACAAGATGGGGCAAAAGAAGTTATTCTAGATATAAAAGATCTGTATGTCGATATGCCTGGTGAACAAGTAAAAGGTATTGATCTTCAAGTACATAAAGGTGAGATATTAGGAATAGGTGGACTTGCAGGTCAAGGTAAAATAGGTATCGCTAACGGAATAATGGGGTTATATCCATCAATAGGTAAAATTATATATAAAGGTAAAGAATTACTATTGAATGATACCAAAAGCGTATTGGAAAAAGATTTTGCATTTGTATCAGAAAATAGAAAAGATGTAGGTCTAATATTAGATGAATCTATAGAATTCAATACTATTTTTACTGCGTTAAATATAAGAGATGAATTTTTACTTGATCTTATACTATTTAAATTAAGAAATAGTATTAAAATAAAGAAATATACAATGCAAAAAATTAAAGAATTGGATATTAGGTGTACAAGTAGTAGACAGCATGTGGGAAGGTTAAGCGGTGGTAATCAGCAAAAAGTATGTATTGCTAGAGCTCTTGCGCAAGAACCTGATGTATTATTTGTCTCAGAACCCACAAGAGGTATTGATATAGGGGCTAAGAAATTAATATTGGATTTATTGTTAAGGTTAAATAAAGAGTTGGGAATGACAATCATAATGACTTCGTCTGAATTATCAGAAATTAGAAGTGTAGCTGATAGGATAGCAATTATTAGTAAGGGAAAATTAGCAGGAATTCTCAAACCTTCAGATTCTAATAAGAAATTCGGATTATTAATGTCTGGAATTGAGCTTAGAATTGCAGAAGGGGAGGTGGAGTAATGAAGGTATATATTGATAAAATTGGAATACCAAGATTAATCATAGCAATTTTATTTATTGTTGTTTTAGTAACAGCTAATTTTCAGGGCCTACCCATGAATATGTTACTTTCTGATGTAGTAAAGAGATTTGGTATGTATGGAATACTAGTTTTGGCTATGGTTCCATCAATTCAATCCGGAGTTGGTCCTAATTTTGCTTTACCTATTGGAATACTCTGCGGTCTAGTGGGAGCGGTTATAAGTATTGAATATGGATTTGTTGGATTCCCTGGTTTATTTATGGCTATGGTTTTTTCTTTACCCCTAGCACTATTAATAGGATATCTATATGGAAAATTGCTTAATGCAGTAAAAGGTTCTGAAATGACAATAGCAACATATACAGGATTTTCTATGGTGCAATTTATGTGTATAGCGTGGATAGTTTTACCTTTCAGAAGTACCAAAATGGTTTGGCCCATTGGGAAAGGATTAAGGAATGTTTTTACCATTGAAAAGACTTTTGGTAATGTATTAAATAACCTTTGGCACTTTGATATCTATGGTGTACATATTCCTACAGGGTTGATCTTACTATTTCTATTTACCTGTTTTTTAGTATTTTTATATACTAAAAGTAAAACGGGTACAGTTATTCTTGCTGCTGGTATGAATCCAGAATTCGCAAAGGCGTCGGGAGTGAATATTAATAGAGGAAGAATTATCGCCAATATGGTATCTACAGTTCTTGGTGCCATAGGTATAATTGTATATTCTTCCAGCTATGGATTTGTACAATTATATGGAGCACCATTATATATGGCATTTCCTGCTGTAGCAGCTATATTGATTGGAGGAGCTACTGCAAAAAGAGCTAAGATTTCTCATGTTATTATTGGAGTATTGTTGTTCCAGGGATTATTAGCAAGTTCAATGCCTGTGGCTAATGAACTTTTCCCAGAAGGTAATATTTCAGAAATGGCTAGAATGGTAATACAGAACGGGATAATCTTATATGCGTTAACTAAAGTGAAAGGAGGTAAATATGTTGACTAAATTCCTAAAAAAAGAATCTGTTAAGCAATTCGCGATTAGTAATATCGTATCTATCATTTTTATTGCACTTTCACTTATTGGTATGTTGTTATCAGAGCTTGGTTCAGTATATATTTTTAACGAACTGATAAACAGAATATCAAGAAATTCATTTTTGGTGTTATCATTATTAATACCTATTCTTGCAGGACTTGGTCTTAACTTCGGATTGGTTATTGGTGCTATGGCAGGTCAATTATCTATTATAGCTGTTACTTATTGGCAAGTAGATGGAATATTAGGATTCCTTTTATGTATAGTGTTGGCATTACCTATTGGTATTTTATTCGGATATCTGACTGGAAGATTGTTCAATGCAACAAAAGGACAAGAAATGATTGCTGGGCTTATAGTAAGCTTTTTTGCAAATGGATTGTATCAGTTTTTACTTCTTGTTATGGTAGGTACCGTTATCCCTATGAAGGATAGTATTATGATTAAGCCAGATGGGATAGGACTTAGGAATACTATAGCACTGAATGGAGTTAATGGTGATGGAGGCATTAAATATGCATTGGATGGTATCTTTAGATTGAATCTATTTTACTTCATTATCATTTTAGCTATATTATTGTTAATTTATTCTATATATCAGATAATGAATCTAAACAGAAATATAAAGCTAAAAAAACCAAGGGAAACTTATATAGGTTATACGGCAGTAAGTTTAGGTTTGATTGTTATCAGTGTAGTAACATTAGTGAGTGACAGTATGTTTAAAAATCTAAAAATACCTCTTGTAACATGGATTGTTATAGCTCTACTTTGCTTATTTAATAGACTCATCATGAAAACTAAGCTAGGGCAGAATTTTAGGACAGTAGGTCATAGTCAGCATATTGCCAAAGTTGCTGGTATTAATGTGAATAGAACAAGAATACAAGCGGTAATAATTTCAACTGTACTTGCTGCATGGGGGCAGATAATATTCTTACAGAACATAGGTACAATGAATACATATGGTAGTCATATGCAGGTGGCAATGTTCTCTATAGCTGCAATTCTAATAGGTGGAGCTTCCGTTAGCAATGCCAAGATTAGTCATGCGATTACAGGTGTCATATTGTTCCACATGATATTCATTGTATCACCTACAGCAGGTAAAGCAATATTTGGTGATGCGCAGATTGGAGAATTTTTCAGAGCATTTGTAGTATATGGTGTTATAGGTATATCACTTGCATTGCATGCTTGGAAAAAATATAAGTTGAGTAAGATGTGAAAATAAGACAAAAATAAATTGGAGAATTTTGATTTAATACTTTAATGATTGATATGATAAGACGGCTATGGTTTATAAGTATAGCCGTCTTAATTTTGGGTATTATAATCACATTTTTCGTCAGTATAATCAATGACTATTTTTTTGCATTCTCTGCAAAGATATGCAATAACTGCACAGCCTTTAATCATGGTTGATTCTGATAATACAATTGATTCTTTACGTCCATGAGCACTTCCGAAAAGATGTTTTTTCTTATCCCAAGATATTTCGTATGGACTTTGAATAACGCCTTGCTCCATTTCTTTACCACAATATGGACATTTCATAATTAAAATCATTCCTTATACTATATAAATTTTTATGTAGAATATATTTTATATTATAACAAATATTGGAGTGTAAATATATATTAAATTATAATAAACTACAATTAATCAATAGCTTAAAAACTAGATATAAAATCAATCAAAAGTAAAATGGTGACATGAAAAGAGCTGTCTTACTATAGTTCCTTACTCTAATGTAAGAAAATTATAAGACAGCTCTCATTTTAAAATCTATCTGATGTATAAAAATTAATACTCCCTGTTTCAAATTTTTTTAAAAAATATTTCTTTATGAAATTCACATAAATGGTTCTAGTTAATGGAAAGAGTAAGCTGAATCCGAATAGGTCTGTAATAATTCCTGGAGTAACCAATAATATTCCACCTATTAGAACACATAAACCATGCATTAATTCATTTCCAGGCATATGTCCGTTATTGCTCTCATATTGAATGTTTTTGATAACCGCTCTACCTTGATGTTTGGCAAAGTATGCACCGATTATACCAGTAATGACGATAATTAGTAATGTAATACCAGCAGATGTTACATTAGCTAGTTTCAGTAGTATATACAATTCAACGAATGGTACAATAGTAAATAGTAATAACAATTTTCCAAAAGTTAATTTCATTATGCACCCCTCTTTTCTTTAATAAGTATATCCTAAAATAATGAACATAATATGAATAAATATTGAATCCTTTATTAATTAAGGTAATATAATCAATTTCCTATATTCAGAAGGTGTAACTGATAATTTTTTTTTAAAAGATTTAGTAAAATAAAATTGATTACAAAAACCAAGTTTATCAGAAATCTCTTTAATGCTCAATTCTGTTCCCTTAAGTAAACTGCATGCTTCATCTAATCTTAATTTCAATATATACTGTCTAGGTGTTATATTGAAATTTTTTTTGAATAATCGTAAAAAATATGTAGGATTAAGATATACTTGTTCTGCAATCTCTTCAAGACTTATTGATTCGGTATAATTATTGTTGATAAAATCTATTGTGGGTTTTAATTTTTCATATTCACCAAATGAGATTTTACTTATTTTCTTTTTTTGATTTTCTATCATATCAGAGATCAATAATAGAATACAAGATGTTACATACATGGAAGTTGCAAGTGGAGCAGTTTTGATTATATTGTTTTTAACGTTATCATCATTATTAAATAAACTCAAAATATGTGTGAAATTAATATTATCAAGTAATTGATTATTATGTTTCCAGTTATATACAGGAGATATACAATCTAATATTTTATTAAAAAAAAGAGAATATGGTTGGAAGTGAATCCAATAAACGTCCATATGAGAATAACATATTTGTTCTTGTAATTTATATCCATTAATGAAATAGACATTATTTTCTTTTAATTCATATTGTTGATCATTTATGATAAGTTTAGCTTCGCCTTCTGTGGTAAAATAGATTTTATAACAATTATCATTTGTTACTTGCGAGCTCCAATCTGGCAGACAATTATTAAAACCTCCATTAAGTAATTTTATATTAAAATTATCCAATAATCTCAGCCCCTTAAGTAAAAGTAAATAATATATATATTTATGTCAATTTTATTAATACACATATGATGGTATATAAGATACTATTAGTATAGATAATAAATTAATTGATGTCAATATTATATATATTAATTAGGAGGAGATTTTATGTTACATGATCCAAGTCATCATACTATGCCACCTGTTGCAAAAGAAATTATATTAAACAAGAAAGATATTGAGATATTAAGAAGATTAGGTGCAAAGATTGCTGAAATAGCTTCTTTACCTATACATAAGGAGAAAGCAGATTTATGGACTAAATTGAATGATTTAAATTCTTCAAAACCTATGGTATGGATTAATGAGATACCTTGGCATGAAATGAATGTTAATGATGAATTAACATTACTATGTGAACATGAATGGGCAAGGGATCTTGAAGATACTCTTAGAAAAACTATTTATAAGTGGAATCATATGCCAGGAGATATGATTGTTAATCCATATATTGAATGTCCATTAGTCATTCACAGTACTGATTTCGGAATTAAAGAAGAAACAGATGTGGTTAAGACAGATGAAGACAGTGAAATATATTCAAGGCACTTCAAGATACAGATAAAAGAGCCTGCTGACATTGAAAAAATCAAATTGCCTAAGATAACACATAATGAAAAAGCTACTGAATACGCTTATCAAGCTATGTGTAATATATTTGAAGGTATAATCCCTGTCAAGAAAGTAGGACAGACTCATATATGGTTTACCCCTTGGGATTATCTAATTAGATGGTGGGGTGTGCAAGAAGCCATGATGGATCTGGTTATGAGACCTAATATGGTTCATGATGCAGTTGATAAGATGGTAGATGCATGGATGATTGAATTAGATCAATTTATAGAACAGAATCTGTTATCGCTTGATTGTAATAATACTAGAATAGGTTCAGGGGGGTATGGTTACATAAGCGATTTGCCAGGCAAGAATTATGACCCTGATTATATTAAGCCTCATAATATGTGGGGATGTTCTAATGCACAGATTTTTAGTGAAGTATCTCCTTCTATGCATTGGGAATTTGCTATAGAACATGATATGAGATGGTTAAAAAGATGGGGACACACTTATTATGGATGTTGTGAACCTCTTGATAGAAAAATGGACATATTAAGGAAAATTCCTAATCTAAGGAAAATATCTGTAAGTCCATGGTGCAACATAGAAAGAATCATTAATAACGTTCAAAGGGATTATGTTATGAGCAGAAAAGTTAATCCAGCTATATTTGTAGACAATAATTGGTCTGAAAAACAAGCTGAGAAGGAAATTAGAGAATTCATGGATATGACAGAAAGAAAATGTCATGTGGAATTGATAATGAAAGATATATCTACGGTCAACTATCATCCTGAAAGATTATGGAAATGGGAAAAAATTGCTATGAAGCTTGCAGAAGAATATTGTAACTAGAGCATTTGGTTGTTAGTAAAAGATAAAGTAAAGTTTTGTTATACCTATTGAAATGAATTATATTTTATAGGTATAACAATTTCAATTGGCTATTCAATTATCAATGGTAGATCAATATATACTTTTGTACCCACTGAAATGGTGCTTTCATATCTAAGACCATATTTGCTACCAAAATACAGTTTGATCCTTTCATTGACATTATGTACACCTATACCTGAACTAAGATGATTGTCATTAGTATATGATTTAGATAAAATTCTATCACATGTTTCATTATCCATACCTATACCGTCATCAGTAATAGTTATTAATAACTCGTTATTGATTATAGAACAATCAATATCAATATAGCCTTTTCCTCTTTTGTTTTTTATGCCATGATAAATAGAATTTTCTACTATAGGTTGTAAGATTAGTTTTATAGTTTTATAATTAAATAATTCTGGTTCTATAGAGATTGAATAATCAAATTTATCTACATATCTCATACTTTGAATGAATAAATAATTTTTTACATGTTCTATTTCTGAGGATAGAGATATGATATCTTTACCTTTGCTAAGACTTATACGAAAGAGTTTCGATAATGATTCAGTCATAGGTACAATATTTTCATTTTTACTTTCAGCCATCCAGATTATGGAATCTAAAGTATTATAGAGAAAATGAGGGTTAATCTGAGCTTGTAAAGTTTTTAATTCTAGTTTCCGTTTTTGTTCTTGATCGGATATTACTTGTTTCATCAATTTTTCGATTTGAGACAACATGCTGTTAAAACTAGATGACAATATACCTATTTCATCATTAGATTTAATATTTGATCGTATAGTTAAGTTACCTGCTGTAGCTTCAACCATACATTTTCGTAGACGCAATATAGGTCTGGTAATTGTAGTTGATAATATATAGGTAATTATAAGGGCTAATATTAGTGATAATATCCCCATGGAGACTATAATGTTTTTTATATGTTTAGCATCTTCTGTTATAGATTTATAAGGTGTTGCGGCAATTACATGCCAATTAGAGTTGTTCAAATGCTTTGATACGATTTGATATTTTTCGTTGTCAATTGTGTCAGTGAAAATATTCATTTTATCATCTATCAGCTTAGGCATTAATCTAGTGACATCATTTTGTAGAGAAAATGTTTCATTAGTGTGTGTAGCATTCTGTTCAGGTTGATATATTATTTCTCCTTTATCATTAACGATAAATACAAAACCATTTTTATACAAGACATCTGACTCGCAGAATTTATTTAGCTCTGATAGATTGACGGTTATATGGATTACACCTGTTTTTTTTAGTCCATCATATCTTTGAATTGTTCTGTTAACAGAAAATACTTGTGTTTCTGGGTTAGCGAGATATTCTTGTTTATGAGGACCGTAGATTTTTGGAGTAGTACCTGAATCTAAAATGTTTTTATACCAAATTTGATTTTTATAATTATAACTAGTATCAAGTTCTAAATGAGAGCTTTTAAAAACTGACAACTTATCGTTGTCGAAAATCAAAATAGAATCTATATCGCTTCTGGATGTCAATATATTGGATAAAAATTCTAATGTACGTTGAAAACTATCTGAAGAGTCAATAGTATAATAGGAGTCATGTTTATTTAGATATTTTTGAACATGTTGATTGTAGGCAATGATATTGGTTATATATTTTAACTGACTAATATATTCGTCTAAATTTACAACAAGAGATGAAGTCACTTTTTTTGAATAGTTTATATTATTATTTAGTAGTTTATAGTTATATTTGGTGAGAGCAAAAAATAAAGTTGAGCTAGTCAATAAAATTATTACTAGAGAAAAAGAGAAAAGTATTTTAGTACGTATACTAATGTATTTTAATCTACTTTCAATTCCATCTTTATGTAACATCAGAATTCCTCCATCGATTTTCTGTAGTCAGTAGGTGATTTCCCAGTATATTTCCTAAAGGATATACTGAAATAATGGGGATTAGAAAATCCTACAAGATGAGCTATTTCATATGTTTTGAAATTTGTCGTATTCAATAATTCAATAGCTTTATCCATCCGTTTGTTAATTAAGTATGTTTTGAAATTGATTCCAGTTTCCTTTTTAAAAAGGGAACTTAGATAAACAGCACTTACTGAAGCATATTCAGCAGCAGAATTAAGTGAAAGTTCTTCATGTTTATAGTTATTATTTATGTAGTTTTTTACTTTTGCGATTATATTATAATTACTATTGTTTCTGGTCAAAGCTAATTTTTCTGATGCTTCAATACAGAATGACTGTACATCTGTAATGATTTCATCTATAGTATCAGATTTTTCAATAGAATCATATAAAGATACACCTTCTGCCCAGGTTGTACAGGAAATGTCATTGGTTTTGACTAATACTTTCAATATACTGGTTATGATTTCGATGAATATCAGTTTGATGTTAACCCAAGATAGAGTATCCTTTCTTTTTAATATGTTAGTTATGCTTAGCAGGGTAGTTTTAATATTATTTATGTCACCAGCTTTAATAGCTTCTAATAAATACCCACTAGAATCGAAGGGATAAAAAAATTCCTGTTGAATATAATCGAGGTCATATATATCATATATATTATTTTTACCAATAGTATATTTACATTCAAGTGCTGATAGAGCTTCTGTATATGATGAATATAATTTATAGATCGTGTCAACTGTGATTCCTATTGAAGAGGTTAATGGTATGTTAAGATGATAGTTGACATTATTCTTGATTACTTGAAGTGTAAGGGATATTATATTTCGGTTTTCTGAAGAACTTATATATGGATTACTGTTGAAAACGATAATTATTCTATTATTGTTATCAGAGAAAACGTAGTAATTTTTCCCTATAGTATCATAAATTATATTTTTTACAGCAAAACAATATATCTCTGAATCTTTAGGAGGTATATTGTTCAGATCTGGTTCTACAACACATATGGTATAGGGGGCCAATTTAAATTCTATCTTCAACGAATTGAGTCTATCAATTATTCTATCATTATTCCCTGGCGTACATATCAACATATTTAAAAGCCTTTCTCTTAATAAAGGAATACTTTGATGTAGTTGGGTTTTCATTTGAGATAGATAATTGCGATTATTATTTTCAAGATTGATTTCCTTGCATAGCTTAGATATTTTATTATATAAAGTTTTAGCGCCTATGGGTTTCAATATATAATCTTTGACTCCAAGAGCTATAGCATCTTGAGCCAACTCAAATTCATCATATCCACTTAAAATGACTATATAAGAATTAGGAAGATATTTATTCAACTGTTTAGTTAATTCCAGACCATCCATAAATGGCATTTTAATATCTGTTAATACAAGATTAGGTTTTTTATCTAAAGCTATCTCAAGTGCTTGTTCACCGTCTTCTGCTTCATAGACTTCAGAAAAACCTAGGGAATTCCAATCAATTATAGAACTGATAGAAGAACGTATTAACTTTTCATCATCCACAATTAATAGTTTATACATATTATGAACCACCTTATTGCCTTAATTTAAAAACTAAAAAAAGCTTATCATTATAATGTCAAAAAATCAACATTATTACAGGGATTGTTAAGAAATGGACCAAAACATGTTAAGAAATTGAATTAACTTATTATTGTAAGCAAATTATAATATATCTATCGCAAGTGATGTGCTAATATTAACAATAATAATGCTTAAGGAGGAGTATACTTGAAAAAATTATTAGCACTTGTTATAGCTTTTTTTCTATTGTCAGGTATGTTTGTTAGCTGTAAATATAAAAGGAATGATTATGATACATATAAGAAAACAGATAGTATTTCGGTTAACGATCAATTAGCATATCAAAATAATATAGATGTACAAGCTGATATTTCCAAATTAAAGTCCTATGATGGGCAGTTACTCATTTATCCAACTCAAAATAAAAATATACCTAATAGACCTGCTGATCCTGATTTGCTTCCAATATCCGATCCTATGCATTGGTACGATATTCAATTTCCAGGTTGGGTAGTGGATAAAATCAATATTCCTTTATCTGATGGAGATGGACCAAAGGGTAAAAAAGTCTATGTTATCATAACCAGTGAACATCCCTATTGGACAGCAGTAGGCATTGGAGCAAAAAAAGTAGCGGATGCCTATGGAATAGATTTCAAGATGTTAAATCCCAATGGAGATTTAGTAAAACAGAATGAGCTGATTGAGGATGCGATAAATGATAATGCTGACATGATAATATTAGCTACTATTGATACAAGAAAAGCAGTAACTCAAGCAAAAAAAATCAATGAAGCAGGAATACCACTTATATTCTTTAATACTCTTCCAGAGTCAGAAGCTTTGAAATATTGTCTTGCTTGGACTGGACCTGATGATTGGGAAAATTTCAAAATGCTTGCTAGGACTTTGGCAGATGAATTAGATAGTATTGGGGGTGTTTGTTATCTTAGACATGCACCAAAAGGAGGATCTCCATATTATGCCAGAAATTGGGCACCTATTACAGAATTGGCCGATTATTCTCCTATGATTAAGTCTCTAGATAGTAAAGACGCTGAATTCAATTATGACAAGACTAAGAAAATAGTTATTGATTGGATTAATGATTATGGAGATGAATTAAAAGGTATTGTATGTAGTGATGATTCAATTCAAGCCATTGGAGCTATAAATGCTTGTAAGGAAATGAATAGACCAGACATAGTAATAGTAGCATCAGGTAATGGTAAAAACGGAATGGATGCAGTTAAAAAAGGAGATATGTTTGCTATAACATATCAGTCAGCAGAGGCAGATGGAGCACTTCCATTAAAAGTTGCAGCTGATTGGTTTAGTGGAAAAGAGATTGATAATATATATTATCTATCAAGTAATATCATAACTAAAAAGAATGTAGATAAATATATGCCAGCTCAATGGTGAGGAGGGATAGGTATGACTTCAAAAGAAAGAGGAATCGCTCCAATGAAGAACAAGAGACTGGACAGGTTTCCCATGTGGTATGGAGGTGATCCAAGAACCACTCAGAATATAGTTACTGCTCTAGGTGTAAACAATGCTGATGAAGCTCTATATGACGTGTTAGGTATAGATTATAAGACATTTAGACCAAATTATATTGGAGAACCTTTTCAAGTTTATGAAGATGGAAGTGTCGATACTGATTGGGGGATACGAAGAGCAGGGCTTCATTATGGGCAAGCAATTACTCATCCTCTTGCAAAGGCTGATTCAGTTAAGGATATTATTAATTACTCTTTTCCTAATATAGATGATTATGATTGTAAAATTTCTAAAGAACAGCTCTTAGAGGCAGAAGGTTATTCCATAATTGGAGGGACCTGGTCTCCATTTTTCCATGATTCAACCGAATTAATTGGCATGGAAGAATTCTTTATAAAAATGTATACTCATGAAAAAGTCATAGATGCTCTTGTTGAAAAATGTTTTAATTTCTATTATGAGTTAACAGAACGATGTTTTAAGGAAAATCCTGGGATCATTGATATGTTTTTCATGGGGAATGATTTCGGGACACAACGTTCGTTATTGTTATCTCCAGAAATGTGGAGAAAATATTTTAAGAACAGGATTAGAAAGATAGTAGATTTAGCACATAGCTATGGTGCTGTAACCGCAGTTCATTCATGTGGTGCAATTAGAAAACTAATTCCTGATTTGATAGATATAGGTTTTGACGCAATCAACCCAATACAGGTAAATGCTGAAAATATGAATCCTAAGGAATTAATCAATGAATTCGGTGATGATGTAACATTTTTTGGAGGTATTGATGAAAATGATATTTTATTAAATAAGTCAGAAAAATGCGTTAGAGAAGAAACAAAACGAATAATTGATATATTGGGTAGTAAAGGAAAATACATAGTTGCAGCATCTCATGATTATCTTTTACCAGAAGTTCCAGCAAGAAATATTATTGCAATGTTTGAAGAAGCAAAGAAATATGGTTTAGGTGATTTCAAGGAAAATAGAAAGTAGAACTTTCATATTTAATTAAAGAGATAGAAAGTGGGGATATATTTTGGCAGACAAAGTGGCACTTGAAGTAAAAAACGTTAGTAAGAGATTTCCTGGAACTCTTGCTGTTGATAACGTAAGCGTCAAATTTAATAGAGGTGAAGTTCATGCTCTTATGGGAGAAAATGGGGCAGGAAAATCCACTCTAATGAAGATGATAGCAGGTTCCTACAATGATTACACAGGAGATATATTGATAAATGGAGAAAAGAAATTGCTATACTCGCCTTCGATATCTAAGAAAAACGGTATAGGTATGATATATCAGGAACTTAGTTTAGCACGTCCTATAAGCATAGCAGAAAATATTTTAGTAGGTAGACTTCCAGTAAAATACAAAATAATAACAGATAAAGCCAAGATGATAGAGGAAGCAAAAGAATGTCTTGAAACAGTAAGGTTAGAACATCTAGATCCAGAAAAGAATATTTCGGAAATTAGTCAGCATCAAGCTCAACTAGTTGAGATAGCAAAAGTTATGGGGAACAAACCGAGTATTCTAGTATTTGATGAACCAACATCTGCATTATCAAGAGAAGAAGTAGAAATGTTGTTTGATATAATCAATGATTTGAAAAGGAAGGGTATGGCTATTATTTATATATCCCATCATATAAGTGAAATATATAGAATTGCTGATAAAGTTACTGTAATGAGAGATGGGAAGAAAATAGAAACACGAAATATAACAGACGTCAAATCTGAAGAACTTGTTCAAATGATGGTTGGGAAAACAATAGATAAATTCTACAGTAAAAGAAAAGGGAAAATTGGAAAAACATATTTAGAAGTGAAAGATTTAACCAGATATGGATTCGTTCATAATATATCATTCAAAGCAAAGAAAGGCGAGATATTAGGATTTATGGGGCTTTCTGGAGCGGGACGTACTGAACTTGCAAGATGTATAGTTGGTATTGATCCTATAGATAAAGGAACAGTCATGAAAGATGGGGTAGATGTAACTCCTAAGAATTATGATGATGGTATTAGTAAAGGATTTGCTTACTTGTCTGAAGATAGGAAATCACAAGGATTATTCTTGAGGTTAACTAATGAAGAAAATATTCTGTCAGCACTAATTCCTATGTGTTCAAGCAAGGGTATATATAAAAAAAGAAATGCCGGTGATGTAGTTACGGAGCAAATAGAAAAATTGAAAATCAGTCCTCCGAATCCACATGTAGGAGTAGGAAGCCTGTCGGGTGGTAATCAACAAAAAGTTTTATTGGGAAAATGGCTTGCAACTAAACCAGATATCCTAATATTGGATGAACCAACAAGAGGCGTTGATGTTGGTGCAAAACAAGTAATACATGATGTAGTTACTGAGTTAGCCAATAAGGGAACAACAGTATTGTTGATGACCTCTGATCTACCTGAATTAGTTGGATTATCCGATAGAGTTTGCGTAATTAGAGGAGGCCATATAATTGGAGAAATAAGTAAAGAAAAGCTTACGGAAGAATCAGCCTTATTAGCGGCTAATGGGGAAGGAAGTGTATTTGATGCCTGCTAAAGATAATACAGCATTAAGTGGATCAAGATTTAGCAATGTAGATAATAAAAGTGGAATCAGCAAATTATTTGATAAAGCAGGAGTATATGTTATTGCACTTTGTTTAGTTATTCTGGGAATTATTGTTTCGCCTACGAAATTTTTGACACCAGATAATTTATTAAACATATTGAGAGCAGTCGGAATGTTAGGTATAACAGCTTGTGGGTTATCCTTTGTAATTTATAGTTCACAAATGGCGGATATGAGTGTTCCTTCTGCAATGGCTTTTTCAGGAATAATAACCGTACAATTTTTACATCTTGGATTTGTTCCTGCAATAATTCTTGGAATCATATTCGGTATGTTGATTGGTCTTGTTAATGGGATTGTTGTAGGTTATTTTAGAGCAAATGCTATTCTGTGGACTCTAGCTATGCAGTTCGGTATGGAAGGAATTATGAGATATGTATGGTCTGGTAATCAATTATATCCGGATCTAGAGCCTGGTACATCAGGAGCAGCTTTCGTTAATATTTTCAGATTAGAAGTATTCGGTATTCCATTTTTGATTATCGTAATGATAGTTCTATACATAATAGCAGATATTATTATGAAGAAAACAAAATTCGGTAATCAGTTGAAATTGGTGGGTTCTGCTATTGATGCTGCAAAATGTACAGGTATCAACGTCAGAAAAACAGTATTATATGCATTCTTAATCAGTTCTTTTACTGCTTCAATAGCAGGAATATTCATTACTTCCATGAATAAACTTGGTGTCTATTATCTTGGAGAAGGTTATGACTTCAAGAGTGTTACAGCTATTGTAATTGGAGGTATGGCATTATCAGGAGGTAGAGGTAACATTTGGGGTGTACTTGGAGGAGTCTTGGTAATGGGATTGTTAAATAACATATTAACTTTTATAGGTATACCTACAGCGGTACAGAATGTCTTTATAGGATTGGTATTCATAGCAGTTGTTGCTTTGCACACATATAAATTGAGAAAGGTGGGAAAAGACTATGCGTAAGAAAAGTAATATTATCTCACTTATTGATCAAAATAGAGCAATGCTATTAGTGATTTTATTAACTATTTTCTCATGTATTTTTGCGCCGAATTTTGCTAACAGGATGAATTTTTCAACTATACTCATCTCAGCATGTATGTTAGCTATTATATCGGTAGGATTTACTATTGTATTTATTTTAGCTCAGATTGATTTATCAATCGGTGCTACTGCTCAATTCTGTGGAATGCTATGTGTTGGGTTACAGCCTAATCTAGGTTGGGGGTTAAGTTTAATTGTAGCTGTTGCAGCAGGAGCTTTAATCGGATTATTTAACGGAATAGTTGTAGTGAAATTCAGGATTCACTCTTTCATTGCAACAATAGGTACAATGACGATTATTAGAGGTATCTTACATCTATATAGTGATGGAGGAACAAAAAGTATCGATGATTATTCATTAGGTGAATTCTTAGAAACAGGTCAATTCCCAATATGGTTTATTATAATAGTTATCGCTGCAATAGTAGCATTCGTAGTATTAAGTAAACCAGATATAAAAACAATAAATGGAATAGCTACTTTAGTTGTTCCTACAGTATTTATAGTGCTGTGGTTAACAACTAAATTATTCTCTCCTATAGTTATCATTACGTTCATTATCATCTCAGTAGGAATATTTATTGTTGATCATACAAGATTCGGTAAAGGTTTTTATGTAGTAGGAGGTAATGCTGAAACAGCGTGGTTAGCAGGTATTAATAAAGATCTGTACATTATACTTGGTTTCGTGATATGTGGAATAACTGCTTCACTAGCTGGCTCTATATTTGCAATGAGATTAAGTTCAATGACTGCTAGATTCATATTCGCACAGAAAGCTCTAATGACAGCTCTTGCAGCTGTAATTATTGGGGGTACACAACTAACTGGTGGAAAAGGAAGTATTCTAAAAAGTTATTTCGGAGTGTTGATGTTCCAAATATTATTCAATATGATTGGTTGTTTCGGACTTGGATTCGAGATTCAAATATTTATTAATGGACTTATTCTTGCAGTGGTAGTTTTCTATGAAGCATATACCAATTATAAACATGATTTGCTAAAAGGACAGAGACCAGAATTATTGAAAGAAGCACAGAGTATGCGTTTGTAGGTAATAAAAATTACATATAAATAGGAGGATTATTATGTTAAAAAAATGTTTTGGAGTAATCTTGGTTATGAGTTTGGTTGTAACTATATTCACTGGATGTGGTACTAAAGATAAGGCAGAAAAAACTGACAGTGGTAAAACTTCTGTAAGTGATAATGCTGATGGACAATCTAATCTTGAACAATCAAAAGAAATAGACGTATTCTCGATTATTGGTAGTGATGGTCAACCATTGATTCTACCTACTGAAAAGAAAGAAGTACCAGAGCGTCCAGAAGATCCAAAAGCTTTAGCAGAAGAAGAAGCTGGACATTGGTGGGATATCGAATATGCAGGCTGGACAACAGAAAAAGAAAATCTACCTAAGTCTCCAGCAGATGGAGCTATAGGCAAAAAGGTCGTTCTTCTAAAAGCAGGAGATCACCCTTATTGGACTGCTTATGTTAATGGATTCACTCAAATAGCAGAAGCGTATGATATTGATTTCAAGATTCTTAATGGTAACTGGAACATGGATTTACAGTCTCAACAAGTTGATCAAGCGATTAATGAAAAACCAGATGCTGTTATATTCGCACCTGTAGATGCAACAGCTTGTGCACCTCTAATGAGAAAAATAAATCAGGCAGGAATACCTATCATAGCATCTAACACAATTCCAGCAGAAGCTGCAATGAAATATTGTACAGCATGGACTGGTCCAGATGACTGGGGACAATTCAGAATGATAGCTAGACATTTCGCTGATGAGATGGGTAAAAAAGGCGGATATGCCATAGTAAGACATATGCCAGGTTCTTCACCATATTTTGCAAGAACATTCGCGCCGATTACAGAATTAGTGGAATATGCACCAGATATGGAATTATTGGCTATGGATACAGCTAACCTTGAAGCAGAAGCAACAATGCAGTTGGTATCTGATTGGATCACTAAATATGGAGATGACTTAAAAGGATTAATCCTTGCTGGTGACGGTTTCAGTATGACAGGTACAGAAGAAGCTCTTAAAAATACCGGAAGAGAAGATATTGTAGTAGTAGCAGCAGGTAACTGTAAAACAGGTATGGATGCAGTTAAAAACGGAGTATGTTCAGGTATCACATACCAGTCAGCAGAAGGTGACGGGGCAATTGCTTTATATACAGCAGTAAGATTCTTTAATGGAGAAGAATTAGACCCAGTTGCTTATTTACCTAGACATATCATTACAGCAGATGACGTAGACAATTATATGCCAGCTCAATGGTAAAAAAATAATTTGAATTAAGGGCTGTCTTTTAATACATTAGTATTCATAGACTGCCCTATATTAATAAAGGAGGAAAAGAATATGGAGAATAAAAGTGTAAAAACTAAAATAGATAGAATCAGAAATGCAGCTGAATTCAGTGATGAATGCGATAAAATACCTGTTGGAGAATTCTTTTGGACAGGGTTTAAAAATAAGTGCATCAAGAAGTGGGGAGAAGATTTTGATCCATATCTTTTCTTTGATTTAGATTATATACCTATAACTCCCAATATGGACCCCCATATTAAACCATTTGAAGTAATTAAGCAAGATGGTGATGATATATACATACAAACAGGTTTTGAAGCTACTATTCATAGATCCAAAGATATCGTTATGCCTCATTATGATAGCTTTTCTATAAAAGAACCACAGGAGATGGCCGAATTCACTTTTGATGATCCTACTGACAGAAGAAGGTTCTATGAAGATGGTGATGACCAGATTAATGGTGTTGGAGATGTTCTAGTTCAAAATATCCCAGCATGGTCTAAACGTGTAGATGATTATTATGGTAAATTGCCCGTATTCGGTTCTGTTTGCGAAGGTTATGAATATGTATGGCGTATTGTAGGTACTGAAAATTCTCTTATGTGGATGTTAGCAGAACCAGATGCATTTGGAGATTTCATGAAACGAGTAGGAGATTTCCTATATAAATTTGCAGAAGCACAGATTAAAGAAGGAAAAGGAAAACTTTCCGGAATGGTCATATGGGGTGATGTGGCTTATAGAAACGGTATGCTCTTCAGTCCAGATGCCTGGAGAAAATATTTTAAGCCTATAACCAAGAAACTTATTGACTTATGTCATGCTAATGATTTGATCGTCATTTATCATGGATGTGGTAATGCTACTTCAATCTATGATGATATGGTTGAATTGGGACTTGATTTTTATAATCCTCTTGAAGCAAAAGCAGATCTCGATGTAGTTGAATTAGAAAAGCAGTATGGAGGTAGATTAGGCTTCTGTGGAAATATCGATATGAGAGTTTTGGAGAGCAACAATCTGGATATGATTAAACGTGAAGTATTATATAAAATGCAGGCAGCAAAAAATGGTGGTTGGATATTCCAATCGGACCATTCAATAAGTAATGACGTTGAACCGGAGAGTTATCTGCATGCACTCAATGTAGTTAGAGAATATGGAAATTATCCTCTTAATTTAGATAAAATCAAGGCAGAAATAACAAGGTTAGATGAAGAGTTGAACATAAAATAAAAAGAGAGGTTGATATTATGAAAAGATACGGTTCAGTAATTAAAGTAAAACCCGAGAAATTAGATGAGTATAAAAAATTACATGGAAATGTATGGCCAGATGTATTGAAAATGATAAAAAAATGTAATATAGAGAATTATTCTATTTACTATAAAGATGGTTACCTATTCAGTTATTACGAATATGTCGGTAGTGATTATGAGAAGGATATGGCAAAAATGTCAGCTGATCCTGTGACTATCAAATGGTGGGACTGTTGTAAACCATGTCAACAGCCTCTAGAAAGTAGAAAAGATGGAGAATGGTGGGCAGATATGGAAGAAGTATTCCATCAAGATTAATTAATGGGAGGTAGATCATATGAATTCAAGAGAAAGAATATTAGCTGCTATAGAACATAGAGAACCTGATAAAGTACCAGTTGATCTTGGTTCTACTCCTAGCTCTAATATTTCTGCTATAGCTTATAATAATCTGAAAAAGAAATTGTCTATCAACACAGGACATACAAGGGTATATGATGTTGTACAACAGGTTGTCATTCCTGAAGATGATATTATTGATAGATTCGGTGTAGATGTCATTGATATAGGCAGAGTGTATAATGATAAAGAATCAGATTGGTATGATTATACATTAGCTGATGGTTCCATAGCACAATATCCCAAGTGGTTCAAACCTAAGAAGGCTGATGATGGGAGTTATGAGGCTTATCACTCTGATGGTACTTTTATCGCTAAGATGCCTAAGGGTGCAACTTTTTTCGATCAAACCATTTTTCCATATGTTGATGGATATCCAGATAACTATAAAAACATCAAGGATGCAATGGATAAAGTTTTGTGGTCGTATCTTGTACATAGTCCATGGGATCATGCAAATGAACCAGATTTTTGGGAGAATCTAAGAAAAAAAGCAATAGAATTACGCAATTCCACAGATAAAGCTATAATGATAGTATGTGGTTGTAATCTATTAGAATGGGGTACATTTCTTAGACGTATTGATAATTTTCTGATGGATTGTTATATTGACCAGAACAACGTAGAAAGATTATTGGATAAGCTTATGGAAATACATCTTGATACACTAGATAAAGTGTGCCAGTCAGTTGGCGACGTAGTAGATATTCTAAGATTTGGGGATGACCTAGGTATGGATAGTGGACCTCTCATTGGTCCTGATGTTTATAGAAAATTATTCAAGCCTAAACATACTATGTTATGTGATTATGTACATAAACACTCTAATATGAAAACATTTTTACATTCATGTGGTTCAATTCATTCTCTTTTACCTGATTTAATTGAAGCAGGATATGATGTGATTAACCCTGTTCAGACTACAGCTAATGGAATGGAGCCTGCTGTATTGAAGAAAGAATTTGGTAAAGATATAACTTTTTGGGGTGGAGGATGTAATACACGCTGGATACTTAATAGAGGAACACCTGAAGAAGTCAGGAAACATGTACTTAGTAATTTGGAAATATTTTCACCTAGTGGAGGTTTTGTATTCAATCAGGAGCATAATATTATGCCTGATGTACCCGGGGAAAATATTATTGCTATGTTTGATGCGGTTAGGGAATTTAATGGAGGGTGAATGAATTTAAGTATTGTAGTGCAAGATGGGTTGGATTAATAGAGAGAAATATGAGATTAGGATTGATTATATGTATTATAATTGGTCCTTTTTTTATTATATAAGTGAAATTTTTAAAAGGAATCTTTTTAGGTTAGTTGTGCAGTATATTATGTTTTGTGTATGAAAATAAGTATGGTATACTTTTTATTGAATGATATTTTTTGGAGGTGTTATTAGTGAAGAAATTCATATTAAGTGGATTGATGTTGATTCTATTGCTGATAGGTTGTGATAATAATAACATCAAAGACAAGCAGGAATTAGTTACTGAAGTAGAGACTGAATCAGAAGATAATAATTCATTAAGTGAACAAGGTGAAGATTCAACTTGGTATTCTATGTATGATACTCAAACTGATAAGATTATAATTGCTGTAGCTGATTATGCTTCTGACCATCCACACAAGGAATTAAAGCATATCGTTGAATTAACCGATACTGATGATATAACACTTATTACTGATTCTATAGCTTTTCCTTCTTGGGAGAAAGTTAAAGGGGGAAATGTAATAGCAGCTGAACCATACTTTTATATAATAATAAACGATAATATAATGATATATATGTTAAGTGATACTGCTTATGGTGGTGTCATAGAATATACACTTAAAGATAGTATGTATATAGGTAAAGATTATAGCGGTGATTACGTTATTACCCAACAATTTTTTACCACCATATGGCAATTAGTGGAACCTTACTCAGAACAACTTGACGTAGAAATATACCAAAGTGAGTAAGATCTATTAATAATCTCTAATTGACTACAGAGGGTAAATCTTGACAGAAAAACCCCTATACTTTAATATGTATCTGTATAAAATTATTTGGTCAAAAATGCAAAATGGTGATTATTTAACAAAATATAATACACTAATCAAATAATTTTGTCTAAAAACAATAAAAGTTTGGGGGTGAAATATGAAATTCAGAGCAAAAATAATTTTAAGTATTATTTCTATCACAGCGATAATATCAATCATAACAGCAATAATATATTATAAAAGAACTTCTAACACTATACAAATAAATTACAGAAAAACCATATCAGAAAACATTAATAACAAAGCGTTAGAATTTGATACCATAATGAGAAAGATGTACTATACATGTATAGAAGCCAGCTGTGATAAGGAATTGATACGATTGATCAGGGAACAAAATGGCGGACAAGACAGATTACTGGCAATTAGTATATTACTGAACCACTATAAGATATCAAGTGATAATATTGATTCGATATATGTTTATTTGCCGCGAGAAAAGAAGATAGTTATATCTCAAGAATATAAAGCTGTAAAAAATATCAATACATCCAATGACTATAATTGGCTTCGTAATACTAATAACTATATACAGAATTTTAGTCCTATCTATATAGAAGATGATATCGGTTCTGCTAACAAATTTCTATTTACATATAAAAAGCCAATCAAAGATCCAGATACAAATGAATTAATAGGGGAAATTGCTTTTAACATGGATGAGCGGATCGTATATTTCTTATGTCTTGATAGTATCAACAGTTCTCTTAATATTACCACAGAAATAATGAATAAAGATAATAAAATCGTTTCTAGCAAATTATTATCTAAGCTAGGCAAAGAAGTTTGTCTAGAAGAATATGTTAATGCAAAGCAATACCAAAAAATTACTGCACCATTTACTGGGTATGATTTTATTAGTGTTCTAGATGTAAATGCATTAACTAAAGATATTGTTCAAATAAGAAATTATATAATCATAGCAGCGATAATCACTATAATTATAGCTATTCTATTAGCATTTATCATGTCAAACAGATTGTATGCTCCAGTCAAGAATCTAAAAATAGCTATGAGAAAACTCAGTGAAGGAGACCTGAAAGCAAGAGCTATTATAACTGGAAATGATGAGATAACTATTTTAAGTAGAAGATTTAACAATATGGCTGATAGAATGGAGAAACTTATTGATGAACTTGTGACAGAGAAACTACTTAAAAAAGAAGCTGAACTTGAAGCATTACAATATCAGATTACTCCTCATTTTATGTATAATACCCTTAATTCAATAAAATGTGCTGCTTTTTTAGAAGAGGCTTATGACATAGTCGATCTACTAGATGCTTTTATTGAATTATTACAGTCTACAATAAGTAAAAAAGGAGCTTTTATTACACTGGAAGACGAACTCAATCTTGTCAAGAATTATGTATTGCTACAACGTTTTCGTTATAAGGACAATTTCTCAGTGGAGTATGAAATTGATAATAACGTGAAAACGTTATACGTACCTAGACTTATCTTACAACCTTTAGTAGAAAATTCTATTTATCATGGACTTGATACTAAAACTGATAAAAATAGAATTATTATTTGTGCTTCAATGACACATGATGAATTAGTACTCAGTATAGAAGATAATGGAAAAGGTATGGCAGAAGATGTAAAAAAGAACATATTCAAAAGGCAAACCAGTAAAAAAGAAAAGTTCAATCACATAGGTATTACTAATATAAAAGATAGAATCAATCTATATTATGGGGATTATGGAAATATATCTTATTCAAGCGTACTAGAAAAAGGAACAAAAGTTGTAATTATAATACCAGCTACAAAAGATAAAGAGCAATATATGATTAAGGAGGAGGAGGAATCATAAAAAAGATAGTATTTATTATTATTATATTAACTTTAGTTATAGGATATATGATTCTATTTAGTGATGAACATTATACACAAGAAAACTGTACTGATAAATATAGGATAGGGGTTGTTTTAAAGGCCATGGATAGTGAATATTGCTTATCATTAAAATCTGGTGTGGAAAAAGCTGCTGATGAACTAGATGTTGATGTTCTAGTTGTTAATCCATTAACTGAAAAAGATGTTAGACAACAGAATATCCTAATAGAAGACACCCTTAACAGTAATGTGGATGCTATCGTTATTGTTCCTTGTGATTCATATAATACAGAAGAATATATGGAATTGGCTGAAGAAAAAAATATACCAGTCTTTTCAATGGATACTGATATTTATGGGAAAGATGAAATTTATGTGGGTTCTGATAATATAGAAATAGGAGAGATTGCAGGTCGATATATGGATAAATTACTGAATGGTAAAGGTTTGGTAGCAGTATTGACAGGTACATTATTACAATCTCCTCATGTTGAAAGATTAGAAGGATTCAAAGATTATCTAGAGTGCAATACCAATATAAATATTGTTTATGAAGAAGAGGCCTATTGTAGTTTCTTTGATTCTTCACAAAAAACAAAAGAAATATTGGATGAGTATGGGAACATTGATGGTATTTTCTGTACCAATGCTACAATGGCACTAGGTGTAATAGATAGATTAGAATTTTTGAAACCTAATAAATCTGTACGAATCATTGGCGTGGATACACAAACAGATACTATCCGTAAAATAATAGATGATAAAATTTCAGCTATGGTTTCTCAAGATGGATATGATATTGCTTATGAAACGATGCAAACAGTTGTAAAATATCTTAATGGAGAAGATATAGAAGGTAATCTATATATAGAAAATGAATTGATAAACAAAGAAAAGGCGGAAAAGTACTTGATAACAAACAAATAGAAGAAGGTGGAAGAGTATGATAAGAACAATAATAGTTGATGATGATTATTTAGTTCGTATGTTTTTACTCGCAGTAACAGATTGGGAGAAAGAAGGATTTGAAATAGTTGATAATGTTCAAGATGGAGAACAGGCGTTAGAGATAATAGAAAGACTTAGACCAGAATTAGTCATTACTGACATAAGTATGCCTGTAATGGATGGAATATCACTTATAAAAGAAATTAAAAAAAGAGATTTCTTCTGTAAGATAATAGTATTAAGTTGCCACGATGATTTTGACTATGTAAAAGAAGCGTTAAAAGAAGGAGCAGATGATTATATATTAAAAAATTCTTTCAACAAAAAGAACATAGATAGTATATTAGAGAATCTAAGAAGTAAAGTTGAAGAAGGAAGACAGGAGATAAGAGAAAAAGCAAAACTATTACATCTGGCGGATCTTGGAAGTAATGAGTTGAAAAAGAAATTTCTTATTAATGTAATTAACAATAAATATAATTATGAGCAGTTAAAAGGTAAATCAGCCAATAATGATATCAGAATATCACTACTGAAAACGGCTGTCATAGAAATAAAGATATTGTTAACATATAAGCCTAATGATAAAAGTGACCAGCAGAAACAAGCTGAAATTTTCAATGATTTGATAGGTATGAGTAAAAATATAATAGATACAAAATATAAATATGAAATAATAGCCACTAAAGATTTTAACTATACGATAATCATAGATGCAGTGTCTATTTCTAGTCACGAAGTTCTGAATGAAATAGCAACTAAGATACATATATTCATTGAAGAGCATTACAAGCTTAAATCAGTTATTGGAGTCAGTGATATCTGCATAGGAAAAGATAGTTTAAAAAATGCGTTCAGTCATGCTCAAAAAGCTATAGAGAGAAGTTTTTATAATGAGAATGAGATATTTTATCATGAGTTGAAAAGCATTATATATAAAGAAAAATGTTATACAAGGTTTTATGATGATATAAAAAAATTAT
Organism: Vallitalea longa; assembly: GCF_027923465.1. NCBI lineage: Bacteria > Bacillati > Bacillota > Clostridia > Lachnospirales > Vallitaleaceae > Vallitalea > Vallitalea longa. Next base: position 246,071 of record NZ_BRLB01000003.1, read on the forward strand.
TGATAACTGTGGATATTGAAGAGATATTAAAGAAATCAAAAGAACAGATTGATTATTTTGAGAGGGAGCATATTAACCCACAAATAGTAATAGAGTGGTTAAAAAAGATGGATGATATACTTAAAGTAGCTAGAGAAAATCAGATATATGAACATATTACATCTATTGAACAAGTAAAATCGATGGTAGACGATTATAGGGAACATATTAACTATTATCCTAATATCAGTGTAAAGATTACTAATATAATTGTAGCAAAAGCAATTCAACACATTAATAATAATTATGATAAAACCATATCACTAACTAGTGTAGCAGATTATCTCCAAGTCAATTCAACTTATCTTAGTCGTCTTTTTAAACAAGAAACTAAAATGAACTTTACAGATTATTTGGCAATAGTCAGAATAGATAATGCTAAGAGTCTATTAAGCAGTACCGATAAGAAAATAAAGGATATCGCTAAGTTATGTGGTTTTTATGATTATAGATATTTTTGTAAAATATTCAAGAAGATAGTTGGTAGAAATCCTATGTCATATAGAAAATTCAATAACTGATAAGAGCAAAATTTTACACTAATATCATTATTTTACACTTCTAAAATTATTTATGTGTGTAAATATTTGACAATGATATTATTATAGGTAAATTAAATAGTATATTATCTTGAAAATGCATGTCTGTTAAGGACATGCATTTTATTTTACAATTATATATGAAGAACTTATTAAGAACATTATAGATATATCACATATTTTTTATATCTATGAGTTCAAAGAAACGATAAGGAGAGGTAAAAAATGAAGAAATTTTTAGCATTATTATTTACATGTATTTTAACAGGTTCGTTATTAGCAGGTTGCGGGGGGAAAACTACAACTACAGGTAATGAAGGAAATAGTGGTCAAGAAGGTGGCAAAATCAAAATAGGACTTACTATGTCCTCAAGAGATCAATTTCTTTCAACTCTGGAAACAGCCGTTAAAGATGCGGCAAAAGATTATAGTGATGTAGAAATAGTTGCTTTTGATGCAGAAAATGATATTCAAAAACAGTTATCTCATATCAGTAGTTTCGTATCACAAGATTGCGGTGCAATCATAGTCAATCTTGTCAATACAGATACAAGTGAAGAAATATTGAAAGCAGCAGGTGATGTTCCTGTTGTATTCGTCAACAGGCTTCCTAATGAAAAAATACTGGAAGATTCAAGTAATGCATCTTATGTAGGTTCTGATGAATATGAAGCAGGTCAGTTACAAGCAAAATTCTTAACTGATTATTTCAAAGATAAGAGTGATAAGACTATCAATTATGTACTGTTCATGGGTACACTTGGTCTGCAACATACTAATGCTCGTTCCAAAGCTGTAAAAGCTACACTTGAAGAAAATGGATTTACTCTTGTAAAACAATTTGAAGATACAGCTGAATTCGATCGTGCAAAAGCTATGGCTAAGATGCAGCAATTTATCGGAACTGGAAAACCTTTTGATGTTGTTATCGGTAATAATGATGAAATGGCTCTTGGAGCTGTAGAAGCATTGAAATCAGCTAATAAATTAGATGTTCCTGTCGTTGGTATTGACGCTACAGCTAATGCTATTGCAGCTATAGAAGCTGAAGAAATGGCATGTTCAGTTTTTCAAGATGCAAGTGGACAAGGAGCAGGAGCTTTTGATTTTGCATATAAAATGGCAAAAGGAGAAGAAGTCGATAAATATGGTTGGATACCTTTCCAAGTGGTATCTCTTGATAATATAGAAGATTTCAAATAAGTGGGAATAAACTAAGCTGGGGTCTAGTTGCCTCAGCTGTTGAATATAAAGCGATAGATATTGGAGGTAAGGCTTTAATGAGCGAATATATATTGGAAATGATAGATGTCGTTAAAGTTTTTCCTGGGGTCAAGGCATTAAAAGGAGTTAATTTCAGAGTAAGATCTGGGACTGTACATGCACTGATGGGAGAAAATGGAGCAGGCAAGTCTACTTTAATGAAATGCTTAATGGGTATCAATCAAATGACTTCTGGAAAAATCATCCTTAAAGGAGATCAAGTGACTATAAAAGATGCATTATCAGCACAGAAACATGGAATATCCATGATTCACCAAGAACTTAACGTTGTTACAGCAAGAAGTATTTCAGAGAACATATGGTTAGGAAGAGAACCATTAAAAAATAAAATAATGATTGACCATAAGAGAATGAGACAGGATACAAAAAAGTTACTAGATCAATTACATATGGATATCAATCCAGATGAATTAATGGGTAATCTTACTGTAGCAAAAATGCAGATGGTTGAAATAGCCAAGGCTGTATCATTTAATGCTGATATAGTTATCATGGATGAACCTACATCTGCACTTACTACAACAGAGGCTGAACATTTATTTAAAATAATCGATAACTTAAAGAAAAAAGGTGTAACTATCATATATATATCTCACAAGATGGACGAGATATTCAGAATATGTGATGAAATTACAGTGTTAAGGGATGGAGAATTAGTAGGAAGTGATATGGCTTGTAATTTAGACATTGACAAATTAATTTCACTGATGGTAGGAAGAGAACTTACTGAAATGTTTCCTAAAATAGACTGCAAAATAGGTGATACAGTATTAAAAGTCGAAAACTTGTCAGCAGGAGATGCATTTCATAATGTTTCTTTTGAACTACATAGAGGTGAGATTTTGGGATTTGCAGGTCTAGTTGGAGCTGGTAGGACAGAAATAGTTGAAACTATTTTTGGAATCAGACCTAAGACTGAAGGTCATATATATATCAATGGGAAAGAAGTGTATATTGATAATCCTCATGAGGCATTAAAAAATGGATTATGTCTATTGACGGAAGATCGTAAGAAGATGGGAATCATACCTGTTCTAAGCGTTAGAGACAATACTGTCTTATCCAGTTTAGATAAATATTCAAATGGAATTAAGCTTAATCATAAGAAAATTCATGTTGATACTGAAGAATATATTAATAAATTAAATGTAAAAACAGCAGATTTTGATACTCAAATCAAAAGTCTCAGTGGTGGTAATCAACAGAAAGTATTAGTCGCAAGAGCATTATTGACTGATCCAGATATATTAATGGTAGATGAACCTACAAGAGGTATTGATGTAGGTGCCAAAACGGAAATACATAGTTTGATAACGAAACTAGCTTCTGAAGGTAAGGCAGTCATAATGATTTCATCAGAAATGCCAGAAATATTGGGGATGAGTGACAAAATACTTACAATGCATGAAGGAAAAATGACAGGTATCATCAATCGTGAAGACGCCAATCAGGAAGTAATAATGAAGTATGCTACGGAGGGTTTTAGTACAGACGAGGAGGGAAAAGATGAATAGAACATCTGATTTAAAGAAACTAGCCAGTAAAAATTCTATATATATCGTATTGATATTTTTAATTGTTGTAGTAACAATTGCATCTCCAAAGTTTTTGACTATAGGTAATATAATAAATATATTTACGACTGAATCTATAAAAGGTCTATTAGCATTAGGAGTAGCTTTTTGTATTCTATCAAAAGGTATTGACCTTTCACTTGGTTCTATTGTCGCTCTGTCAGCTGTTGTATCAGCAAGTCTGATTCAAGATCCAACTTATAGTGCACAGATGTTCAAAGGACTTGATATGCCCATTGGTATTGGATTACCTGTAGCGATAATTGCAGGAATATTGGCAGGGACTATTTTTGGAGTTGTTAACGGAGCACTTATTGCTTATACCAAGATACCTCCTTTTATTGCTACTCTAGGAAGTATGGTTGTAGCTAGAGGCCTTGCCATGTTATATACTAATGCTTATCCTATACCAATGTTGAAAAAGCCATTCAAAACTGTTGGTCAGGGCAACATATTAGGTATACCTAATTTGCTGATCATACTTATAATATTTGCTATATTTGCTTGGTTCCTGCTTAATCATACTAAGTTCGGAAAGAATGTATATGCAATAGGAGGTAACGATGTAGCAGCTAGAGTTGCTGGAATAAAGGTTAAGAAGAACATAATATTGGTATATACATGGTCATCATTCTGTGCTGCTGTTGCAGGAGTTCTATTAGCTGCCAGAACAGGATCAGGAATTGCAACTCTTGGATTAAACTATGAATTAGATGCTATAGCCGCAGCAACTATCGGAGGAGTAAGTCATAATGGGGGCGTTGGACGTATAGGCGGTGTAATAGCTGGTATATTGATACTTGGAGTGGTTAATAATGGATTACTGTTATTAGGGGTTTCACCTTATATACAACAGATAGTAAAAGGTTTAATTATTGTAGGTGCCGTAGTATTCGATATGAGGAAAAATGCAAAAACCGCATAAATATAATTTAGCAGGAGGTATGTTGTAATGAAAATATGTTTTAATGAAGCAACAACAATGAAACATTCTACATTAGAGAAGGATTTAGCTTATTGTGAAAAGTATGGGTATGACCTTATTGAAATCAGATTAGATAAATTAAGGGATTATCTTACAAGGAATACAATAGAAGATTTAGCTGATTTTTTTAGAAAGAGCAGAATTAAGCCTTTTGCTTTTAATGCTCTTGAATTTATTACATTCAGAGATGATGAAGGTAATAAAGAAATACTGGATAATCTAAGATTCTTATGTGAAATGGGAGATATCATTGATTGTAAAAAAATCGTTATAGTGCCTACATTTGATATTGGAGATTATACAAGGGTAGAGATAAAAAATGAATCTGTAAAGAGAATAACCGAGTTAGCTAAGATAGCAGATGGATATAGTGTTAAATTAGCGTTTGAATTTGTAGGATATCCTAATTGTTCAGTCAATAGATTTGAACAAGCTTATGATATAGTGAAAACTGTTGATTTGGATAATGTAGGAATTGTATTGGATTGTTTCCATTTCCATGCTATGGGTTCTGATATAAGAGATCTGAAAGTAGCAGACGGTAAGAAAATCTTTATATTCCATATTGATGATAGTGAAGACCTTCCTATAGGTGCTTTGCGTGATGATAAACGTTTATGGCCTGGGGATGGAGTAATAGACCTTGATGAAATATTGGCAGCATTGAAAGTTATCGGTTATGATGAAATGGTTTCAGTAGAATTATTCAGACCAGAATATTGGGATATGGATATAGAAGAAACGATTAAGGTAGGAAAAGAGAAAACAAAAGAAGTCGTATCCAAGTTTTTCTATGTTGAATAAGGAGGATTTTGTTATGGTTAAGATTGGAATTATTGGTGCAGGTAGGATTGGAAAATTACATACAGAAAATATTTGTTATAATGTAAAAAGAGCAGAAGTAGTTGCTATAGCAGACATTCACATGACTGATGAGATAAAAAGATGGGCAGAAAGTTTAGGAATAACAAGGTGTTATAAGGATTATAGAAAAATACTTGCTGAAAAAGATATAGATGCCGTTCTTATCTGTTCCTCAACTAACACACATGCACCTATCTCTCTAGAAGCTATACAAGCTTCTAAACATGTATTTTGTGAGAAACCGGTTGATTTGAAGATTGATAAGATTATGGAGGTTATTGATGCTCTTAAAGGGAAGAAACTCAAGTATCAAGTAGGATTCAACAGAAGATTTGATCATAATTTTAGAACTATCAGGCAAGCCGTTGAAAAAGGTGAGATAGGAGATCCTCATATAATGAAAATCACATCTAGAGATCCAGCTCCACCATCAATAGATTATGTGAAAGTGTCAGGAGGACTATTTCTTGATATGACAATTCATGATTTTGATATGGCAAGATATTTAGTTAACAGTGATGTTGAAGAAGTGTATGCTAGAGGAGATGTTCTTATTGATGAGGAGATTGGTAAAGTTGGAGATATAGATACAGCCCTTATTTCTATGAAAATGGAAAACGGTACTTTGGCAGTTATTGATAATTCCAGAAAAGCAGCATATGGATATGACCAAAGGGCAGAAGTATTTGGTTCAAGAGGAATGCTATCAACATCTAACGATAAACCTTCAACAGCTATATTAAGCAATGAAAAAGGTACTATGGGTGAAAAACCACTATATTTTTTCTTGGAAAGATATATGGAATCTTTTAGAGACGAAATGACTTCATTTATTGATTCTATCGTTAATGATGAACCTGTAGCTGTAGGAGTTTACGATGGACTTAAAAGTGTTATGATAGGGATGGCTGCTAAAAAATCAATAGAAGAAGGAAGACCTATTAAAATATTAGAAATTGAAATATAAAATTAATATACTAGTGATGAGATAAAAGGATATTCTCATTGCTAGTATATCAATAATAGACATGATAGGTTTTATTTTTGTTTCAATAAACAATTATGAGCGATATTTATTGCTGTTTCTCTAGGTAAGATTCTATTAAGTTGTCTCAACAGATTATTTTTGATTCCTACCACTTTGAATAATTTGTTTTTCATCAATGCATTATAACCTGCTTTTGCCACTCTTTTTGGAGATAGCATTGATTGAAATATTTTAGCTTGACCTGAACCTTTGGCACAGTCAGTAAAATTGGTATCTGTTGGACCAGGACAAAGAGCTGTAACTTGTAAACCGTAAGGTTTGAATTCACTGTGGAGTGCATCGCTAAAATGTAGTATAAATGCTTTTGATGCAAAATATACTGCCATATATGGACCACCTTGAAAAGCACTTGTTGAAGAGATATTCAATATTTTTCCATGGAATCTTTTAGCCATATCTTTTGAAAATAGTTTGGTCAAATGAGTCAATGCTCTAATATTAAGTTCTATCAAATCTAATTCTTTTTCTAGGTTAGTCTCAATGAATGGACCATAAGTTCCAAAGCCAGCATTATTGACTAAGATATCAACTTGTATTTTTTTTCCTTTTATTATGTTATAGATTTCGTTAGGAGTATTTCTCTTAGTTAAATCCCGTTGAATAAGATTAACTGGTACTTTATAATTTTTCTTAATTACGTTTCTAGCTTCGTATAGGGCTAAAATATCTGTTCCCACAAGAATCAATGGGTAATTGTTTTTGGCAAATATTTTAGCTAGTTCTAAACCTATTCCTTTGTTTCCACCTGTTATTAGTACATATCCTTTTTTCATAACATCACCTTTTTCAAATATTATTTAGTTTCTGTAGTTGTTATCTAATTATTCAGCGTAATACAAAAATAATATGGCAACATTTAGTATTTTTATAAATATATTCTTCTAACTTTTTAATCTGCATATGAGATTTAAAACTTTTTATTTATTTGCATCAATTTAATGGTGGGAAAGTAGAGATAGGAGTTATATTATATATTTATTTGTGGTATAATTTTCTTTGTTAAATAGGAAAGTTCTACTTTCTATTTTCCTTGAAATCTTATATGAGGCGTAGCCTCTTTGTTGATATTATAATATTACAGAATATAAACGAAGAAAGGACAACGTAATGGAATTAATATCTAAAGTAATACCCATTCTTTTATTGTTTTTGGTAGGATACATTATTAGAAGAACCAATTTCCTCAGTAGAGAAACTATGGATGGTATAAAGAAGATAGTTATTGATATAGCACTACCAGCAGTTTTATTTATAGCCTTTGTTGATTTAGAACTCAAGAAGGAATATGTAGGATTAATCTTGTCGATAGTTTTATTGTGTATTCTTATGCTGTTTATTGGGTTTATGATAAATAAAATACCAAAAATCAGTAGCCCTGTGTTTCCTTTTATAATGTCTGGATTTACTTTCGGACTATTAGGTATTCCTTTATATGTAACTGTTTTTGGTGAAGCTAATTTACCTTCTATGGCTATAATGGGTATTGGACATGAGTTTTTTATCTGGATAGTATATATATCGGCTGTAAAATTAGTTTTTAATCATGAGAAGTTGAATCTAGAAACTGTAAAAGGCTTTATAACGTCTCCACTTATAATTGCACTTGTACTAGGAGTTACAATAAATCTATTAGGTTTGACTAATCTATTATATGATAATCTTATATGTAATGGCTTGTATACTACATTAGAATATTTCAGTGGTATAGCTACACCATTAATCTTAATAGTGATAGGGTATGGATTATCTTTCAACAAGGAATATACGAAACCAACAATCGTTTATACTATATTACGTTTAGTGATAATGTTGTTGGTAGGTTACTTAATTAAATTTACGATTATTGATAGATTCATGGAATTTGATAAATATATGGAATATGGTTATTTTACATTCTTAATATTACCACCTCCATTCTCTTTATCAATATTCGTTGGGAAATATGGTCGTGAAAAAGATGCGGAACTTGTAAATAATATAACAGTAACTTATACGTGTTTATGTGTTATTATTTATATTGCATATGTTTTTATGATAGGAAGTTAACTAGAGAGTAGCATATAATAAATATAAAAAAGATTGGACTGAATAACTATGACATATATAGCAAAAGCTAGTATAAATGATATAGAAAAAATTATGATGCTTATTAAAGCATGCGTCAACAATATGAGAACTAATAATATAGATCAATGGGATGATAAATATCCTGATATAGAGATAGTTACAAAAGATATTACAGAAGGAAATCTGTACATAATGAAAGATGATGATAATATTTACGGAATGGTAACTATTAACGAAAAGCAAGAAGATGAATATAGTGAGGTTATATGGAGAAGTGACTCGTCCAAAATTCTAGTAGTTCATAGACTTGCTGTAGACCCACAAGTACAAGGTAATGATATAGGAAAATCATTAATGAAGTTTGCCGAAGATTCTGCAATACTGAAACACTATGATTCTATAAGGTTAGATACTTATTGCGGCAATCCCATAGCTCTTGATTTCTATAGAAAGTTAGGCTATGAAAGAGTGGGACATATTTACTTCCCTCATAAAGAGCTACCATTTTATTGTTATGATAAAATTATGACAGACTTATAGATTTTGGGTAAGGAGAATAGTTATGGAGGAAAGAAATTTCAGCAAAGCATATTTATCAAATTTGAATGTTAATTTAATAATAGCTGATTATATCCATTGTGATGATTCATGGAAATATAAGACATATATTCCTCCATTCAATAAATTCTATTATATCATTGAAGGCAACGGATGGGTTAAAACTGGGGATAAAAGCTTATTCCCTAAAAAAGGTGATTTAGTTATCGTCCCTGCTAATAAACCTCATGCCTTTTCCTATATCAATGATAATTATTATAAAAAATATTGGTGCCATTTTACAGCTACAATAGGTGATAAGAATCTTTTTGATATATTTGATTTTCCCAATCTGATTAATATTACAGATGACAAGGATTGGATTGAAGGCAAGTTCTTGCAGTTGGTACGATATGATAGAGAAGAAGATGTTTCCTCTGTATTGAAAGCAAAAAGTGTACTACTGGATATTATAGCTTATTTTTTGGATAGTATAAATGTAAAAAAACTACGTGTGTCAAAGTCACCATCAATCGAGAAATTGGAGAAGATATTGTCATATATTGATAGACATTTAGCTGAATCCATAACAGTGGAACAACTCGCTAATATTGCCCATTTACAGGTCAACTATTTTATTAAATTTTTCAGACTGCATATAGGAAATACACCTATGAATTATGTTAAAAGGCAGCGACTAGAAAAATCAAAACAGTTTCTTATTAATTCAGATTTAGCAATTTCTGAAATCGGTCAAAGAGTGGGGTATAATGAAGTAAGCCATTTCTCTAATCAGTTTAAGAATTATACTGGGATTACGCCTACTGTGTATAGGAAACAGAGAGAGAATAAATTATAGAGAAATTAAAAAAAGGGCACTATATTTAATCATATAGGCATGCCCTTTAAGTTTATATTACTTAATTGATTTATATTTAGTGCTACATTCTTTACTTAGTAGATACACGCAATATTGATTCATACTGACACCTTCTGTTTTTGCATTTCTAAATTATACTGTTAATCCAAAAGGCAACAAATATAATTTACTTATACCATTACTTAAAAATAATATCACTATAGGTAACTATGGTGGAATAGCAAGTGATACTATGAGTTTTAAAGTGAATAAATTGAATATAACAGGATATGTAAATCATACTTCTAAATGGAATGAAACCCGTATAAGCTTTAACAATGCTAAAACAAAAACTAATGATTTACCAAGAGATATTAACACATATTGGTAAAGTTTTGTTGTAAATGCAGATACTACAAAAATTAATAGCAATAGTAGCGTTTTTGCGAAGAATGTAAAAGCTGAAATTCCAATTTTTATAAAATAAATACGGTAAAAGAAAATGAATTACTATAATATTTTCAATCCATCAATATTATTTGTTAGTAAACATTCATAATATACAATTGAAAATGCATTAATATACATTAAAAAATACAAATATTCATTTTCTTAATATATCGTAATAAAGCAATATACAAAAAACTAGATTATATCAGTGTTCTAGCGATTCTTTGTGAGTTCATATATTTTTTCCTATATGAACTATACTAAACATTAAATTTCTATCTTAGGATTAACAGAAAAGTTATTATGAACATAAAATTCACTATGAAATATAGTAATAAAAACTACTAATTCATCAATTTAGACGAAATATTGAATCAAAATATGAAATATGATACTATATATCTAGTATAGCTCTAAATTGATGAATGATTATTAATGGCGAATAAGATTTTTACATATAAAAGAAGATTATAAACTAATATTATTTTTAAACCTTCCAATTGGAAGGTATTTTTGTTGATAATGAAGGTAGAATTAATAACCATTTATTAAGGATCTAATGGAACATAAAGGAGTTTTGATAGTGCATCTAATTATTTGTTAAGGAGAAATTTGTCTCTAATGTAACTTAAATATGGGAGGAGATATTGTATGAATTGGTTAAGGAACAAATTTCATAGAAAAGGTAATGCTAATGCATATACTGATGAATTAAAATCGACAGATAATAACATAAAACAAGAAGATGATAAAGAGTTAGAACTACATTTAGAAAAATTGATACCAAAAAAATGTAGTGAAAAAGAAATGAAGTATTATAAAGAATCTTTGGATTATATCTTTAGCCAATCTGATTTATTAAATATTGCTGTATCTGGAGATTATGGTGCGGGTAAAAGCAGTGTAATACAAACGTATGATGATTTATATGAAAATAAGAAATTCATTTATATTTCATTAGCCCATTTTGAACAAGAACAATTAGAAAATAATGATATTATTAAAACTGAAGTAGATAGTGAACTAGATTTAGAGGGTAAAATAATTAATCAACTTATACATCAGATTAAAGTAAAAAAAATACCACTAACACGATTTAAAATAAAAAATGATATATCAAAAATAAGTCTAATTATACATGCTGCACTAATCAATATTTTATTTATATCAATATTTTATTTATTTAACTTTGGTAAGTGGAAAGAAATAGTTCACAATACATGGTTTACAATTACAACTACAAGAGTAGCTCATAATGCTTTTTTTATTGTAGCAATAGTTGGTTCTACATTTTATATATATAAAATTATAAGATCACAATACCAAAAACATATCTTTAAAAGAATTAAATTTAATGGTAGTACAGAAATTGAGCTATTTGAAAAAAATGAAAAAAATGATGAATCTTATTTTGACAAATATTTGGACGAAATTCTATATCTTTTTCTTAATGCTAATGCAGATGCTATCGTTTTTGAAGATATAGATCGATATAGAAATAATCTAATATTTAGTAAACTAAGAGAAATAAATAACCTAATTAACAAGAAAACTAATAAACCAATAAGATTTTTATATTTGGTGCGGGATAATATATTTTCTTCTAAAGACAGGACAAAATTTTTTGATATTATTTTGCCTATTATACCAGTTATTGATAGTTCAAATTCCTATGATCAATTGTTAAAGCACTTTAATAATTCTGGTATTAAATTTGATGAATTATTTTTAGATAGGGTATCCCTATATATTGATGATATGCGAGTATTAAAAAATATACATAATGAGTTTGTTATTTATTATGGAAAGATCAAGGGAAAAGAACAAGGCTTAGATAAAAATAAACTATTGGCTCTTATTATATATAAAAATATATTTCCTAAAGATTTCAGTGAGCTGCAATTAAATTATGGTTTTGTATACAATATATTTGCTAATAAAAAACAGTATAATGCTAATGAAAAAAACAAATTACTTAATAAAATTAAACAAAACATAAAAGACATTGAAGATATTAAAAATGAAAATCTTAATGATTTAATTGAACTTGATACGTTATATTTTAAAAGTAATGAATGGAATTATATAAATAGTGTACGCTATAAAACTAGAAAAGAATTTATTGAAGCTGTGTGGTCCGAAGATCAAGATCATATTAAAAAGCGATTCTCAGGAAATGAAAAATATGAACAACGTCGTGAGATTATTAATGGTAAAAATAAAAATAGGATAAAGGAACTTGAAAATACAAACGATAAATTATATTCAAAAATAAATTTGTATAATTCTTTAAAAATGCGTGACATCATTAATAAAGATAATATAAATGAAATATTTAACTTGGATAATAAAAAAGAAAATAACAATTATGATTATATTATTAAAAGTCTGTATTATCCTTTAATAAAATATTTAATCCGTAATGGTTATATTGATGAAACGTATAAGGATTATCTAACATATTTCTATGCAGAAAGCTTAAGTACAAATGATAAAATATTTTTAAGAAGCATAACAGATGAAATAGCAGTACCTTTTGATTATTCATTAACTCATGTTGATAAAATTGTTAGTAAACTAAGGGTTTTGGATTTTGGACATGAAGAAGTACTTAATTTTAAACTATTAAATTATCTGTTAGAAAATAACCATAAATATTTAGATAATTTATTAGTTAATATTAAAGGGAATAAGCGTTTTGACTTTGTTTGGAGTTATTTACATTTAAAAAAGAAAAATAATAAAAAGATAACAGAACTAAAAATAGAGAATTTTTATTTAGATAAATTTGTACTAAAACTAAATAAAATATGGAAAGAAATAGGAAACTATTTGTTTTCAGATTCAGTCTCAGAAATTACTAAAATGCAAAAGAATCTATATATGATGTATACACTTCTCTATTCAGATGGTGAAGATCTATGTAATATGAATATAGACTATTGTATAACACGTTACATATCTAATGTTCCTGATTTTCTAGCAACGGACTTACTTATGGATTATGAAGAGGAAAATATTTTACAGACTTATTTTGCATCGGCAATAAAAGCATTTATAAATTTGGACATTTCATTTAAGAATATTGATTATGAACTGGCAAACAAAGACTTTTTTAGAGAAATTTATAATAATAATTTGTATGATCTAAATTATGAAATGACGGAATTAATCCTTAATAATGTGTACCAGGTTGATTTAAATACTGCTAATGGTAGGTTGTATACTATAATTTTATCTAAACCCGATGAACCTTTTAAAGGATATGTTGACAATAATTTAAAATCATATATTAAAGTAATATTGGATAACTCACAAGATGATATTAACGATGATGAAGATTGTGTAATTAAGATTTTAAATAGTAATGCTGATATTGAAGATAAAATTAATTATATTAAAAAATTAACAACATTGGTATCTTATTTAGATGTGATTGAGGAAAAGGATCTTTGGAAAGTTCTTATTGATAAGAATGTTAAACAGAAAAAGGAAAATATACTACTTTACTATGGATATTATAGCATAGATAATTCCCTTATTAATTATATTAATGGTTTTACAAATAATTTTAAAATGGTTGATGATGACTTCAGTGAGTATCAAATTGATAAACATAAGTTTTATGAGGATGTCATGAACTGTAATGAATTAGATAATCAAAAATATAAGATGATTCTTAACAGTTATTATGAGCAAATATTTGAACTTTGTTTAAATGATAAAGTTGATGAAGATAAGATTAAAGTACTTATTGATTTAGAAATTATTGCTATGTCTAAAGATAATATCAATTATATGAGAGAAGAATACCCTGAATTAATGACATATTTTGTTTCTAATAATACATTAGATTATATTGAGAAACTTGATGATGATATATTGGTTAAAGATGAAATTCTTATGTTTCTAGAAGAGGCTAGTATTAGTGACGAAAATAAAATTAAGCTTATAGAAGAATACCCAGATAGACTTGAAATTAAAGATAAGAATTATTCTGAAAAGATGTTATTATATATCATAGAAAATAATAAATTAGATTTTAGTGATTTTGAAATTATTATTAATAGGTACGAAACAAGTACAATTACTATGAAACATGCAATAGAAAACTTGTGTGTTAAGAATACTAATAAAGTTATGGACATAAATATTGATAATTTAATACCTTTAGAACTTATTTATAATATAATGCTAAGCAATGAATATGATGAAAAATATAAAAAACGTATGATTATTGAATCAATTTCAGAACTAAATATTAAGCAGGTAAGGCAATGTTTTGTAAATGCCAAACTTACCAAATTTGTAAAAGTCTTTGAAGGTAAGAGACCTATGGTTCGTATTACTCCAGAAAATAAAAATATATTATCTCAATATAAAAAGAGAGGATGGATATCAAGTTATAACCCTGATAAAGGAAATTCTAATTATTATAGGGTTCAAGGCAGGAAAATTAAGGATAATAAAGATGATGATGTAGCAGTAGAATTACTTTAAATATATTTAAAACTAGCAGATAAATTTGTGGACTGATTTACTTTTTTATTCCTTAAAAAATCTTAACTAGAGAAAACAAATATTCAAGAATATGGAACAGCATTATCATAAGTTAAAATGATAATGAAAATAAGCCATTGCCATCTATGATTAATGTTAGATGGTGATGGCTTATTAAAGGGATTTTTTAACCAGTTCATATTGTTTTTACTATATGAACTGTTTCATGTTAAAGTTAAAAAGCGAATTAAAAAGGTACTGTTGTAAAAAATAAAGTTCGTTTATATCGTCTTTAATATAAATCATTAAGATATTATTATTTTGTATTGTTAGTAAAGTAAATTATTACCTTATAAATTATTTCACAGATTAACTTCCATAAGATAAGTATTATAAAAAAGGATACTATAAAGGTAAAAATTGATAATATCAAATTATTGGTTGTAACATAGGTATAAAAGATTTCTGTATTTTTCTCGTATGTTACTTCTTTTTCATATGTATAAGTAGTATAAACATAATATGAAATTTTATAAGATTGGTATAATAGTAATATAATTCCTATATAGAATAAATGCATAATAATTTTTTCACAATTCATATTTCCAATAGCAAAAAAACTTTTAAATTTATTATTCAATAAAATCACCTCTATTATATTATATATTTAAATAAAATTTTAATCAACAACAATATAAATTTAAAATATTGATTAATATAAATTGTATAATAAATAAAAAAAGAGGAAACAAAATGAAAAAAATTCAAAACATTAATACTATCTTTGAGTTTGCTATTGTTTTTTAGTCAACCTATACATATTAATGCACAGGAAATAACTAATAGTGAAGATGGTAAAACAATTATGATTATGATTGTACAAAATGGTAAAACAACATTTTTAGAAGGTGAACAGGCAGAAGATTATCTTAATGAAAAGAAACTAGAAACTGACAAACTTAAACAAGCTAAATTAAATCTACAAAATAAAAATTATTTTAAATCAACTGATTCTTTAAGTGAAATAATGCCAATAGAAACTGTACATTATTTTAATGTTTATGAGGAAGTAGGTTCTAGTGAAGATGTTCACAGATACGATTTAAAAGAAAATATTACAGAATATTGGAAAAATTCAACGTCTACACAACAGTCACATACTTTTGGTTGGGCAAGTTCATGCAAATGGACAACAAACATAACATTAGAATCTGCAGAAAAAAAGGCTTTAAAAGCAGTTGTTGGAAGTTCTTGGCAAAAGGAATATAGTAATAATGGGAGTGTAACTATAAATGTTGTACCAGGTAAAACAGTATGGATGACATACTATCCAATTATGGATAATTCATATGGAAATATGGAATATGTTAAAGTTGATTTACTTGGTAATGTAACTGTATTACTCTCTAAATGGGTTGACACATATTCACCTTCTTTATTATATAATCCTTTACTTGATGCAGATGTGCCAAATGGTGTATACGAATGGAGAGAAAAATAATTTTAGAGGAGCAAGTCATAAAAATATGACTTGCTCCTTTAAATGTTTTTAAACTCAATATTATAAAAGAACTTTAAAACCTTCTTAAACAAATCATCTTCATTAAAATCTTTATATTGGATATCAAATACAACTCTTAATACTAATATCCTTAGAAATCAAAATATGTATGTTATTAATTATTTAATAGTATTATAAAATAGCACAAAGACTAAGGGGTTTCCTTATAGAAGAAATAGATGACCTTATAGAATTTAGGGAGAATATTGAATAAAAGAGCTTATGTTGTGGGATGGAAAAGAGGATATAGAAAACTTTGATTCCATTGAAAAAGCAATCATGGATTTTTGTATAGAAAATAAAACGTTTTGAGTTACTACTAAATACAATGTTAATATTTTGAAAAAACAAGTTAATTATTATAAAGAAAGCTTCCTGAAAATTATGTTAGTATGAAATTAAACTAATAAATCAAATTATACATAAGGAGGCTATTTTTTATGGGTAAAATGCCATTTAGACAGATTCATCTAGACTTTCATACTGGAGGGGAGATTCCAGGAGTAGGTAGTAAATTCAACAAGCAACAATTTCAGAATGCACTAATAAAAGGTCATGTTAATTCCATTAATATATTTGCAAAGGGTCATCATGGTTTTCTGTATTATCTTGACGGTGTAAGTAAGTCACATCCAACATTAGAGATTGATTTACTTGAAAATATGCTAGAAGCATGTAAAGAAATTGATGTCAAAACACAGATATATATTTCAGCTGGACTAGACGAAATGATAGCACGCAAACATCCAGAATGGCTCTTTAGAAATCAAGACCAAAGTACAGTATGGGTGAAAGATTTTACAACAGCAGGCTATCATGAGTTATGTATGAATACACCATATCTCGACTATCTTCTGAAGCAAGTTGAAGAAGTAACTAATAGATTTGAGACAGAAGGAATATTTCTTGATATTGTGGGACCTAGAAAATGTCATTGCCAGACTTGTATGAATCAATTGATCGAAGAAGGAAAAGATCCAAGAGATGAGAAAGCAGTAATTGAATTAGGTGAGAGGGTTTATAAAAATTATTTGGAGAGAATAGTTGAGACTATCCATAGCATAAAACCTGATATGAAGATATTCCATAATAGTGGACACATTAAAAGAGGTAGACGAGATTTATTTGGTTATTACACACATTTTGAGCTAGAATCTCTACCAACAGGAGGATGGGGATATGACCATTTCCCTCTATCAGCAAGATATGTTCAAGGTCTTGGAAAAGAATTCCTTGGAATGACAGGAAAATTCCATACTACATGGGGAGAATTCGGTGGTTTCAAGCATCCTAATGCACTTAGATATGAATCAGCGCTCAATTTAGCTAACGGAGCTAAAATATGCGTTGGAGATCAAATGCACCCACAAGGAATGTTGGATGAAGTAACTTATGCATTAATAGGCGAAGCTTATAAAGAGGTTGAAGAAAAAGAGCCTTGGTGTGATGATGTAGAAAATATAGCAGATATTGGGCTGTTGTCTGAAGAGTGTATTGATAGCGGAGATTTAGAAGTCACTAATGATTTTGTAGGTAAAGCTGATGCAGGAGCGGTTCGAATGCTTCTAGAAGGTAAGTATCTATTTAATGTGATAGATTTAGAAGAAGATTTTAATAAATATAAAGTCATTATATTACCTGATGTAATTACGGTAGATGAAATTCTAGAGGAAAAATTAAATGATTATATCAATAGGGGCGGTAAAATACTAGCTACTGGAAATTCATGTCTAGATAAACAAAGACAAAATTTTGCTATCGATATGGGTATCAAATACGAAGGTAATAATCCATATAAACCTGATTATTTTGTTCCTCATTTTAGTTACCAAGGACTTGGTAGTACTTCATTTATCATGTATAGCGATGGAATTAAAATATCACTGGATGGAGGAGAAGTTCTGGGAGAAAGAGAAGATTCATATTTTAACAGAGACCTACTTCATTTTTCTTCTCATTTCCATACACCTAATGAACCTGGTAAACGCTCGCCTGGAATGGTTAAAAGTGATGCGGGAATATATATTGCATGGCAGGTATTTACTGATTATGCAACAAAAGGTAGCTTGATTCTGAAAGACAGCGTTAAATATGCTCTTGATAAGTTATTATCAGATAATAAGTCATTATCAACTAACTTAATGGAACAAGGGGTTACTACACTTCAGCATCAGAAAGATAAAAATAGATACATCAATCATCTTTTATATGCCATACCTGTTAATCGTGGAGAGGGTGTAGAAGTAATAGAAGATATAGTGCCAATATATGATGTTGACGTAACACTACAAGTTAAGGAGAAGATAGAAAAAGTTTATCTAGCTCCTCAGATGATAGACATACCTTATAGTCAGACAGATGGTAAATTAACCTATAATGTTGATAAAGTTGATTGTCATCAAATGGTTGTTATACAGTATAAGTAAGATCTGTAGAATAAGTATAAACATATAATTGATTTTTATATTAAATATTAATAATGTAATAAGTGAAATCCCTATCAAAATTACTCTATATGGTAGGGATTAATTTTATTCTATATAGCATTTACAAGTACTTTATGTATTACTTATTGGCATAAGCACGAATGATTGTTGATGAAAATAATATAATAAATAGATTTTGCTATTATAATTAATAAATTAATGTAACTTGGAACAAAATGTATGTTTATTGATGTTTTTTTAAATTAGGGAATATTATTACTATATTAATAATGTAAAGATAATTTTATTCATTTTTAAACTATGTTATAATAATATAAATAAGTGTTGATAAAAAAGTGACTATTGTAATACATAAAGATGACTGTTGCAATAGTCATTTTCTAAAAGGAGATGATTAAATGAAGAGGCTATAATAACCGAACTTTAACTTTTAGAGCTATTACTGCTAGAAAAGTTTTAATTTTATTATTGAAAGGAGAAGTTATGACTACAACAAAATTGAAGATAATCGCTTGTACAGCAATGTTATTAGATCATTTAGGAGTATATTTTAATTTTATAATACTCCATGTAATAGGAAGGATAGCATTTCCTATTTTTGCTTATTTAATTGTAGAAGGTTTTTTTCATACTAAAAATATTAAAAAATATCTTATAAGATTATTTGCCTTCGCTATAATTTCTCAAATACCATATGTTTTATATTTTAATGGACCTTTTTTTGATCTTGAGCCTGCTAATTATTCAAATCCTATTTTATATCTACAAACTCTGAATATATTTTTTACATTATTTTTTGGGTTGCTTGCCATATATGTTTTTGATAAGAATAAAAAAATGGGAATTGTAGTATTAGTTATATTGTGTATCATAGCTCAATTTACAAATGCTGATTATGGTATATATGGTATATTGACTATATTTTTATTTTATTTATTCAGAGGACATTTTTGGAAACAGACAATTAGTTATTCTACTCTTACAATATTGATATTAGCAAAAAGATTAATAAAGTTTGCTTTAAGAAATTATAGTGTTTTTGTAAGATGTTTTGGTATAGCCTTGATTGCACAGATTTTTTCTATATTAGCCTTAGTATTCATTTATTTTTATAATGGTAAAAAAGGGAAAAATATCAAATACATATTCTATGTGTTTTACCCTGGACATTTGTTGGTATTATGGTTCTTAAGAGATGTTTTATCTAATATAAATACTTTTTTATTTGTTGGATAGTAGTATTTACATATTAAGAGAAAGGAATATGTTTGAATAACATAATTATTACTTGTAGGATAAAAAATAATGCAAATAATGTCTTGACAGAAAAGTGACTATTATGATAGTATAAAAATGACTATTGCAATAGTCATTTCTGAGGAGATGATTAAATGACTATGAAAAAAATAAAAGGAAAGGAGAAGATTATGAAACTAAATAAACTATCAATAATTACTATTTTAAGTGCTTTTGTGTTGTTCGTGGCTTGTACTAGTGTATATGCTATGACGGAGGCTATAGAAATGCCTGATGGTACTGTTAAATTCAAGAGAAATTATCAAGATGTTGATATACAAACTAGTGAATCCACTGTATTTGATGTTGATGGAAAGATTTATAGGTGTGACTCAGATGGAGAACTTATCGAAATCAACCCAGAAGAGATAGAAGATAAATGGGATTTTGAAGAATATACAGCTAAGGAATATGAACAGTATATCAATGAATTCATTGCTAATCATGAGGAATACATGGAGCAGATTAAGAATTCTGAGCATTTTACTCAACCTGAAATAGAGGAAGAGCAGAAAATTTTTGAAGAGACTTTAGCTATAATGCAGGAGCAACTGGAAGCCATTAAATCTGGTGAAGGGTTTGTATGTAAACCTATAGTAATTGATGAATATGTAGATGAAAATGGTGTTTGGTGGTGTAATTCTATAAGTTCATCTGGAACTTACGGAGAAGTAGGAGTAGGAATTTCTGTCGGAGGTTGTATAGATGATAAAGAATTTGGTCCATTTGATACGACAGAAGAGTTTAATAAAGCAGTAGAAAATTATCTACAAGATGAAGTGGAAACAGGTAGAATGACAGAAGAAGAAGCAGATAAAATTCGTAAAGATTTCGAAGAGCAGACAAAAGAAAGAAGTATTTAATTAATTAAAAACTGCCGAAAATTATTATCGGCAGTTTTTTAAAATTACTATAAAATGAAGTTGTTATATGAAGTGTTGTTATAATATTAATGGTGTATTGACGATATTTTCATTTTATTTCTTAAGAGGACATTTTTGGAAACAAAAGTATTGAAATCAAATGACTATTGTGTTAGTATGAAAATGACTATTACAATAGTTTTTTGGAGGTATTGATATGAGTATAAAACTATTCGATTCAGAGTTGAAAGTAATGGAAGTGTTATGGGAAAAAGGAGATCTAGCCGCAGGAAAGATAGCTAAATCTTTAAAAGTAGATATTGGATGGAACAGAAATACTACTTATACAGTTATTAAAAAATGTATAGCAAAAGGTGCTATTTCTAGGTATGAACCTAATTTCATGTGCAGCGCAAATATCAGTAAAGAGCAAGCTCAACAATATGAAACAAAAGAGTTAATTGATAAGATGTTTGATGGCTCTACAGAAAAATTTTTCGCAGCTTTTATTGGTAATCAAAATCTTTCAAAAGAAGAGATAGAAAAATTAAAGAAAATGGTTACTAAGTCAAAGTGAGGTGTATATATTGGATATAGTTAAAATAAGTTTGAATACAAGTTTTTTTATAATATTTGTAATTATTTTGAGAGCTATTGCAATGTACCATATTCCCAAAAGGATATTTGTAATGTTATGGGATATAGCGATCTTACTGCTTATTGTACCTTTCCGTATTCCCTCGCATTTGAAGATACATTCTTTTATAAACAATATATTTAATAATGTTATTGATGGTATTTCACCTTCTACTAATGCAAATAATAATATTACTATAATAAGTGATTCCGTTTCTAATATAAGGGATATTTCTGTTAGAGACAGTAATAATCTTAATACATGGTTTGTTATATGGATTATAGGAATAAGTGTTTTAATTATTTATTTTACGATATCATTCATTAAATCATCAAAAAGGTTACAATTAGCAATACCAATTAGTGATAATAATTTTATTACTAATTGGATTCAAGAACAGAAATTAAAACGTAAGATAAAAGTCTTATGTCTAGATAGAATAACATCCCCTGTCACCTGTGGTATCTTTCGACCTAAGATTATACTCCCTAAAATCATAGATTATTCCAATGAAAAACAATTAGATTTTATATTGACTCATGAATTGATGCATATAAAAAGATTTGATGTCTTGTTAAAATCAATTTTAATAATAGTTACGTGTATTTATTGGTTTAACCCTTTGGTATGGATAATGTATGTTTTAGTAAATAGAGATATGGAGATTTCATGTGATGAAAAAGTATTATCAATATTTGGAGAGGAATCTAAGTCAGAATATGCCTTATCTCTAATAAATCTAGTAGAACCTAAAGCAGAATTTTCACATGTCTATAGCTATTTCGGTAAAAATGCTATTCAAGAAAGAATCGTTATGATAATGAATTTCAATAAAATATCAAAATTAACAGTTACAGCTCTTATTGCTCTTGTATTAAGTTTTACAAGTATATTTGCAATGACAAAGGCTGAAGAAACACCTAATGAAGTTAAAAAATATATAGATGATAAAAATAGAGAAATAACATTTGATGGATTACATGAACAAATATTTGATGCCAATGAAAATATTTATACTATAGATTTTGATTATAATAATAATTTTGAATCAAATCAGTCTGATGTAATTTATGATTTTGAAGATAATACATCTTCAGAATCAACATATATAACTATTATGACTGACGATTCAAATGAAATGAACAGTGAAAGGACTATCATATATAAACCATATGAAGAAAAAGAATATTTAACTGAGGACGGTTTTTCAGTTAAGAGTTCAATTGTAATTGATCAGAATTAATAATAAAAAATATCTTATTTTATAGAACTGTCGAAAAATATTTCGACAGTTTTTATATTGAAAAACAATTTATGTCTACTCTGAAATCATTATAACATAACATACTTTAATAAAGCAAAGCTTTAAAACAATTAAGTTTTTTATATGATATAACACCTTGTATTAAATTATTTTAAGAAATTTATAAAAAAATTTTATTTATAATTAAACGTTTTTTTCTTAAAAAATACAGTAATTATGGGGATTTTTGTTGAATATTTATCCGAAAAGCATTGAATATAAATTCATAATATTTTAAAGGGTGTTTTAATTTAAAAAAGGTGGTTGTTATTGGAGGATAATTATGTGATAATATGTATGTAAAAGTGCATATTTCTGACACATGAACAATATTATTCATGATATGTTTGCTAATGACATTTCCTATTTGCTAAGCTTACTTACTCATTCATTAACACAATTCTATAACTTTAATATAAATGAGAAAATAAAGATATTTATCACATAGTTAATAGTATTAATTTTCTCAGCTAAAAAACTTATTGTAAAAGGGGGAAGTTGATGTCTTACGATAATCCACTCCATGTAACATCAGAAATAGGCCGGCTTGTTTCTGTTATTCTGCATAGACCTTCAAATGAATTGGAAAATCTAACACCTAATCTAATGGAGAAGCTGTTATTTGATGAAATCCCGTATCTGAAAGAAGCAATACGAGAACATGACTATTTTGCGAAAACATTAAAAAATCAAGGGGTAGAAGTTCTATATCTACAGGATTTAGCTGTTGAATCAATAACAGATAAAAAGGTTAGAGATAATTTTATAAAAGACTTCTTAAATGAAGCGAGAATCTACGATGTAAGAATGAAATATGCACTCTTGGAGTATTTTGATAGTAAAGATAATGGTATGCTTGTAAGAAAAATGATGTCAGGAATTAGAAAAAACGAATTACCTAATATAGCCTATAAATCTTTGGCTTATTTAGTGGATGACACATATCCTTTTATACTTGACCCTATGCCCAATCTATATTTTACGAGGGATCCAGCTGCTGCTATAGGAAATGGTATAACTCTTAATAAAATGAGAACATCTACAAGAAACAGAGAAACATTATTCATGAAATATATAATTGAAAATCATCCGAGATTCAAGGATGCTGATATACCAATATTATATAATCGAAATGAAAAGACTTCATTAGAAGGTGGAGATACATTAGTTCTTAATAAAAATGTGTTGGCTATAGGTATATCGGAAAGATCAGAAGCACATTCAATAGAGACACTTGCTCATAATATTTTTAACTCTGGTCAGAGTTTTCATACTATACTTGCATTCAACATACCTAAGAAAAGAGCATTTATGCATCTGGATACAGTCTTTACTATGATAGATTATAATAAATTTACAATTCATCACGAAATCGAAGGTCCATTGACAGTTTATTCAATAACAAAAGATAATAATGGTAATATCAAAATTAGTGAAGAGAATGCTACTTTGGAAGACATACTCAAAAAATATCTTGGCTTAACGGATATTAAGTTGATTCGCTGTGCAGGTGGTGACAAGATTGATGGACCTAGAGAACAATGGAATGATGGTTCTAACACTTTGGCAATAGCACCTGGAGAAGTTGTTGTTTATTCAAGAAATTATGTTACCAATAGAATTCTTAATGAAAATGGAGTAAAGACACATGTTATTCATAGTTCTGAGTTATCACGAGGCAGAGGTGGTCCTAGATGTATGAGTATGCCAATAGTAAGAGAAGAAATTTAAACTTATCATATTACTTAGAATCTATTATTCATATTATGACATAGATAGGAATATTCAGTAAGAGTGATAAGAAATAAATTATAATTTTATAAGGAGGAAGGTAAGATGGGTTTTAATTTAAAAGGAAGACATTTATTATCGTTAGAGGATTACTCTAAGAAGGAAATTGAGTATTTAATTGATTTGGCTAGTGAATTGAAAAGACAAAAATACGCAGGTATCCGACCAAAAAATCTTGAAGGTAAAAACATAGCATTGATTTTTGAAAAACCTTCTACAAGAACAAGATGTGCATTTGTAACAGCGGCTGTTGATGAAGGAGCTCATCCAGAATATCTAGGAAAAGGCGATATTCAATTAGGGAAAAAAGAGTCAGTAGCTGATACGGCTAGAGTATTAGGAAGAATGTTTGATGGTATTCAATTTAGAGGATTCAGCCATGATACAGTAACAGATCTTGCAAAATACGCAGGTGTTCCTGTATGGAATGGACTTACAGATAAATTTCACCCAACTCAAGTATTAGCAGATTTTCTTACTATTTTTGAACATAAAGGTTATTTGAAAGGAATAAAATTTGCATATGTGGGTGATGGAAGAAACAATATGGCTAACTCATTAATGATAGGTGCATCAAAAGTTGGAATGGACTTTAGAATAGTATCTCCAAAAGAGTTATTCCCAGAACAATCATTGGTTAATAAAGCAGAAGCTTATGCAAAAGAATCTAGTGCAAAAATAACAGTTACTGATGATATCAGTGAAGGAATAAGCGGTGTTGATGTAATCTACACAGATGTATGGGTTTCCATGGGAGAAGAAGAACATTTTGAAGAAAGAATCAAATTATTAAAACCATATCAAGTAGATATGAATATGATAAATATGGCGGATGAAGATGTAATATTCATGCATTGCCTACCAGCATTCCATGATCTAAAAACCACTGTTGGTAGAGAAATAGAACAGAAGTATGGCATAAGTGAAATGGAAGTCACTGATGAAGTTTTTGAAAGCAAATATTCAGTTGCTTTTGACGAAGCAGAGAATAGGATGCATACGATTAAAGCTGTTATGGTAGCAACTTTACAATAAATTATTATAGAGCACTTATTTATTACATCAGTATGTAATAAGTATTTTAGAGGAGGATAAGGTATGGAGAACATAAAAGTTGTTATTTGGGGATTTGGAGCAATGGGTAGCGGAATGGCTAAAATGCTTTTGAAAAAACAAGGTGTCGAAATAGTTGGTGTATGTGATAAAGACCCTAACAAAATAGATAAAAGCATGTATGAAGTTCTAGGAGCAGATAGAGGAGATAAAAGAGAAGTTATCATTAAAGGTAATGAACAAGAAGTCTTTACAGAAAAATGTGCGGATATAGCTTTATTATGTACTGATTCATATGTGAAGGGTGCTTTTAATAAAATTAAATATATAGCAGAAAAAAAAATAAACATTATATCTACTGCTGAAGAAATGGCATATTCAAAAGCACAGTCTCCTGAATTATCAGAAGAAATTGATAAAATAGCTAAGGCTAATGGGGTATCAGTTTTGGGAACTGGAATCAATCCAGGGTTGATAATGGATTTGCTAGCAGTTGTTTTGACAGGAGCATGTGAAGAAGTTGAAAGTATAGAATGCGAAAGAGTCAATAGTTTATCACCTTTTGGTCCAACAGTAATGGAAGAACAAGGTGTAGGTATTAAAGCAGAAGATTTCATTAAAAGAGTAGAAGACGGTTCTTTAGCAGGTCATGTAGGATTTGCTGAATCAATCAGAATGATTACAGATGCTATAGGTTGGAAATTAGATGGACCTATAAGTCAGGGATGTAAACCTATCATTTCTAATGTTTATAGAGAAACTCCATATGCAAAAGTAGAAGCAGGTAATGTTGCTGGTGTTAATATGGTAGGTCACGGTATGGTTAATGGAGAAAGAAAAATCAATATGATACATCCTCAACAAATAGAACCAGAACTTGAAGGAGTAAGTACTGGTGATTACATAAGAATCAAAGGTGTTCCAGACATAAATATGGCAATTAATCCAGAAATACCAGGTGGCATAGGAACCATTGCAATGTGTGTCAATATGATTCCTCATGTTATTAGTGCAAGAGCAGGTCTAAAAACAATGTTGGATTTACCAGTTCCAAGAGCTATCATGGGTGATATGAGAGATTTAATTCAATTATAGATTATTCAAGGTTTATAGAAGATAGAAGTATTGTTTTACTTCTATATCAAAATTTTTTACTTGGTATAGCATTTAAATTCTGCTATAGGATAGTCTATCTAGCAAAAGGGGACTATATCTATAAGTGCTATGGGAACTGTCCTATAGTGGAATATTTACTATCAGAAAAATAAAGAATGTGAGTTTTTCTTACTGAAAATGTTTCAATTATGGAAATTAATTATTACTATATAGTAATAAAAAAGGAGGGTATTTATAATGATCGCAAAAAAAGGTGATTGGGTTAGAATTCATAATATTGTACTTCAACCTGACAAGAGGGCTAGTCATTTGCCTGATGATACCAAAAAGTGTCCTCTTGAAATGTGGGTAAAAGGATTCTTAGTAACTGAAGAAGCGTGTATTGATGATGAGGTTGTAATAGAAACATACATAGGACGTAAGATGGAAGGAACATTGATAGAATTTAATCCAAGCTATCAACATACTTTTGGAGATTATATTCCTGAGCTTTCTTATATCGGCAATCAGCTTAGGGCAATTCTTGGAGGTGAAGATAGTGAGTAGAGATAATAGTTATGAAGCAATAATGAGTAGAAAAAATGAGATCATGAAAAAAGCAGTAGGTATTGATTATAACGAATTCGAAAGAGAAGGTATCGCTTTTGATTATGAAGAAATGATGAGAAAGACTGGTTATAGTCTGGATCAGATAATAGAGATCGAAAAAAATACTAGTATAGGGAATACTCCTGTATATGAACTTAAAAATCTAACAAAACTAGCTAGAAAGCTCTCTCCTAGTGGTAAAGGAGCTAGAATTTTCCTTAAAGACGAAGCAGCTAATCCATCTGGAAGTTTCAAAGCAAGACGTGCAGCTGTCTCGGTGTATCATGCTAAGAAACTTGGATATAAAGGTGTTGTAGCAGCTACTAGTGGTAATTATGGCGCAGCAGTCGCTAGTCAAGCAGCTATGCAGGGACTAAAATGTATCATTATCCAAGAATGTTATGACAGTATGGGAAAAGGACAGCCAGAGATAATTGAAAAAGCCAGAAAATGTGAAGCATATGGAGCTGAAGTCATACAGTTGACAGTTGGACCAGAATTATTCTATACCTTTTTAAAAGTACTAGATGAAACAGGTTATTTCAATGCATCATTATATACTCCATTCGGTGTAGCAGGAATTGAAACAGTAGGATATGAATTAGCAACATGGTTCAGAGAGAATGAGAACAGAGATCCTGATATGGTTGTTGTCACCAATGCAGGAGGCGGAAATCTAACAGGGACTGCAAGAGGATTAAGGAAAGCAGGAGCAAAAGGAACTACTATAGTTGGAGCAAGTGTAGACTTGACAGGACTACATATGGCAAGTGATAGTCAATTCAATAAAAAATCATTTACCACAGGTCATACAGGATTCGGAGTACCTTTTTCAACTAATCCAGATAGGTCAGATGTACCAAGATCGGCAGCACGTCCATTAAGATATATGGACAGATATGTAACTGTATCCCAAGGAGAAGTTTTCTATATGACAGAGGCTTTGGCAATGGTCGAGGGACTTGAAAGAGGACCTGCAGGAAATACAGCTGTGACAGCAGCTTTTGACCTAGCTAAACAAATGGATGAAGATAAGATGATTGTTGTCCAAGAGACAGAATATACTGGTGCTGGTAAACATGTATCCGCTCAGCTATCTTTTGCTAGAGAAAATGGAATCAGTATTGAAATAGGTGATCCAGTAAATCAGGTTCCAGGTGAAAATATAATACTACCAAAACATCCAAGTCTAATAAAAGCTAAAGAACTGGATATGATGAAATTGAAAAAATCTTATATAAAGAATCTAAAATCAGACAAAAGCTTTTCAGATAAGGAGCTTGAGTTTATTAAAGATGAAACTAGATTAAGTATAGAAGAAATAGAAAAAATAGTAGAACAATTGTAGCTGATTTATAGGTATTAGGTATTTGATTACATTATATATAGGTTATGGGGACTTAGATTATGTAATAGAATATTAAAATTTAGAGGAGGAAGTTTATGGGTAACAATCGACTGGATGATTATGAGTCAAGAAGAAAACATTTGGAAAATCTATCAGAGGAAGAATTAGAAGAAAGATTTTGGGAACTTGCTGAAAAAATTGTTGATCCTATGATTGAGATGGCGAAGAACAATACTTCACCTTCAATTGAACGTTCTGTACTTTTGAGAATGGGATTTTCTAGCATAGAGTCTAAAGCTATAGTTTCAACTTTGATGGAGAAGAAGAAACATCTTGTTGGAAAAGGCGCTGGACATTTAGTATACAGGACTGCCAGAGATAAAGATATATCAATTAGAGAAGCAGGACTTCGTTTAGCAAATAATGATGAAGAGCTATGGGCTCACTTAGAACAAGTTTTTGGGGGAGGAAAGTAACAAATGAATCTAAAACCAAATGAAAAACTGGATATAAATAATATCTTGCAAGATCTAGAACATTATGTGCCTCGTAGAATGGGATGGCATTGGAGAGATGGCAGAGGAGAAGTAAGGAACATAGGTCCATTTGAATATAGTGACACAAGTGAAAATCTAAAGCAGAGTCAACCTCTTCCAGCTGCACATTACTTTAATGATATCGATCCACAGCCAGATAGTGTTATAACTACAGAAATAGCTTCAGGAAGATTTGAAGATGATATAAGAAGGATGCGTATGGCAGCTTGGAATGGAGCCGACCATCTTATGGTAATTAGAACAGCAGGTCAAAGTCATTTCGATGGTTTGATTGAAGGAACTCCACAAGGTATAGGTGGTATACCAATAACTAGAAAACAACTTAGAGCTCAGAGAAAAGCACTTGATTACATAGAAGATGAAGTAGGAAGAAAAATCAATTACCACTCTTACGTTAGTGGTGTTGCAGGACCAGAAATAGCAGTAATGTTTGCTGAAGAAGGTGTCAACGGAGCTCATCAAGATCCACAATATAATGTTCTATACAGAAATATCAATATGATCCGTTCATTTGTAGATGCAGCTAATGCAAAACATGTAATGGCTTATGCTGATATAGTACAGATAGATGGAGCTCATAATGCTAATGCCACAGCTAGAGAAGCATGGAAGGTAATGCCTGAACTTATGGTACAACATGGACTTAACTCAATGTTTTCAGTAAAGTCTGGAATAAAAAAAGAAAATATATGTTTATCATCAGTACCACCAACAGCACCACCAGCACCTTGTATGAAATTAGATCTACCATATGCTATCGCACTTAGAGAATTATTTAGAGAATACAAGATCAGAGCACAGCAGAATACTAAGTATATGGGTTCATCAACGAGAGAAGCAACTGTAACACATACTCTCAACTTATTGATATCGAAATTGACTAGTGCTGATATACAATCTACGATAACTCCTGATGAAGGTAGAAATGTACCTTGGCATATTTACAATATAGAAGGAACCAATACTGCAAAACAAGCAATGATAGGTATGGATGGCTTGAAGGAAATGGTAGAACTAAAAAGACATGAAGGTTTTCTTCCAGAGAGAATACGTGAATTAAAAGAACGTGCTGTACTATTTATGGAAGAAATATTAGATGTCGGTGGCTACTTTAATGCAGTTGAAGAAGGATTCTTTGTGGATTCAGGTTATTATCCTGAAAGAAATTATGATGGTATCGTAAGAAAGATTAATGGTGGAGTTGGTTCAGGTACTGTATTTGAAAGAGACGAAGATTATATGGCACCTGTTACGGCATTTTTCGGATATAACAATGTTGCTCAGTATGGTGAAAAAGCTATTGATGATCCTTCATCTTTAATTGGAGGATGTAGTTTTGAGGACAGAAGTAAAGTCGTATACATAGATGAACTTGATGAAGAAGATAATGTCAACAAAAGAATGGAAGAATCTAAAGAAATCCGTGAGACTTCTATGCTGAAACCTGAAATGGAATGGATGGGTGACGGTACAGTATTCATTACTATGATGTTACCAACAGATGAGAGGACAGCAGAATTCGCAGCAGTTGAAATCGGTAAAAAGATGCATCTTGAAGAGGTAGAAATGATTCACAAGCAAGTAATGCAGATGGCAGAAGGAACCAGGGTTGAGATAAAGGGAAAAGTACCTTTTGCTATAGACATAGATAAGCTTGTCATACCTCCAAAACCAATAGTGATGTCTGATGATGAAATAAGAGAAGATGTAAAGAATAAGCCTTTGAAAATCGTTGCAGGAACTATAGGAGAAGATGAGCATTCGGTAGGTCTTAGGGAAATACTTGATATCAAACATGGTGGAATCGAAAAGTACGGAATTGAATGTCATTATCTTGGAACATCCGTACCAGTCGCTAAGATAGTAGATTCAGCTATTGAATTAAATGCAGATGCTATACTGGCTTCAACTATAATAAGTCATGATGAAATTCATTATAAGAATATGAAAAGAATAAATGACTACTGTATAGAAAAAGGTATAAGGGATAATATAATTCTTGTAGCCGGTGGAACACAAGTTACACCTGAGATAGCTGTTAAAAATGGCATGGATGCTGGTTTCGGTAGAGGATCGAAAGGTGTAGATGTGGCGACATTCTTAGTTAAGAAAAGAAGAAAAAATGAAGCTGATAAATAGACTTATGTCAGAAAAATCTCGTTAAAGAAATGAGTGATGAATATGAAAGTTGATCTTATTTCAGCTGAGATAGGAAGTACAACTACAGTTGTTAATGCGTTTACAGATATGAATACCGATAATCCAAAATTTATTGGTCAAGGGCAATCATATACAACGGTTCTAGAGGGAGATGTAACCAAAGGATTAAAAAATGCATTTAAAGATCTGAAAAAAAATCTAGAGGCTCCTTTCGTTGAGTACAAAGAGTTCTTTGCAACTAGTAGTGCAGCAGGAGGTTTAAGAATGACTGTACATGGATTAGTCCATGATATGACAGTAAAAGCCGCTAAGGAAGCTGCACTAGGAGCAGGTGCGAATATTAAATTCATTACATCCGGAAAACTCAGAAGGTCAGATATCAAAAGATTAAGAGATATTAAACCTAATATAATTCTATTGGCTGGTGGAGTTGATTTTGGAGAAAGAGATACTGCTCTGTATAATGCTGAATGCATAGCTGAGATAGAAGAATTAAAAGATACTCCTGTTATCTATGCAGGTAATATCCAAAATCAAGAAGATATCAGAGAAATATTTGATGAAGTATCTAGAAAAGTGTATATAGTAGAGAATGTGTATCCTAAGATAGATAAACTTAATGTCAGACCGACAAGAAAAAAGATTCAACAGGTATTTGAAGAACATATTACAAAAGCTCCAGGAATGGAAAAGGTACGTGAACTTGTTAATATGAATATTTTACCTACACCTGGTGCTGTTATGAGAGCAACCCAGATACTAGAACAAGAGATAGGTGATCTAGTAGTAGTAGATGTTGGGGGAGCTACAACGGATGTTCATTCAGTGACATTAGGTAGTGAAGAAATCAGTGAAATTCTGGTAAGTCCTGAACCAATGGCAAAACGTACGGTGGAAGGTGATCTAGGGGTTTACATCAATGTAAATAATATAATAAATAATATATCTCTTGATGAACTTTCCAGAAAAATGCATATAAGTATTGTTGAATTACAAAATATCATTGAAAATTATAAACCTATACCAGAAACTGATAAACAAAAAGAATTAATTAAACAATTGACTCTAGAAGCAAGTACTATAGCTATTAGAAGACATGCGGGAAGATTAAGATATCTCTATGGTACAACTGGTAAAAAAACTATTGCTGAAGGTAAAGATCTAACTAGTGTTAAGTACATAATTGGAACAGGCGGTGCATTGACTAGACTTGAAGGTATTGATATTCTTAGGAAAATGATACAGGGTAGCGGTGATGAATTATTGCCATCAAAAAAAGTTAAGATATTAGTTGACAAATTATATATAATGGCCTCATTAGGAGTAATATCTGAAAAATATCCTAAAGGAGCTTTAAAATTACTATTAGAAAGCTTAGAACAAGGTGAAAATATAATTTTATAATTCATTCATGTATATTTAAGATTGTTCTATAGGAGGTTATGATGTGTTATCCAAGAGTCGAAATAAATCTCGTAAAAATTAGGAATAATACTAAGAAATTAGTTGAGCTTTGTAATGAAAACAATATTGACGTAGTTGGAGTTACCAAAGTTTTCTGTGGTAAAACTAAAATAGTAAGGGAGATGATTAAAGGAGGTATAAGAGTAATAGGAGACTCGCGTATAGAAAACTTAAAGAGGTTAAAACGATTTAAGTTACCCAAACTATTACTAAGACTACCAATGATAAGCGAAGTTGATGAAGTTGTAGAATATGCGGATATGTCTCTTAATTCTGAAATCGCTACCATAAGACAGCTGTCAAAAGCAGCTAAAAAGAAAGATGTTAGGCATAAAATTATTTTGATGGTAGATTTAGGAGATCTTAGAGAGGGCATATTTGATGTAGAAGAATTACTTGAAACTGTTGAAATAATGATTTCGCTGGATAATATCGACTTAATTGGAATTGGAACTAACTTAACATGTTACGGGGGAATTTTACCTGAAAAGGAAAACTTACAACAGCTTATAGATTTAAAACAAGTCATCAGAAAAAAATACAAATTAAACCTAAGAGTATTATCAGGAGGTAATTCTAGTAGCTTGCATCTAGTTGAAACTGGGGATATACCAACAGGGATTAACCAACTAAGGCTTGGTGAATCTATAATACTTGGAAGAGAGACAGCTTTCGGTAAGGAAATAACTGATACGTATCAAGATGCAATGATATTGAAATGTGAAATAATTGAAGTGCAGAATAAGCCTTCAATCCCAATAGGTACTATAGGAATGGATGCTTTCGGTAATAAACCTTCTTTTGAAGATAAAGGTATAAGGAGAAGAGCTATATGTGCTATCGGTAAACAAGATGTAAGTGCTTCTGAGATATTACCAGAAGATGGAAATATGAAAATTATCGGTTCAAGCAGTGACCATCTAATTTTAGATGTTACTGAATGCAATGAAGACTACACTGTAGGAAGTATCGTTACATTTACATTGAAATACGGTAGTGTATTGAGTTTATTTACATCCGAATATGTGAAAAAAGTATATCTATAATTTTTTACGCTAAAAAAATTTGTTGAATATTTTTCCTATTATTGTATAAAATAACTGTGTAATTATATTTGATAATTACTAGATGTTTGACATCAATATTTACATTACTTTAACTGGTTTTGTACAAGAAGGAGAGGATATTCATGGAAAAAGCTAAAATCACTAAAGTCAGAAAAGACGGTTATGGAAAGATAACAGATATAATGTTAGATGATGGCAACTCTTATCCTATTGAAGATGCAATAAGAATGACACAAGAAAATAGAATAGAAGGTGTCAACGTAAGTAAAGCCAAAAACGGTGCAGAGTATTTAAGAAGTGACCCAGATGGAACAACTGATAACAATTTAGATAATCTTCCAAGTTTTTAAATATTAAGTACAAATAATAAACCCCAGTGTTAGATAAAATGGAACCTATGTTAAGGACATTTTAGAAACATTGGGGTTATTTTTATGAATGTAATTATATCTAGTATATATAATAGGAACAGCTTTCTAGTTTTTAATTGACTATATCGCTATACTATGTTAGAGCTTTTTTCATAAACTTTAAGATTTCTTGTATGACCATTTCTTCATTTTGAATAGTATCGTAACCAGTGAATATTTTCATACGTTCCCTATAATAATCGGATGTATATGAAAATTGGAACATCACTATTAAGTTGTCTATGCAAAATGAGATAACCTTAAAATTCATTTTTTCATCGATAAGATTATTTTCTTTTGCATGATTCAACATATCTAAATAAAAATTAGCTGTAATCTCTTCAAGTTTATGAGATAACTTATTGGAGAATTTACTTAATGCCTGAGTCGTGACGTCTAGATATATCTGGTTGAATTCAGGATATTTTATTGCATAATATCTAGAAGCCCTTAGTAATTTTTCAAGGGTATAGAATATATCTCCTTCTTCAATGTCAATAGAATACATGACTGATTCTAATACATGAAAACATTTATCTACAATTGTTAGAAATAAATCTTCCTTGGAGGCAAAATAACTATACATTGATCCGATACTTATTTCAGCGTTCTTTGCTATTGTATTAATATTTGATGCATTATAACCATTAGCAGCAAATTCAGAGATAGCTACATCCATAATTCGTTGCCTGCGTTCTTCAGATATTTTGTCAAAAGTGCTTTTATGAAATTTAGTTCTTTGAGGGGTCTCTTGCGTATTTGATGTTATATCCATTTTAACCTCCTTATGTAGAGAAAAACAAAGTTATTTACTATAATATTTTTTGAATTTGGATTTTGACATTATATGACCTACTAGTCCTCCAATAACTCTAATTATAGTATAATTCAATTTTAAATCAATAAGTTCAATCAGATTACCGTCAGGATCTTTCATGAATACCCATTCTGTTCCATCAGTGTTTTGAGGTTCGCATAAAAATGTTATGCCCTTAGCTTGTAATATATTATACCATTTCTTAACATTTTTTACATCTAGAGTGAAATGTGTGGCTCCAGGTTTATTCCATATTGTATTTTCTGAAGGAAGACTAGGGTTGAATTCAAAAATTTCAATGATACCACCTTTTGGTGCTCTTAAGAAACCAAAACGGACTTCTACATCTTTTAAAAGATATAAGTTGTATAATTCATTGACTTGTTTTTTCCCTAGAGTCTGCTCACTTATCAATCTGAATCCAAATGTTTTACTATAAAAATCAATAGCTTTTTCAAAATTAGAAACTGTTACACCCACATGGCTGAGTGACCTGATTTTCATCCAAAATACATTCCTTTCATTAATTACTTGTTATCAGCTACCTTTTGCATAGGAACCAACAAGTAACATGTATTCACCAAGCTGTGCCCCGAATTCAGGTGCACCTTCCATTATTAGTTTTTCAGTAACTGTAGCTTCAATCATATCATCAATACCAAGAAGTGTTCCAAGAGCACTATCTGTCGTATCAAAACGCATTGTAAAAAATGGCTTCGATCTTTTGTATTCACCTCTTGCTGCTTTAGACTTTCCTGCCTTTACTCTTATATAAGAAGATAATTCTGGTTTATCAGTTACTTTCCATGCAAATACTCTATCGGGACTCCTTTTTGCCCATTTTGATATTGCTGGATGACCTGATTTATTTAGTTGACTTATACCTGCTGCCAATAGTGAGAAATATAGTTTTACTACTAGGTCTTTTTCATCTGCTTTTTCAGGAGGTGTTGTTGCACCTAATAATTTAGCCATATACATGAGAACTGATAATGTGGCGGTTAGGAGTCCTACATGATACCATCCCTTGATTTTGGGAAGTTTCTTACTTGTACCAGCAAAAAAATTATTTAGAGCAGGTATACTCTTGAATTCAAGTTCAAGGTCACATTTTTCATTAGGTCCTTTTATAACAGTAAAATTACCATTTTCAATAATATAATGCGTACCGACTTTACCATCAGGATCTTTTGCACTTATACCAACGATACCATTCTTGTTCTTGAATTTTTTTGCCATGATTTCATTGGATTCAATAATAATTTTAACTAATGGAAGTACTGCGTTAAGAAATATTTTATTAGCGTAAATATTTTCTCTAGTAGCCATTATCTACACCTCGTCTTCCCAATCTTCATCTTCTTCAAATTCCAGACCAATCAGTTTACGAACATTTTCAACTATTCCGTTGGTATCAATCTCATAGTAAGCCATTAAGTCTTCGTGAAGACCAATGATTGAGAAAGTATCTGGAATCCCTAATTTCCTAAAAGCACAGCCTTTTCCACTTTCTACTATGACCTCTCCTACAGCGCTTCCAAGACCACCTATTACATTATGGTCTTCAACGGTAATGATTCTTCTTGTTTCATGTACGGCTTTTAATATTGCTTCCCTGTCAATAGGTTTGATAGTGTGCATGTCAAGAACTCTTGCTTTGAGACCATCAACACTACTAAGGATTTTGGCAGCTTCAATAGCTTGGTAGACACAAGAACCACAAGCGATGATTGTTAGGTCGTTTCCATCCATCAATTGATGAGCTTTACCTATTTGAAAATCATAATCGGTATTCTCGTAGACTTTTTGGTCGAAACCTCTATTGATCCTAATATATACAGGTCCATCAGTTTCATATGCTCCTACTACTGCATTAGCTGTTTCAATACCATCTGCAGGTACTATGACTTTTAGGTTAGCCATTGAACGCATGATAGCGATATCTTCTGTACAGTGATGAGTTGTTCCTGCCTGACCGAATGACAATCCTGCATGAGTAGCTATCATTTTCACATTAAGATTCTGATAACATATATCTGTATGAACTTGGTCTAGAGCTCTCATGGATGTAAATATCGCAAAAGTACTAACAAAAGGAACAAGACCACATTTCGCCATACCAGAAGCAATACTGAACATATTTTGTTCAGCTATACCAGTATTAAAGAATCTATCTGGGAATTTATTTGCAAATAAGCCTATTTTGGTTGATTTAGCAAGGTCTGCTGATAGACCTACTATCTCAGGATGATGTTCACCGAGTTCACATAGAACATTTCCATACATTTCGGCTGTTGAAAGATTAGTTGTATCAAGCATTGTATAAGTTAATCCACCCATTGTCTATGCTCCTTTCACGCGTTTTTGATAATATTTTTCTAAACTATCTTTGCTCTGAGTTATTTTCTCTGAGTTAAGTCCTCCGTAATGCCATTTGTAATTGTCTGCCATAAAATCTATACCACAGCCTTTTATAGTATTAGCGATGATGACAACAGGAGCTTTATCTTCAGTTATGGCATATTCAATTGCTTCTGATAGTTCTTTGAAACTGTGTCCATTGACTTCTTTAACGATAAAGCCAAAAGCTTCCCATTTCTTAGCGAATGGTTCAAGAGCCATTACATCTTCAGTAGGACCATCAATCATACAACGATTCCTATCTACTATCGTGATTAAGTTGGTTACTTTGTAATGTGTTGCTGACATGGCTGCTTCCCAAACAGAACCCTCATCACATTCACCATCACCTAGAAGACAAAATGTTCTATAGCCTTTTTTATTGATTCGTGCAGCTAGAGCCATGCCAACTGCAATTGGTAGACCATGACCTAAGGACCCTGTTGAAGCATCTACGCCAGGAACCTTGTTGGAATCAAGGTGCATACCGAGTTTGGAACCAGTGTGATTATATTCTTTTAGATCTTCTTTATCTATATAGCCCTTATCAGCAAGAACAGGAGCGAATCCAACTCCTACATGACCTTTGCTGAGAATAAAACGGTCTCTATCCTCCCATAGTGGTTTGGATGGGTCGATATTAAGATATTTATAATAAAGTATTGTCAATATATCCATAGCACTCAGTGAACCACCAATATGTCCACTTCCTGCCCAAACTACTGTATCTACACATAGATTGCGTAATTCATGTGCTTTTTTTTCTAGATTCAATAATTCTATATCTGTTAATGGCATGATGTTCTCCTTTCCAAGAAATATTATAATTCTTTGTGATTATTTTTTACTGCTCTAAAGCTATCAGCTGCAATTTCATGAGTAAGTTTTATATCATCATCTGATAAGGAGCAATTAATGAATAAGTTATGATGATTAGCGAAGAAAGCTCCTCTTCTGACGCATTCAGATATCCACTCTTGATGAAGCGTAAGAGAATCGTCATTAGTTATTCTCATATACCACATGGACGGTACACCTGATACTTTTAAGTTGAAGCCATAGCTTTTCGCTATCTTAACTAAACCAGCTGTCAATTTCTTACCTTTATCTTGCATAAGTTTTGGAGCTTTTAATTTCTTCATCTTATTTATACAAGCTATTCCAGCGGCAAATGGTATTGCTGATAACCAATAGCTACCTGTATACATAACAGAAGAAACAGCATCTTTTAAAGCATCTGTACCGCATAAGGCAGAGAAATTATATCCATTACCGAGAGCTTTACAGAAACACATCAAATCGGCTTTGAATCCAAAGTAGTGGTCTGAACCTTTCATATCCAATCTGAATCCACAACGAACATCATCAATAGCTAATACTATGCCATAATCAGTACAGAGTTTTCTTATTTTCTGCCAATAATCTTTTGAAGGTAGTTCGCTATCGGTGAAAACTGGATGATGATAAGGTGTTGCCATGAAACAAGCGATATCATTAGGATTTTCTTTCACTATTTTCTCAACTTGTTCATAATTGTTCCAATCTACGTAGATGTTATTGATAACATCTTCTTGGCAGATTCCTGGATGACCTAATTTTTGAGTCCAAGGGGCAACGCCATGGTAACCTCCATTGATAAGTATAGTTTTCTTTCTTCCTGTAGCTGCTTTTGCTACCATAAGAGCGAAACTAGTAACATCTCCTCCATTTTTGGCAAAGAATGCCCAATCTGCCATGTCAACAGTATCTACAAGTAGTTCTGCAAAATCAATCATAATGGAAGATGGAGCAGTTGTGCAATTACACAGTTTCATCTGTTCTGCGACTGCATTATCAACATCATCGTCATTGTAGCCTAAGACATTAGGACCATAGGCACACATATAATCAATAAAGCGATTTCCGTCAACGTCCCAGAAATAGCTGCCTTTTGCACGAGAAGCAAAAAAAGGATAAGAGCATACTGGTATGAAACAACCTTCAGCAGGACCTAAGTGGCCATATACGCCTGTAGGTATTAATTTCAAAGCTTTTTTAAAAAGCTCTTGATTTTTATTATAAGTATAGGTTTGCAATTATTTAAACCTCCTTTACATTATTAAATTTTTTTATTGTAGATAAGAAGATACCAGACCGAGAAGTTTATTCATATTATCTAGCATTGGAATGTAACCTTTCATTTCAAGCTTTTGTGTTGCAATACATGAATATGTGTCTATTGCACCAGTTAATATTTTATTGGTAGTAGCGATATCTGTGAATGTCATAGAAGCTCTATGGTTAGGAGATAAACCTTTTTTTGCTTCTAAATGACCATCTTTGACAATTAGATGAATGGCTGTATTGCTTTCGGTTATAGATACATTGATTATTCCATCTGGTATTCTTTCAGCATTAAGTTTACCAATAGGGTCAGTATTTCCGACTTGTGCGAGAGCAAAAAAAGCAGTGTATGCAGTGAGTATTGTATTGATTCTTAGGTAAGTTGAATTTTCTAATAGAGATGGGGTTGGTTTTAGGTAATAGGTGAGTTTGTCTGTTAAGGTAATGAATTCATTTTTTAGGAAACTGATTTTTGATAGTCCTTTTAGAGGTATTGGATTAGCTTTTCCATCAATCATGTTATTAAAATGACTTGGAGATTTGAAGTAAAGAGTAATATTACTTTTGTCCAGGTTCTTGCAAAATGTACATTTACCGTTTTTGAATGATAAGAATCCTTTTGGACCATTTTTGACAATGAATTTTATTGTCATATCTAGATCTTTTATAAGGGCTTTCATGTCCTCATCTAGTTCACATAGATCTTCAAGGTCTCGAAATATGGCATACAGATTGATATATGCTTTTGTTGGTTCTTGTGTCACGTAACCTCCTCCTTTCAATTAACGCATAAGAGATAAGTATAATTATATTAATAGTATATTACCTCATGTGCATTTATAGAACGAGCGCTCACTCTATATTATAGTATTATTGTTACATAAGAGAAATATGTTTTCAATGATAAAGAGGAAAGTATTAATTAATATTATAGTTTTTTTACCTATGCATTATAGTTTTAAGCTTCATGAATCAATTGCTTAATTTTATATAGGAGATTTTCTAATAATTATTTAGAAGCTTGAACACAATATATGATATGGGATAATTAATTCTTTGGTAATGCTTCAAAGTGAAAAATAATACGCTTTATTTTTTTAGTATTATTTGGTATCATCATATTATTATTGATTTTATTTGATAATATAAGGAGGAGTACGGTGGCTAAATATCATTCAATGAGTATAAAAGATATCGCAATGGATCTGAAAGTTGATACGAATAATGGATTGAGTAGTGAAGAAGTCAATGAAAGACAAGCTGAATACGGTCCAAACAGTTTAAAAGAAAAACAAGGTAAAACAGTATTTAAAATGGTAATAGAACAGTTCGCCAGTTTTATCATACTTATATTAATTGCTGCCAGCATTCTGTCGATTGCTATAGGAGAAGTAGTTGATGGAATAGTCATCATTGGGATAGTTGTCCTTAATGCAGTACTTGGTATTGTTCAGGAAAGAAAAGCCAGCAATGCTCTAAATGCTTTAAAAGAAATGGCAGCTCCTAAAGCGAAAGTAATAAGAGATGGTAAGATATCAAGTATAGATTCTAAAGAATTGGTTCCTGGTGATATAATAGTATTGGAAGCGGGTGATTATGTACCTGCAGATATTAGATTGATTGAAAGTATTAACCTTAAGATTGATGAATCTGCTCTAACTGGTGAATCAGTTGCTGTTGAAAAAGATGCTGATAGTATT
This sequence comes from Vallitalea longa, assembly GCF_027923465.1. Taxonomy (NCBI): domain Bacteria; kingdom Bacillati; phylum Bacillota; class Clostridia; order Lachnospirales; family Vallitaleaceae; genus Vallitalea; species Vallitalea longa. The sequence continues at coordinate 287,498 of NZ_BRLB01000003.1, forward strand.
ATGGATGCTGAGTCCCAGATTGCAGATAGAGTTAACTGTGCCTATATGAGTACTATTGTTACATATGGTAGAGGTAGAGGTATTATTGTAGGAACTTCAATGAAGACTGAAATAGGCAAGATAGCTTCTATGCTTAATGAAGCAGTTTCAGAAGAGACACCACTACAGAAAAAATTAGATGCTTTTGGTAAAATGCTAGGAATAGTATGTATTGGGGTTTGTGTAATCATATTTATTCTTGGTCTGCTTAGGAAACAACCTCCTATTGAGGTTTTGATGACTTCTGTGAGTTTAGCTGTCGCTGCTATTCCTGAAGGGTTGCTTGCAGTTGTAACAGTGGTGCTTGCTATGGGTATGCAAAGAATGATTAAAAGACATGCCATCATGAAGCGACTTGGTGCTGTAGAGACCCTTGGAAGTACTACGGTAATATGTACTGATAAAACGGGAACATTAACGCAGAATAAAATGACAGTTGTCAAGATATTCGATGGTGTTGATCATTGGGATGTTTCTGGTACAGGCTATACAACAGATGGGGATATAATCAGTGAAGGAAAAGATAAAAAACTCCTAGATAAAATGTTGATATCGGGTATTCTATGTAATGATTCAAGATTGAAAGATGAAGATATCATAGGAGACCCTACGGAAGGTGCTTTGATTGTTCTAGGAGCGAAAGCAGGATATGATAGGGATGAGCTTAATAATAAATATCCTAGAATTAAAGAGTATCCATTCGATTCAGATAGAAAATTAATGTCAACACTTCACAATATTGATGGTAATCATACAATGTTTACAAAAGGTGCTCCTGATGTAATATTATCTAGATGTACTAATATAATTATTGATGGTAAAAGAGAATCATTAACACAAAATAATATAGATGATATAAATGAAGTCAATAGAACTTTTGCAGAAAATGCCCTAAGAGTTCTAGGATTCGCTTATAAGGAAGTAACTGATGATGCTGACTTGGAACAAGAAGAAAATGAGTTAACTTTCGTAGGGCTTGCCGGTATGATCGATCCTCCGAGACAAGAAGCTAAGGATGCAGTAGGATTATGTAAGAATGCAGGTATTAGAGTAGTTATGATTACTGGTGACCATGTTGTCACTGGAAGTGCAATAGCAAAAGAAATAGGAATCATAGATAATGATAATCAAGCTATGGAAGGAAAATATATCAATGATTATTCTGAAAAAGAGTTAAGCGAGAAAGTAAAAACAACAAGTGTTTTCGCTAGAGTTTCTCCAGAACATAAAGTCAGAATTGTAGAGTCAATAAGGTCAAATGGAGATATCGCTGCAATGACTGGGGATGGGGTCAATGATGCACCAGCTCTCAAGAAAGCGGATATAGGTATTGCTATGGGTATTACTGGAACAGATGTTTCTAAAGAGGCAGCAGATATGATTCTTACAGATGATAATTTCGCCAGTATCGTAGATGCAGTTGAAGAAGGACGAATTATCTATAGCAATATAAGAAAGTTCGTAGGATTTTTATTATCTTGTAATATTGGAGAAATATTGATAATATTTATTTCTATGTTATTAGGTTGGCCGGTTCCTCTTGTGCCAATTCAACTTTTATGGATTAACCTGATTACAGATTCATTTCCAGCTTTTGCGTTAGGACTTGAAAAAGGCGAAGAAGGCATTATGAATGAGAAACCAAGAAATCCAAAAGAACCTATTGTAGACCATAGAATGAAAGTAGCATTGATATTTCAGAGCATAGGGCTTACTATCGCTGTACTGATTTCTTATCAATTAGGTTTTGTTATGGCTGGTGATGTAGATGATTCCACTAGACTTACTATCGCCAGAACTCTATGCTTCATAACATTAATCATTGGTGAGATGCTTAGGGCTTATTCAGCTAGATCAGAAACGATATCTATTTTTAGAATGAATTTCCTAGGAAATAAATATTTGAATTATTCAGTACTTCTTGCTATTCTTCTTTTAGTCGGAGTTGTATATATACCGGTTTTACAGCCAATATTTAGAACTTTCCCTATTGATTTAGCTCAGATTGGTGTAGCAGTAGGATTAGCAGTTATACCTGTTATTACTGGGGAGTTAGCTAAAACAGTTAAAAAATAGTGAATATAAATGATAAAAGAAAATGGTATTGATTTTTTCACAAAGTGGTTTTGCTAAGTATTAATTAAGATTTTGTCAAGAGATTATAGATTTTCGTATTGACGAAAGATACTTGGCAGAGCCTAATTTTGTCTACTCAATTTCCTTAGAGCATCCTCATCGATAATAGTTATTTGCTTACCATTGATTTTAATTAAATTATTTGATTGTAGTTCATTCAGAGATCTATTAAGATGTCTGTAGCTTGTTCCTAAGGATTCAGCTATTTCTTTAAAAGTAGATGTAAAAGTTATTATTTTTTGATCTTGCACGGTTATATGTTCTAAAATGAATCCTGCCAAACGATTTTTTAACGGATATAAAATATTATAGGAGCTTTTTTGTGAGCTACTTATGAATTTCTCACTTAGCGTAAAACATAAGTATTTCAGAAAACTTTTCCTTTCCATACATTTGGATTTTATATAACTAACAGGAAATGCTATAAATAAACTCTGTTTCAATGCTTCTACATTACTTCTGTAAGTGGTATTATTTAAGATTTCGATATCACCATAACTACTTAAGGATCTATAGAATTCATGTAATAGAATTCTTCCATCTTCTGACATTGTGAAAACTTTTGTTTTTCCATCCAATAAGATGTAAAAGTAATACACAGATTCTTCCATACTACATATCAATTCACCTTTTTCGAATAGGTGAAATTCATAGTTATCACTCATGTCATCACCAAAGATTTTATCTAGTTCATACTGTTTATTATATATATTTAGTAGCTGTATATCTTTATATATCTGCAAATATTTCATCTCCTATGACATATGTCCTATTACATTTTGTAATATAAATGATATCTTATTAATTGAAAAAAGTAAATACTCATTACAAAATTTTTAATTATATTCGATATAGGCAATAATTGAAATATATTTATTATGTAATATAGATAGAGTTTTATTAAACTTGATTATAAACAAACAAAAAATTATACTTAATCGTATATTTCCTATAAGGAGAATATTTATGTTTGAATTAGTAGCTGTTTTCAATGGAGTTCTAATTGCTCTAATGATATCTTTTAATGGATTGTTATCACAGGAAATCGGTAATAACGAGTCTTTGATTATTATACATTTGGTAGGATTAATTGGTACCTGTATCATATTTATTCTAAGTCGCAGCAAGTTGAAGAGCATAAAAGGCTTACCAATTTATATTTTTACTGGAGGAGCAATCGGTATCTTTAATGTCACACTTAACAATTTGTGTTTTGATAGATTAGGAGCTGCACTAACAATTAGTTTAGGGCTTATGGGACAGTTGATCGCATCAATGTTTATTGATCATTTTGGACTATTGGGAGTAAAGCGAAATAAGATAAATATAAGAAAGTTGACCGGTATTGCTATAATGAGCGTCGGTATCATTGTTATGATTATTTTATAACGATTGATATATAACAGGAAACTCGAACTTTTATCAATATAGAGAATTATTATTAGCAGTTTATTTATTCTAATATGCAGGAGGAATATATGTACATTTTATTGGCTTTGTTAGCAGGTGCATTAGTTATTGTTTCTATTTCACTCAATGGCAATTTAGCAGCAAAAGTGGGGCTTATACAATCAAGTATAACTAATTATTTGGTAGGTCTTATATGTTCGATAATATTTTATTTCATTTTAAATAGATTTGTATTCGATTTTCCAGTTAATGAACTAGGAGAATTTCCGTTTTACTATATGCTAGGTGGAGCAGTAGGTTCAGTAATAATATGTTTCAACAATCTCCTAATCAATAAAATATCAGCAGTGTATGTTACTGTAATTGTTTTCTTAGGACAAATGACTATGGGTATTTTGATTGATTATGTTAAATTAAATATTTTTTCCAAAGGTAAAGTTATAGGAGGAGTATTAATATTAACTGGACTCATAGTATACGTTCTTGGTGACAAGAAAACCAAAGAGTTAGAACAGATTAAATAGTCGTTTTGCAATTTTTTACTCCATTAAAAATTTTGCTTAACATAAAATCCTGGATGTTAGCCCAGGATTTTTTTTATTGATATTATTTAGTAAATGTAGTTTCTTTGGTCTAGTTGAATTATTAAAGTTATTCATTAAAATACTAAGAAGTATATATAAGCAAAGTAGGTAGCGATCATTAACAGACCGTTCCAACGTTTGAATCTTTCTTTATTGGCCATTGAAAATATTACTAGCAATAGTACTATTGCAAAAACAAATGGAATGTGGTAAGTTAACCAGCTATGTTCAATCTTAAAAGGTAATATACTAGATGATAGACCTATAACCAATATAATATTAAGGATATTGGCACCTAAAATGTTACCTATGGATATATCATGGGCTTTCTTAGCAATTGCTGTAATAGCAGTAACTAATTCAGGTAAAGAAGTTCCAAATGCTGTTAGGGTAACACCAATAATGATATCAGGTACATTTAACATTCTAGCGATTTTCTCACCATTAGTAACAAGAAGGTTAGCTCCCCAAATTGTTAATATTATTCCTACTACAAACAATGCAACGTTTTTTATAATAATGGGTCTAGTGATTTCAATATTTTCATCTTGTTTGATCTCACTGCTACTCATTTTAGCGTCTTTTACATTATGATATAAGTAAAGAACTAAAATACCTAAAAACATGAATCCGGTTATTCTGGATATTTCACCAAAAACAATTGCAAAAGTGGTTAATAGCACTAATAGAAATACAAGAAACAAACCAGTTTTTCTGAGTTTCTTTTTTTCTTTTATAAATGGTCTTGATAATAGTATTGTAAGACCAAGTATAAAACCAGTGTTACAAGCTATTGAGCCAAGAGCATTACCAAAAGCTATACTTGCATTTCCATTTATGGCAGAACTACCTGAAACCATAGCTTCTGGGAGAGTAGTACAGATACTTACCAGTGTCGCACCTATTATTATATTGGGTACTCTTAAAACTTTAGCTATCCATATGGTGGCATCAATAAACCAATCACTACCTTTAATAATCATAATAAAACCAATCAAGAATAGCAGATAGGGTGAATATTCTTCCATTTATTATTTCCTCCTAGTTATTGAAAAGTATTCAATAGTATTATTTAATTCATTACTTGTTATGTAGCATGTAATTAGTGTCTCTTATTAACTTAAGTCAATTCTTGTTATTTGTGACAAAAAAAGACTTCTACTGTAATATACAGTAAAAGTCTCGCTTCCATTTCATAATAATACTCATATGATAATACAATTATAAGTATAGTCATTAAATGCTTAACCAGCCGGGTAATATCAACCGGAATGACGACTGATTATCAACTTATTAGATAAGCTGTAAGCTACTCCCTTAAACTACTAAAAATTATACTATATATGTATGAATAAATCAATTAAGAAATCATACATATTTATAATTTTTTATAAATGTAATTCCAACTGGGTCAGGACCACAACTAGTTCCTATAGTTGAGCCGACTTGAAAAAATGGTAAATTACTCTTAACGCCTAAGTCTTTCACTTTTTCTTTAATCTTTTCTGCTTCTTCTGTAGAGTCACCTCTTGCTATACAGAAATTATAGTCAGCTATATCTTCACCAGTTTTCTTGAAATGTTCTTTTGTCATACTAATAATTTTTTTCAATGCTTTCTTTCTTCCTCTTATAGAACCGTATGGATATAATTCACCATCTCTAACGACTATAAGGGGTTTTAAGTTAAGTAAGTTACCGGCTATAGCACTTACTTTGCCGATTCTTCCACTTTTCTGTAAGTATTCAAGAGTACCTATGGTATACATTATTCTACCTGTAGGTATTAATTTCTCTGCTTTATCAAGTACTTCTTCTAGAGACAAGTCGTCTTTTCTCATTCTTCCTATTTCAACTACAAGTAATCCTTGCAAAGCTGTACATAGTCTAGAATCAAGAACAGTTATATTAAAATCAGGATAACTCTCAAGTATAATCTCACGAGCATTTACAGCAGATTGATATGATCCACTAAACATTGATGTAAGGGTTATACATAAAAGATTTTTACCCTCTTTTGCATATGGAGTAAATTTATTAATATAATCTTGTACAGAAGGTAATGATGTTTTTGGAAAGTTAGTATATAATCTATCGTAAAATTCATCTAGAGTAATGTCTATTCTTTCTCGTAAATAGTGTTCTTGATCAAATGATATATAATATGGAATTATATTAATATCATATTTTTCGATTAAGTAATCGGGTAAATCACATGCACTATCACACATAATTTCAAATTTGGGCATAAAGTAACCTCCAATAGTATTTATATAAGTCATTATAGCATATAAAAAATAGTATTAAAATGTATTATTGATTGACACTAAACAGCGTAAGTAATAGTGTTTCAGACCATTATAATATAGTGAGATGTAGTTAAGTGAACTATGTGTAGGTGTATGTTTATGCCTAATGTTACATATGTATTCATTCCTTTGATTAAAAGTTGAATTAAACATATTTCATTAGAAAAATGTATTTTATCCAATAAATCGTGCTGTTCGTCAGAAAATGTTGAAAATTGAATCAAAAGTAAGTATAATAATTAAGAGAGGAGTTGTATAATTATGGAACATATTATTTATAATATTGAGGGTTTATCAATTAAAGAAAGTCAACTTAAATATATGACTAGAAATCTAGAAGCAATTATGAACAGATTTATCAATATAAGAAACTCATTGGATAATAATATAGTAGAGAGAAACCACATATATAGTGATATCGTTGATCTTAAAAAAGATATTGAATATATTACTGAGCGTACTTATAATATTAGTAGTTATATCAATAATGCTGTCAATCAGTACAAAGAATCCGAAATTAAATTGCAAAATGAGCTAAATTCTTTGTTAGATCAAAATGGTAATATGAATGTTAAGAAAACTACTGAAAAATCATCTAGTTGGTACGATAAGATTGTAGATTTTTTTCAAGAAACCATTAGTGACTTGAGAAATAGTATAATTCATCTGAAAGATTTTTTGACTAATCAAAACATCAAGATTAACAATAAGGTTAAAGATAAGGCAGTTGAATTAGATAAAACAGAACAAGATAGAAGTAAAGTTGAATTTGATAATATTCAAATAATATTAAATGATATGCCAGATCTGAAAGAAAAATTAGGGGGAATACCTTACAGCAATAAATATTTAATAAGCCAAATCAAGAAATACATATATGCAAAAGGAATTGATATCAATAAAAATGGACAATTAAGTAGTAAAACATTATCGGCTATTAATGCATTAGGGATTAACGATTCAGGATTTAAAGTGGATGAAAAGATTTTAAATGATCTAACGAAACATAGTGATTATGATATGTGTTCATATTTTAATAGACCTACAATAGAATATAGCAATTCCAAAACTGAATGTTGTAAGGATATGCCTCATAGTGTAACGTTCATGACATGTGATATAGATAAATTATCTTCACCTCAGAAAAAAGCTATTGAAGGTCTGATTAAGGAATACAATAATTATAATACTCCACATTTATTAGATAGTATATTTGGTACAGATAATCCTGAACACCGTGCTGAAATGCAAGAAATCATTCTGGATGATATACAAAGAGTTATAGATTTATCTGATAATGAAGATTTTAAAACTTATATAAGTGTTCGTAATAGAATAGTTGAACCTATTAATGGGGCATTACAAGCCTTTGGTGGTGCTACAGAAGCAATTACAGGTAGTTCTATTGCTGTTGGAGCATCTTGGACGGGTATTGGTATACCTATTGGAGTAGGAGGATCGTATATTGCAGTTGATGGAGCTTCTAATGTACTTGGAGGAATATCTAGATTTAAGAATGGATTAATGGGTTCAACAGAAGGTGACGAATGGAATTTCATGAAAAATGCTTATGTAAAGCTGTTTCCAACACATGGAGAAACTATATATAACTTAACTCAATTAGGGATAGGTGTATTTACAATAGGAAAGGGTATTTCTGAGTTACCTGATGATGCTGTAAAAGTTTATCCACGTGCAAAACATATTAAAAAGGCTCAGACACAGGGTTTGAAGACAGAATCAGTTGTACTTGATCTAAAAGACAAGGTTATTATCACTACTCAAGAGATAAATCCAAAAACAGCTACACCAATGATTTTACAAAAAACAGTTATTGATAAGACTAAATTAAAACAAGGGTCTAAATTAATTATTGGTGTTTCGCTTGATGAGTATAATGTTAATGGTGCAATTGAATCTTTAAAAAATAAAGAACAGGAGGACGATTAAAATAGAAAATATAATAAAGCTAATGAAACAACGATGGAAATTTTATCTTATTGGTTATGTTATGGGATATGTTGTGCCATTAATGTATGATGGGGTTCCAAGTGCTATTTATTTAGTACCAATTAAAGTTACATGTGTAATCTTTGCTATAGCCATAGGTACACCGTTATATTATGGTTCAATAAGGATGCCTCTATTTGATAGTTATAGAAGAATATTAAAGTATGGTATATTAGTATTTGTAGTAATAATAGTATCTTACATAATAGCTACGTTCTTATATTATAATTTTAATGTGGACATTACTCCTTTTCTAGGGATGGATTTTATTGAGTAGATATTAAAAAATGCTTTGTGTAGGGTGATGGATAATTATCACAAATTAGTTACAATAAGTAATTAAAAGATGTAGAAATATATTGAATGTATGATATAATATTGGTGAAGAGAAGCATATACAAGATTATCATTGTTACAAAATTATTGGTGCAGAATTTGTCACCATGATTAAAGCTAGATACAGTAAGGCTTTGAAGCTGTTATGCATAAGCAAAAATCGAGAGATTTTCGACAGATAATAATAATAGAAAACATAATTAGATAAAAGTTATGGTGATGTAAAAAAGCTTTGAACCCTTTAAATTGGCGGGGTGTGGGGGTTGAGTCTGTAGAAGTATATAATCCAGTAAAATAAGTACTTAACATCTATTGTAGAAGATTGTAAATAAATGGACAGATTCATATAACCATAAAAGAGATACTTATGATACAGATAAATAATATACTAATTTAATGGAGGTATAAATCTGAAAAATAATAGATTTCTAATGAGCATATTAATAATATTTAGTATTTTTATTTTTTCTTTATGTTCTTATATAGTTGCTGATGAAAATAAAAATAATGTAAAAGAAGTAGATGAAATAATAAATAAAGATACCATGTTAAAAAATGATAGTTCGAGTAAATCAATTAATGCTGCAGATGAAAAAGAAATAGATGATACATTTCCAGATAAATGGTATACAAAAGTTAAAAGTTATAGTATTGCACCGACTGAGCTAACTAATATAGACATGGCTAGACCTGATGACAATTCAGAATGGATTAAATCTCTTATCATAAAGTATCCTCAGATATATAATTTAAAAGATATTGAAAAAGAAAAAAGAATAAATGATATGATATATAAAGAAGTTCTTTATTATCATGACATTTTGGACAATAGAGATTATATAGATTATAGTGCTGATTACAAAATAATGGAAGCAAACGAGAAAAATATAAGTATTTTATTTACTGGAGAAATAAATGATCAGAAAGAAGCAAATAGGTTTGCACATGCAATTACTATTGATGTTGACAGTGAGAAAAAATTGGAATTACAAGATTTTTACCATATAGACGAATCATTTGTTAATGATTATTTATTTGTTAAGTTTGAGATAGTAGAAAATAATTTTGAGGATATATCAGAAAACATACCATTCATTGAGTCATATATTGAACTTTACTCACAAATTCCTCATGCCAAGGACTTTTATATTGTTGGTGATAATATAGGAATCATTGTTCCTACACATAATAGTATGGGGTATATATTATTACAAGGTAAAATGGGTAAATAAACAGATATTATGGTATCTACTTATATTATATTACTCTAATATAAGATATATAATAATAAAGATTATTCAATTTAAATAAAGATAGAATATGTTAGAGTAGTTAAGTCAAAAAAATAGATATTAAAAAGCTTTGAATCCTTGAAAATGGCTCCATAACAACGATGTTCTAGTAATACAGAGTAGAAGTACATAATCCAGTAAAACAAGAATCTAGGTTATCCATTGGATGACCTTTTTTGTTATGCATATATTTACTTCTTTCCATGTTGTAGATTTTTAATAATCTATAAAAATATATCATTTGAAATATCTTATCAATGTAATAATCACAAATATGAATATTGATATTCGAAGTTTTTGTGCATTATTGTACATAAACTAATATAATAAAGTGTTATATAAATTAAATTAATGAAAATAGAGTGAATATATTGACAAAATTAATAAAATGAAATATTATATATATTGCCAATAGATATACAAGGAGGAATTATAATGTTAAAAGACAAAAAATTAAACATTGCAACATTACTTATCTGCTTTATATTGACTATTAACATACTAAACATTACTACTTACGCACAATCAGACACTGAAAATATACAATTATATTCTTCAAGACTACATATGGATTATGGTAACCGAGGTTATATTAATGGTTATTCATCAGCTGGTTATATTTATATTAAAAATTTAGATTATGATAAAAAAGTTACAGTTCATTTCAAGTATAATGATACTGATTGGAAAGATGTACCAGCATCTTATTATAAAACACTTCCTAATGGTTATGAAATCTGGAAGTTTGAAACACCTTATACTAATAAGGTGAAATATCAATACTGTGGAGATAATTATTGTAAATTCGCTATTAAGTATGAAGTTAATGGAAATACATATTGGGATAATAATAATGGAAGAGATTATTACCTTAGTCAATCAAAACATAGTATTGAATTATCAAAATGCAAGATTGGAGAAAGTCAATTCTATAAAAACTCTAGGCAGTTATGGTTCTATATAAAGGATATGGGAAATAATAAAAATATTAAATTACGTGTTACTAATGATAATTGGGCAACATATAAAGATTACGATTGTAATTATGTTACTTCATACCCAAATGGTGTAGAAGAATGGTATATTAATTTATGGAAAAATGATATAGATACAACTCCTAGCCCTTCTTCTCAATACGTATTATATTATACTGTTAACGGAATGACTTATTGGGATAATAATTTTGGAGAGAATTATAGTTTTTAGGATAGATAGCTATTATTAAAACTATAGTAAATAATTATATTTATAAAAGAGAGAGCAGAATAATTAGATTTTGCTCTCTTTGTCGTATATATAATTCAATAAAATATAACATATCAATAAAGCAATATTTTAATAACTTCCAAATGAAGAGAGAAAAATAAACTTTTTCTATTGAAAGCCTATTAATATTCAAACATTTGAGAGATTGCATCTAATATACGATTTTGATATAATTAATAAAAAAGCAGAAGGAGTTTCACATGGAATTTATAATATTGAATGGCAGTCCTAAAGCTAGTAATAGCGTAACTTTACAATCAATTAAATATTTACAACTTAATTTCAAAGAGCATGATTTCATATGTATTAATATCGCTCGTGAATTAAATAAATATGAAAGTGATAAAAATTCTTTACAACTACTATGTGAAAAAATACAAAAATGTGATGGTGTAATATGGGCATTTCCTGTTTATCATCTGTTAGTACCTTCTACATATAAAAGATTTATTGAGTTGATATCTGAAAATGAAATGATGGATTATTTCAAAAATAAATATACTTGTGTTTTCACAACATCTATTCACTATTATGATAATACTGCTCATGCATATATGGAAGGTATATGTAATGATTTCAAAATGTACTATATAGATTCATTATCACATGCTATGAATGATTTATTAGATGAAAAAAGAAGAAAAGAGCTAGTACTTTTTTTTAACAATTTTATCTTTGCTATAGAAAATAAAATAAAACCACTTCCTAATTATCTTCCTATCAAAAAACAGAACTATATTTTTCAATCACAAGACATTCTTAGTAAAATTAGCACGAACAGTAAAATAATTATACTAACAGATATGAAAGAAAATGATACTAGTCTAACAAATATGGTTAACTACTATATAAATTGCTTTGATATGGATCATACTTCTATAGAGGTTATTAATTTACAAGATTTAAAGATGAATTCTTGTATTGGCTGCTGTCATTGTGCTAGAAAAAATTTATGTGTATTCGATAAAAAAGATGATTTTAGAAAGACTCTAGATAATATTATAGAAAATGCTGATATTCTTATTTATGCCGGTACTATTACAGATAGATATCTTTCATCAGACTTCAAAAAATATTTTGATAGGACTTTTTGTTACAATCATGTTCCAATGATGAGTGGTAAGCAGATTGGATATATTATTTCAGGTAATCTAAATCAGAATGCTAATCTTAGAACTATCCTAGAAGTATATGGACAAAATGATAGCAATCTAATAGGTTATGTAACAGATCAGAGTTGTAATGATGAGGCAGTACAACAAGGTATAGAAAGTTTTACTCAGTTAGGAGTACATTATTCTGAGAATAAATATCATAGACCTAAAAATTTCTTGGGTGTTGGTGCTCATAAGGTTTTTCGTGACGCTATAGCTTCGGACCTTGGAGCGATATTTGTGGAAGATTATAAATATTATAAGAGAAATGGAGTTTTTGATTATTTTACTGTCAAGCAGAAGGTTAAGTATTTCTTTAGGAGGCTTTTCTTTAGAAGGGGTAAATTAAGGGATTATATTGATAAAAATATGATTAGTTTGATGGTTGCATCTCATAAGAAAGTGTGCGATAGTATTGAAAATAATATTAAAGAATAAATTGAATGTAAACTAATTATATTTTATCAAGAGAAAAGTTTGAGTACGTGGTGTTAATGACAATTGCAAAAAAACTATAGATTTATTTTTAAAAACATGTTATGATAACGCTTCTGACAAAAGATGAATTAATAAATCAGGAGGAAACATATGACATTCAAGAAATTTAAAATCAGTCAGCTATCTTCAAAGAATATGAGAATTGAAATATTGGCTGGACTAACAGTAGCTTTAGCACTTGTGCCTGAAGCAATTGCATTTGCTTTTGTAGCGGGAGTAGATCCATTAGTAGGCTTATATGCTGCTTTTATGGTGGGACTTATAACATCAGTATTTGGAGGAAGACCTGGAATGATTTCTGGTGCTACAGGTGGACTTGCAGTAGTTATGGTACATCTAGTATCAGCCTATGGAGTAGAGTATCTTTTTGCAGCGGTAATACTAATGGGAGTTATACAGATAATTATTGGATTATTGAAATTGGGTAAATTTGTAAGGATGATTCCCCATTCGGTAATGCTTGGTTTTGTAAATGGACTTGCAATAGTAATATTTTTAGCCCAATTAGCGCAATTTAAAGTAGCAGGTATTGATGGTAAGTTAGTTTGGTTGACTGGAAGTAGTCTTTGGATAATGGTAGGATTAGTTGCACTTACAATGATTATCATTTATGTTGCGTCAAAATTCATTAAGAGCGTACCTGCACCACTGGTAGCAATTGTAATTGTTACTATTTTCGTTGGAGTAACTGGAATTCAAACGAAATCAGTTGGGGATATTGCATCAGTTGGAGGGGGGCTTCCAAAGTTCGGAATACCTATGGTGCCAATGACTCTTGAAACATTAAAAATTATTTTGCCACATTCTTTAATCTTTGCAATCATTGGACTTATTGAATCATTGATGACTTTAACTTTAGTTGATGAGATAACAGAGACTAAAGGAGATGGAAACAAAGAATGTGTAGGTCAAGGATTTGCAAATTTAGTTACAGGTTTTTTTGGTGGCATGGGTGGTTGTGCAATGATAGGTCAAAGTATGATAAATGTAGAAGCAGGTGCTAAAAGAAGACTTTCTGGAATTTCAGCAGCTTTGTTTTTGCTTGGATTCATATTATTTGGAGCAGCACTTATAGAAATAATTCCAATTGCAGTACTTGTAGGTGTTATGTTTGTAGTATCAATATCTACATTTGAGTGGTCCAGTTTTAGAATTGCTAAGAGTATTCCTAAGAGTGATTTATGTATTATAATCCTAGTTTCAGTAGTTACAGTATTTGTGGATTTAGCGATTGCTGTAATATCAGGAGTAATTGTTGCTTCATTAGTTTTTGCTTGGGAAAAAGGAAAAAGAATTGATATAGACAAACATATGGAGGGTACTACTGGAATATATGCTATAAGAGGAGCTTTGTTTTTTGGTTCTGTTAGGACTTTTATAGATTCGTTTGATACGGCTAATGATGTTAAAGACGTTGTGATAGACTTTAGCCATGCTAGAATATTTGATCATTCTGCAATAGAGGCTATTAATACTGTAACAACTAAATACAAAAAAAACGGAAAAACCATCCATCTGAGAAATCTAAGTAAAGAATGTTTCGCATTTATTCAGAGTTCTAAAGATATTATGGAAGTAAATATTATTTATTAACTAACAAAAAACATAATATATGTTTATAGTAAAATTAAGCCACCATAATTTGGTGGCTATTTTAAATTATTGAATTATTATCACAAACAGGGTAAGGAAATACAGTGACATACTCCCCCACTAAACCTATAAAATGGTTTTGAGGGGGCTTCTTGGGACGTAGTAACCTAATGGTTACTATTATTACCAAGCTTTATGAATTATACTGTTTATCAGAAGAGTTATGGGTTGATAAATTGACAATTTTTACTAAAGTTTGTATAATAGTGATGAAAGTATTATACAAATCGTGAATAACATTAAAAAATATGTTAAATATAATTAACTATTCGTTGAAATGAGTTTCAAATAATAAAGAAAATCTGTTTGAACCTAGTGGACAAAGGTAAATCAGTAAATTTCTTAAATCGTAAAATCATGAATTTCTATGCTAAGATTCAAAAACTAAAAATAATTGAATAAAAATGTTTTTGTAGTAAAAGGTAACCCCTGTGAAAAATTAGGGGTAAGACATTTAACACGAATAAATATTTGATAAAGGTAAATGTATGTATATATGAGTATTATATATAACATACAAAATTAGGTGAAAACATTGAAGAAGAAACTATCTAGATATCAATTTTTTTTTGTATCATATACTTTGATTCTTACTATTCCAATTATTGTTCTTGTAATAACAAGTTATATTCTAATACATTCATTCATCATAGATGAAATTGTTGAAAAAGAGGTTAATAAAACCACGTTTCAGACTGAATTACTTAATACTTATTATACCAATATGAAAAAGATAATTTATGATGCTAATAAGCAGATTTTTATGACTCATTATATAAAAGAAAATAGGGCAACAGTATCTTTTGATATAAAGGAAAGCTTGATTAATTATGAGAATCAGATTAGTCTAGTAGAACATATATATTTCTATCAAATCGAAACAAAACAGGTTTTTTCAATAATGGGAACAGAATCAGAAGAATTTTTCTTTAACAATAAAATAGTGCCAAATTTTTCCAATAATATAAGAATAAAAGATATTGATGAACCGACTTTTGTTCAAGGAAAAAAATATACTAATGCAGAACAACAACTTTTTTATATAGTTCCTCTTGAATATAACTATGACCAAGAGAAATACAACAGCTATATGATTTTCATGATTGATAGGCAATATATTCAAAATATGTGTGAAAAATTAGCACTTAATGATAAGGAACTTTTTTTCATAATACATAAAGATAAAGTGATATATGGTAACGATAAATATTTAAATAATAAATTCTATTATGATGATTTGGATGACATTAGATCTGAGTTAGGAAAAAGATATACTTTAATTAGGGCTGATGGAGATAGCTTATTATATACTGTAAGATTTATAGAATATAAATCTTTGAATCATTCAGTAATATTTATAGGATTAATAATGGGAGTTATAACATGTTTTTTATTCATCCTAGGTATATTATTTATTAAGTACGTATTAAAAAAGAATTATAAGCCTATATTAGACACAATATATAATGTGCAATCAGAAACATCTGCCATCAATCAAAGTAAAGATGAATATTTAATAATCAATCAAACAATGATAGATTTGATAGAAAACAAAAAGCAACTTCAAAAAACAATGAAACGACTTAGTTATGAAAAACTTTTTTATCAACTACTATCATCTGCTCATCATAAGAAAGAGTTGGTAGATGAATTAAAAACCTATGGAGTCAATATCAATTATCCATATTTTCTTTGTGCAATATTATATCAATTAACGGTAGATGAAGATGATAAGAAAATATATTATAATTTTGAAAATGATAAAAACATAAAAAAAGACCAAATATATATTATAGAGATATCAAATACCCAACTCATATATATATTTGCTGGACAAAAGGAAGAAATAGATTATATCTATGAGTCACTTATTGATTATGATATAGGAGATAAAGTAGATACGCATTTGGGTGTTGGATATGTTGTTAGAGGAATGAAATATATCAATCAATCTTATAAGAGAGCACAATTGACTTCAGAAAGAGCTGTACAAGAAAATATGAGTGTATGCTTTAACTTAGATGAAAATATAATGCCTTATCCATCCATGGAATTGATTATGCTAAAAGAATATCTAGAACTCAGTAATCTAGATAGGGCAGTATTTACACTTAATTATTTAAAAGAATACATTAGCATATCGAAGAATCCATATGTATCTAGTGAAATATATTGGGAAGTTATTCATATAATAGAAGAACAATATAATCTACAGGAAGTAGCGACTATATTAGGTGATGATTACAGGGAACAAAATAATATTACCCAACAAGAACATAATATATTTATTAATCTGTTAATCAAACGGATTGAACGAATAATTATGGGAATAAATATGTTGAATGAAGAAAGTAACTTGGTTAAGACAAAGCATTACAAACAAATTGATAATATAATAAATTATATAAAAGATAATTATAAAGATAATAATTTTTCAATTAAGACTATGGCTGCCTATTTTGATACTACTTCTTCTAATTTAAGTCAATATTTTAAGAAATCTACTGGTAAAAACTTATCAGAGTATGTTGATGCATTAAAATTAAAATATGCTAAAAAACTTTTAGAAAAAGGAAAAATAAGAATCAGTGATATTTCTATAGAATTAGGATATTCCAGTCCCTCTGCATTCATTAAAAAATTTAAGCGGTTAGAAGGTGTAACACCGGGTGAATATAGGCAGAAGATACTAACATATAATAAATGACTCACCTTTCCCACCTTTTATTGAGTTAAATGATATATTTTAAAAGTTATTTCCATAAAAAAATTAGTAAGCCAATGAGATTGGTATCTACTAATTTTTTTTTATTATATCTATTTTCATGTCTATAGAAATAATGTTAACTAACCAAATAAAGATAAGAATGCCGTTGTTATATCATTAAGCTTACTAAATTTTGAACTATATTACTAAAAATCAGACCATATTTGATAAAAAAGAGATATAGAGTAAATTATTAAGGATTGAAGCTCTAAATGTTTTAGAGTTACTATTATCAAAGATAATTGAAATTACATATTATATTTGATTAGATTTTTTCAATATGAAGTGTATATATGTAAAGAATAAAATTTATTCAAAATGCAATTATCCTAAATAATAATTATGTAATGAATGGAGGGATTAAAATGCAACACGAAAAACCTAATGTACTGATACTAATGACTGACCAACAAGCTACTTGGTCCATTAGTGCATATGGCAAACATGAGGTAGATACACCTAATATTGATCGTCTTGCAAAAGAAGGAATTAGATTTGAACAATGTTATACACCCAGTGCTGTTTGTACTCCTTCAAGAGGATGTTTCTTTACAGGAAGATATCCTCATAGTAACGGTGCATATAGAAATGATATACCACTTAACTTAGATGAAATAACTTTTGCTCAGGTATTAAAAGATTCAGGATATAAGACTGGATATATAGGTAAATGGCATTTAAATGGTGGTGATAGTCCTGGTTGGTTGACTAAAGAGACTTCCATGGGTTTTGAGGATTGTCGATATATGTTTAATTCAGGTCATTTTAAAAAGATGATTGAACAAGAAAATAATATAAATCCTATTAAAGTTAAAAATACTCAAAAAATAGTAACACCTATATCTGATATGAGTGATGTTGGTAACGAAGAAAGTTATACAACAGATTGGATAACGAACAAAGCAATAGATAGAATAAAAAGAGTAAAGGAACAACCATTTTGCTATATAGTTAGTTATCCAGACCCACATCAACCTTATGTTGTTAGAGAACCATATAGTAGTATGTATAATCCAGAAGAAATGAGCGTTCCTGATTCTTTTTATGAAGAATGCTTACCAGATTGGGCGGAAAATGATACTTGGGGAAGACATCGTTATTTCAATATTGATTTAGAAGATAGAGTTAACAGATTGAAAAAAATAAAAGCAATGTATTGTGGAGAAGTAAAATGTATTGATGATAATATTGGAAGGTTACTTGATACATTAGAAAAAAATGGACAATTAGATAACACAATAATTGTATTTACCACAGATCATGGAGACTATATGGGAGAACATGGTTTGCTTGAAAAAAATAATCTCTATGATTCAGTATATCATCTTCCATTAATCATGAGGTGGAAAGAAAAATTACAACCTGGTAGAACTATAAAAGAATTTTTCAATTTCATTGATTTTCAACCTACATTGCTATCAATGATAGGGGTAGAGTGTTCAGGAAGAGAACAAGGGAAAGACCTTTCTAGTTTAATTATCGATGGAGTTAAAAAAACAGATTATGTCAATGAAGCTTTTATCCATCCATCAGATGTACCAAGAGGTGGTATTATTACTCCAGAATATGAATTGGCTTATGTAGGAAAGGGATTTGAAAAAAATCCACAGCGAGTATTTGCAGATCATATTCTATTTGATAGAAAAAGAGATCCTAATCAATTAAAGAATCTGTTTGATGACCCAGAATATGAAGATATAAAAAAAGAGTTGACAGGTATGATTAAAAAACACTTTAAACAATATGGTGTTAATTCCGAATTGTTACCAGACCAACTAAAATATTAGCTGAAAGGAGTAAGTCAAATATAGGCTTAAGTAAAATGATGATATATAAAAATGGTGTTAAAATATTAGATGATAATGGAGAGGTTCTTCATGCACACGGAGGACAAATTTTCTTACATGAAGGTACATATTATTGGATTGGTGAAGATAGAAGAAAAAGAAATAAAGTTTCTTGTTATTCATCAAGAGATTTATTGACTTGGAGATTTTGTAATCATATATTGACTTTAGATTCTCCTATAAAAAAACACTATGTACGTACTTCTCATGACTTAGAAATTGAGGGACAAGAAGCATGTATTGGAAATGGTTGTAATATAGAAAGACCGAAAGTTATATATAATGAAAGAACAAAACAATTCGTAATGTGGATGCACTGGGAAAAACCTGCTGATTATTCTGAGGCACGTTGTGCTATAGCTGTTTGTGATAGGGTAGATGGTGATTACGAATATCTAGGAAGTTTTAATCCCATCGGCAATATGTCAAGAGATTGTACTCTCTACAAAGATGATAATGGTATAGCATATTTCATTAGTTCATCAAGAAATAATGCGGATATTAAGATTTATCGCCTATCCCAAGATTATCTTAGTGTTGATAAAGAAGTTAGAACTCTATGGCCTGGTCAATATCGTGAAGCACCAACGGTTTTTAAAAGAAACGGGTTATATTATATGTTAACATCTGCATGTACTGGATGGGATCCAAATCAATCTTGTTATTCGTATTCTGATAAAATAGACGGTGATTGGTCAGGATTAATACCTATAGGTGATGATACTACGTATAGGTCACAACCAACATGTGTACTACCTATTAAACAGAAAGATAAAGAAAAAACAGTCTATTATTATATAGGTGATAGATGGGGTGGACAAGGTGATTCTTATTATGAATCAACTTATGTCATTTTACCTATGGACTTTATGGATGATAAAAATGTAAAAATGGATTACAAAGAGGATGTTACAATCAATACCGATATTTCATAATTATACTAAAGAGGAGAAATCAAAAATGAAAAAAATAATTTGTATACTTTGTGTTTTAACATTAACATTATCTCTATTTGGATGTGGTTCAAAGGGTGGAAAATCAAATGAAGCAAATAGTAATCAAGGAAGTAAAGTCTCTGAAAATAATTTTAATAAAACAGGTTTACCAATTTTAAAAGAAAAAGAGACATTCGAGATATATATACCTCAAATGAGCAATCTTATTGATGCTAAGGATAAACCAGTTTATATTCAATCAGTTAAGGATACCAATATTGATGTAAAATGGACAGAGATTCCAAAGAGCAGTTGGCAAGAGAAGATAAATATATTATTTAGTACCAACTCTTTACCAGATGCTTTTTTAGGTCAAATTAAAGTTGGACAAAGATTTGAGCAATTGATGCCACTTGATGAATATTTAATAGAGGAATATGCACCTAATGTAGTAGCTTTTTTAAATAGCAGACCAGAGTATTGGGATATTTTAAAGGCTCCAGATGGACATATATATTCACTTCCTACCGGAGATGAATCATATTGGAATATAGTTGATAAGCAACTAAATGTTAATGAAAAATGGTTAGAGGCAGTTGGTAAAGAAGCACCTACTAATATTGATGAATTTTATGATGTATTAAAGGCTTTTAAAGATGGAGATCCAAATGGTAATGGTGATACAACAGACGAAATACCATTTACATTTAGTGAATTCTGGGGTTGGGGAACTTCATTAGGAGATATGTTCGGACCTTTTGGCGTCTTAGAAAATGATGTACATGTATACGTTGATAATGACCAAGTGCTCTTTGGTGCAGAACAACGAGGATACTATGATGCTCTTCAATTTTTCCATAAACTCTACTCAGAAGATTTAATGGATAAAGAGGCCCTATCCCATAGTATAGACCAATTTGATGCTAAGAAAGATGAAAAAGAGAATAAAGTTGGATTTTTTATAGACTATGGTGAAAGATATGATTTCGGAGATATTCCTATCATACTTAAAGGTGAAGATGGTAAAGTTATGATTAATCTAAATGGTATGGAGAAAAAAGAAGGTTTTTCTATTACAAAAACTTGTAAAAATCCAGCAGCATTGATTAGATGGTATGATTATGCTAATAGTTCTGAAAAGATGATAATGGAATGGAATAGGGGAAGTGAAGGTGAGACTTGGAAATTCTCTGAAGATGGGGAAAAACTCATACAAATACAAGATCCTGAGGTATTTAAAAAGTATGGTATTAAAGGAGAGAAAATGGCAATATTGAGAAATTATTTAAGCTTTGGTTGTAATGCTCCAGGATTTTTACATATTGGTATGACAGATAAATTCATAGAGCAAAACAATAGCTTGAAACCTGGTTTGAATAAGGAAATTTTAAATGAAAATTGGGGTTATAATTCATTACCTGTTGGATTCGCTACACAAGAAAACATTGAAAGAAGAGCCCTTCTATTAGCTGATATAGACACTTATCTGAAGAAATTTATAGCAGAGTCTATTGTTCATGGTATTGATGATGAAAAATGGGAAGAACATTTGGATGCACTGAAAAAATTAAAAGTTGAAGAATATAAAGCACTGGTTGAAGAATTATTGTAAAGAAAAAATGTATGAATATTCTAAAAAATTCTGTTGAACATACAACAGTTTGCTATTAAGAGCAAACTGTTGTGCTAGATATAACCTAATAAAACAAGAGGTGAAAACATGGATGCAAACATTGTTACAGATACTAAATATAAAAATATTGATAGGAAAAAAAGAAGCAAAAATTTGAAATATATTAAAAAAACATGGATGCTTTACGTTTTTGTTCTTCCCGCAATATTATATTTGTTGATATTACACTATTTTCCAATGTATGGAATTCAAATAGCTTTTAAGGATTATCGTGTTACACAAGGAATTATTGGAAGTGAATGGGTTGGTTTTCAACATTTTGCAGAATTTTTTGGTTCTTATCAATTTTGGCAATTACTAAAGAATACATTAATATTAAGCTTCTATGGATTGATTGCTGGATTTCCGATGCCCATTATTTTAGCAATATTACTCTATTATACTGTTAATAAAAAACTTAAAAAGGTGACACAGATGGTTACGTATATGCCACATTTTATATCAACTGTAGTTTTCTGTGGTATGATATTTATTCTATTAGGACATGATGGAATCTATAATCAGATTTTACATAATCTAGGGTTTAAAGGAATTGAATTCATGACCAAAGGAGAGAATTTTAGACATATATATGTGTGGAGCGGTGTTTTGAAAGGTATGGGATGGAGTTCAATTATATATATCGCTGCATTGACTGGAGTGGATCCACAGATTCATGAAGCAGCTATTGTGGATGGTGCTAGCAAATTTCAGAGGATTAAGTATATAGATCTACCTACTATATTACCAACGATTATGATTCTATTGATTTTAAACCTTGGACGTATTATGGGTGTTGGTTTTGAAAAAGCTTATTTGCTTCAAAACAACATCAATATTGAATATTCTGAGATAATATCAACTTATGTATATAAGGTTGGTATGCAGGGCGGGCAATTCAGTTACTCTACAGCGATTGGATTATTTAACAACATAATTAATTTTATTTTGCTTATTACAGTGAATAGAGTTTCTAAGAAGTTGTCAAACATTAGCTTATTCTAGGGGGACATATAAATGAAAAGAAGATTTCTAAATAATGATAAAACATTTGATAGAGTGGTAACAGTACTTGTTACTATTATTTTAATTGCTATATTTTACCCGCTGTTTTTTATAGTGATTGCATCATTTAGTGATCCTACGATGATTGCTAATGGAAAAGTTATATTTTTCCCAAAAGGGTTTAATGTGGAAGGGTATGAGTATATATTTCAAGATAAAAGGATCTGGATAGGTTATTATAATTCCATTCGTTATTCCTTTTTTGGAACGCTTTTAGCATTATTCATAACAATACCTGCTGGGTATGCTTTATCGAGACGAGATATGAAAGGGAAAAAGGTAATCATGATGTTTATGATTATTACTATGTATTTTCAAGGTGGATTAATACCAACTTATCTTGTTGTAAAATCATTAGGACTAGTGAATACACCGTACATCTTAATGATACTTGGTTCATTTAGTGTATTTAATTTAATTATTACACGTACGTTTTATAAATCAAATTTGCCTCATGAACTTCAAGAAGCAGCTGAAATAGATGGTTGTACAATAGGGCAATACTTTTTTCATATAGTAGTACCATTATCAAAACCTATTATAGCTATTATTGCTCTTTATTATGGAGTAGGACATTGGAATGCATTTTTTAGTTCTTTAATTTATGTGACAGATAATAAGTTGTATCCATTACAATTAATACTTAGAGATATATTGATATCAGGTCAAACGATTGATGTTACTACAAGTGATCCTGAAGTAATTGAGAGATTAAAACAAATTGCTAGGACAATTAAATATGGAGTCATTATTGTATCATCACTTCCAGTAATACTTGTATATCCATTTGTGCAAAAACATTTTGTTAAAGGAGTAATGATTGGTTCTGTAAAATAAATATTAATAAATAAGATAATTGCATAATTACTTCCCCTGATTTCTACAACACAATATGTTGAATTCAAAGTACCATTATAATATACACATTGTGCGTATAGTATTAAATTAGGAATTATGCAATTATCTCAACTAAATATATCAAAAAATAAGGGGATAAGATAATGGTAAGGTTTAATAAAGAAAGAGTATGATGGTTGAACTAATGTTATTTGTATTATATACTATGATTATAGTGAAAAGTATTAAAATATGGAGGTTGAATAATGACTGACAATAACATATTATCAAGAACAGTTTGTAAAAATACTAGAAAGCCAAATATAATATTTATTTTATCTGATGATCAAGGTGCTTGGGCCATGAGGTGTGCAGGTAATAAAGAGATATATACACCTAATCTAGATGAATTATCAAATACAGGTATACGTTTTGATAACTTTTTTTGCACATCTCCTGTTTGTTCCCCTGCAAGAGCTTCCATCTTAACTGGAAAGATTCCATCACAACATGGTGTTCACGATTGGCTCAATGAAGGAAAAAATGAAGAAAATACAAGGGAATATATGAAAGAACAATTGACATACGTAGATATTCTAAAAGAGAATGGATATAATTGTGGTATTAGTGGGAAATGGCATCTAGGTGAGAGCAAAAAGGTTCAAAAAGGATTTTCTTATTGGAATGTCATATTAAGTGGTGGAGGTCCCTATATAAATACACCAATGTATTATGATGGTGAGATAAAAGAAGATGAAAGATATTTAACAGACCGGATAACGGATGGTGCCATAGATTTTATCAAAGATTATTATTCAAGAGATAATCCGTTTTATTTAAGTGTTCATTATACAGCACCTCATGGACCATGGAATAATGAACAACATCCAAAAAAATGGATTGACTATTATAGAGATTGTAAATTCGAATCATGCCCAAAAGAAAAAATGCATCCTTGGCAAATCAATACTGCAACCTATGGATATACGGACGAAGATAGAGAAGAAATCTTAAGAGGGTATTATGGAGCAGTATCTGCTATGGATGAAAACATAGGTAGGATATTAGAAAAATTGGATGAACTGGAAATAAGGAAAGAGACTTTAATTATATTCACAAGTGATAATGGTATGAATATGGGACATCATGGAATTTACGGAAAAGGAAATGGTACATTTCCACAGAATATGTATGATACATCAGTGAAAGTACCATTTATCATGTCACATCCAGATAAAATACCTCAAAATAAAGTCAATAATCAAATGTTAAGTCATTATGATATAATTCATACATTAATTGATTATATTGGATTAGATTATAAATTATCTGAACTTCCAGGTAAAAGTTTTTATCCAATATTAGAAGGAAAAGAAATGGATTGCAATGATAATGTGGTAATATATGACGAGTATGGACCAGTTAGAATGATACGTAATAAAGAGTGGAAATATATTCATAGGTACCCATATGGACCATTTGAATTTTATAATTTAGAAAATGACCCTATGGAAAAGAATAATTTGTATGATAATGAACTTTATAAGGATAAAATACATAAATTGAAATCAGAATTAGAAGAATGGTTCTTAAAGTATGTTGATAATAAAATTGATGGAGCAAAAGAACAAGTCTATGGAAAAGGACAAATAGATTATGCTGGAGTATTAGCAAATGGAGCTAAAAATTATGCAGATGATTATTGGTTTTTAAAGAGTAAGCAGTAGTATTAGTTACATATTCTAATTATCTTGTTATATAGGATGAAATGAAAAATATAATATGTTTATAACAAAACGAAGCCACCAGTAGATTGGATTTTAAGCTGGTGGCTATTTTATCTTATAGAAAAGTCTTACTTTTTACAACGAACTATTAAAAAATTATGTGATTTTGGCAGTTGGTAGTATTGTTATATTGCACCAAGTAACTTTAATAATTTAATACAATCTTTGTAACTTGCTAAATATAAGCATTGATTAGCGCATACTAATTTATCGGATTGTTTAGTAATATATTCTTTTGCAAATTCTCTATCGTCTTCATTTAATGAATTAATAATCGTGTCAAATTTTTGTCTGTTATTATCTAAATAACAATCTAATTCCTGATATTCTAAGTCTGTATTAATAAAATCGTTGTAAGTTGTTTTTAACATATGTACTGCAAAATTATTGAAATGATCTATAATGTCTGACATAAAAATATACCTCCATTATTGAATTACTATCGTAAACAGGGTATAATGGATTTACCGCTATTCTTGATAGTAGGTATAAGAGTTTTGTATGCTTTCCAGGGCGGCAGAACTCTTATTTATTATTTAGGTCATCGTATACTTTATTAACACCTTTTCTTAAAATCTCAGATTTACTTTCATTAAGCTCTTTACTACAAGATTCTAGTTTTTTATTTGTTTCATCATCGATTCTAAATTTAATAGTTTTATTTTTAGGTGCATTAGTAGGGCGACCTATTTTTTTGTTCGCCAAATTATTTTTCACCTCTCTTTTGTGGGTACAATATTATAATAACTTATGTGGGGGCATTTGTCAATGTTAAAAAACCGCTAATTCACTCTTGACATTGTACAATCGTATCGTAGATAAATTGAAAGCAAATATAATTAAATTAGTATAGTTTAATTATCCTTATATCTTTACTATTTCGGTATTCTTTAGTAATACATAATCGAGCAAAACTAGTATATATTAGATATAAAATGGATTTAATTTAAAATATATAGTATATTAAAACTAAAAAAATACTTATATAAGTTATAGTATTGTGTTTAAAAATGAGTCGTTAATTTGCATGTAAATAAGCATATAAAAACAAAAATACCTGTTAGTTTATAGTATTATTTATCACAATATGTCAATATTACCTTTTTGTATTGCTAACATTGTGATATAATGTCATGTGAGAATATTATTAATATAACAAAATGAAAGGGGCATTTATATGGGACTATTTCAAGGTTTAGCAGGTAACCTTTCCGAAATATCAAACGATGAACTTGAAAAGAAGTATGGGGCATATCTAGTAGAAGGTGAAAAAATAGAAATTGGGTATAAACTAATTCGTGATGTAATTATATTTACTAACATAAGAATTTTGGATTTTGACAGCCAAGGAGCTACTGGTAAAAAAGTACGAGTGGAATCCATTCATCTTAATGCAATATGTCATGTTACTGCTGAAACAGCAGGATTTGGACTAGATGATAGTGAAATTACAATTTCTTACATAACATCACCATATTTTAGAGCTAATTCTATAACAATGAGTAGCAAAAAATTTGAGTTTCCAAAAAAATATGATACCAGTTCACTTTATAGAAAATTAGAAACAATATCAATCAATAATATACATAAAATTAATGGTTAGATTACTTTGGATCAAACATTAGATGTGTCTCTTATATAATGGAGATACATCTATTTTTTTTATGCAAAAAATTCAAGAATGTTTACTAATATTATGTTAAACTCAAATTGATTAATTAAATAAAATTAAGGTACAGTAAACATCGGTATCTTGACAAAAAATGCAACCTATTTAAGGCAGCATTACAATCAAACAAAATCAATAGCTATTTAAAAATAATTTTAAATAGCTATTGATTTTTTACTTAGACGTGTTATAATCTATTTAAAGAAAATTTTAAATAGGTGGTGAGTGAATGGGCTTGGCTAATACCTTTAAAGTACTATCAGATCCTTTAAGGCGAAACATTCTTGTATGCTTAAAAGAGGGCAAACTTACAGCAGGAGAATTATCAGATAAATTTAATATCACACCCGCTGCTCTTTCATATCATTTAAAACTTCTTAAAAATGCTGATATGATAATGGAATATAAACTAAAGAATTATATCTATTATGAATTAAATACAAGTGTTTTTAATGAATTAATCATTTGGATAAATCAATTTGGAGGGGAACATAATGAAAAATAAATTACTATGGATATTAACTCTACTACCTACTATTGTAACTTGTGCAATTATACCTTTTATGGATGATAGAATTCCTATGCACTACGATGCTGTTGGCAATATTAATCGATGGGGTTCTAAATATGAAAATTTTATATTTCCAATCATCATTATTGTTATGACATTGTTTTGGAAGCTGTTTATAAATTACTTTAGAAAAAAACAAGTTTCAAATCAGAATGAAAAAACAATTAAAGAAGCTCAACAAAATGAAAAAGTGATATATTATACAGCTATTGGTATGGCAATTCTATTTGGTATTATGCATTACGCAATGATGTATTCTTCAATTATTGAATCAAAAAATAATTTGGTAATCATGGTAATAGATATAAATTTAGTTACCAATATTGTTATGGGTGTATTTTTAATTATCATTGGTAATATTGTGCCTAAAAGCAAGATGAATAGCATAGTAGGTGTACGCACTACTTGGAGCATGAAAAATGATATAACTTGGGCAAAAAGCAATCGGTTTGGAGGAATGTCTCTAATTATATCGGGATTACTTATAATCTTTGAATCAGCATTCATAGGTGGTTTTAAATCTACTATTGTAATGCTCGCAATTATTATAGTAGATGGTATTGTTTTAACAATATATTCTTATCAAATTTCTAAAAAATATGGTGAAAAATGTTCATAGACACCATAAAGGGGACAAAAGAATTACTAAAGTTATATAATAAATAAAATAAAGTAGGTGATTATATTGAAAGAACTGTTAAAAGCTAATTCTAAATTAATCTGTGAAGCAAAATTAAATTGCAAATTAGCAGAGGGTTGTATTTGGGATGAAAAGAATAGACTAGTTTATTTTGTAGATATTGAATCTTTTTATCTATATATATTTAATCCAATAGATAAAAACATATCCAAGATACCTACACAAAGCTACATTAGTGATATTGTACTTGACACAGATAATAATCTAATCTGTGCCATCAAAGATACAATCTATAAGCTAGATCTAAAAAATACGAAATTCGTACCAATGATAAAAATCAATTCAATGGAAGAATTAAGATTCAATGATGGTAAATGTGATAGATACGGTAACTTATGGATTGGTACAATGAAAATAGAACAGGATAAAGATGCCCAATGTGCAGGTGCTTTATATTGTATAAACAAAAATGAAATAGTTGAAAAATATGATGATTTCACTATTCCTAATGGTTTGGATTGGAATAGAGACGGTTCGATATTTTATCATATTGATACTCTTACTAGAAAAATAGATGTATATGATGTAATAGAACAAACCAAGCTTAAAAACAAGAGAACAATTATAAGCTTTAATAATGGTGATGGAGTACCTGATGGCATGTGTATTGATATTCAAGGTAGACTTTGGGTAGCTATGTGGGGTGGAAACTGCGTAAATTGTATTGATCCTAAGGTAGGTAAGATAATATCATCTATAGAAGTACCGGATAAATATGTGACCTGTTGTGCATTTGGTGGGGAAGATCTTGATACGCTATATATCACTACAGCAAGAGATAAGAGTTGTGATGGTGGGAATCTATATTCTATCAGGTTAAATACTAAAGGTATAGAAGCATATAGATATTAAAAATGAAGTATTTATTATCACAATAAAATGATTATGCATTTTTCACAAATATAGTCAGTAATTTTTGTCTATTATTACTTTTGAATGCATTCTATCCCATGAAACATGTCGTTTATCAGGATTTGTTGAAAATCAATACTGAATTGTTATATCATACTCATGTATCAATTATTTATGGATTCATTTGTCATATATTTGGTAATCCATAAATAATTATATAAACCACAGTTACTAATGAAAATTAGGCAACGATGAATGAGGATGAGAAATTTGTATATTAATACTGACAGTTTAGAAGATGAAACTCATACTTTATCAAGTATCTGCAGTAATATAGATGATATGTACTATGATTTGAAGAACACTAAATCTGGTATTGAATATGAAGTTAGGTCCAAAGACTGTATTGAGGAACTATTCAATACTTGTATAAGAAATCTTAATGATATAGTTTATAGAATGGATTCATATATTAAGTTTATCGGTGATTCTGTTGATTCGTACCATGATGCTGAAGATCAACTTTCTTCATTGGCTGATATATTGAAAGAAGGATATGAAAATCCTACGCCACAAACTGGATTTACAGAAAGAACGCTAGAAGAAATGGCATACTTTTATTCAGGTGGAAAATCTTCTAGCACAACTTTCAAATACGAAGAAGACATTGCAGATTTAAAGAAGATCATGCAAGATATGTTTAAAGATAATTCTCTTGCATATGAGGTTGACTTTAAGAACTCCCATGGGGAATATGATAGTGATATAGACTATGATTTTGATAAAGAAGTAATGTATTTCTTAAATAATTGTGAGAGCTTTAAAAATAAGAATACCAACCTGCAATCAACCTATGAATCACTACCTAAGATATATAGACTTATGGTATTAAAGCATTGGGTAAAGCTAATGCAGAATGATACTGATATTGATATATCTAATGTATTACCAGATGAATATTTAGAAAATATACCTGCATTACCACTCACAGACAGTAAACTTGGTACTATAACCTCAGAAAACAAATATTCCAGTGAAGATGCTTATGACTACTTTGTCAAATATTATTATCCTAGACAAGCAATTTATCAGATGCAAAAAGGTGATTTAGAACAATTAAAAAGAACTGCTTTCCTAGAATGGGTAGAATTTGTTTATAATTCAAATGAAAAAGAATCTATAGAAGAACCAATAGAGGAATATGAATACATAGAAGATACCATAGACCTAAAAAAGACCATGGAAGAAATGTTCAAAGGTAATACTCTTGCATATGAGGTTGATTTTAAAAACTCTAATGGGAAATATGATAGTGATATAGACTATGGTTTTGATAAAGAAGTAATGTATTTCTTAAATAATTGTGAGAGCTTCAAAAGTAAAAATACCAACCTACAAACAACTTATGAATCACTACCGAAGGAATATAGGCTTATGGTATTGAAGCATTGGGTAGAGTTGATGCAAAATGATATCAATATTGATATGTCTAATGTATTACCAGACGAATATTTTGATAACATACCTACATTACCACTCACAGACAGTAAACTTGGTAATATAACTTCAGAAAACAAATATGCCAGTGAAGAAGCTTATGACTACTTTATCAAATACTATTATCCTACACAAGCAATATATCAGATGCAAAAAGGTGATTTCGAACAATTAAAGAGAACAGCTTTCCTAGAATGGGCAAGATTAGTTTATGGTTCAAGCAAAAAAGAACAGGACCAAGAATTTAGTGGGTCACTAATTTTGGGCATAGCTAGTTGGCCAATGAAAACAGTATATGATACAATAGAAGGGATTTATTCAGTAATTACAAACCCAAAGCAACTAGGATCTTTTTTGATATTAGTAGCAAGTCTTCCTTTTTCATTAGAAAGCAGGAAAGTGTTTGCAAGCATGATAGAGCAGACTATAGAAGAATGGAAAGCTGCATATAATGATGCTGAACCCGCAGACAAAGGTTATATGATTGGTCAGTTGATAGGTGAAGTAATATCTATTGCAGTAGGAGCAGGTTTCGCTACAAATAAATTTGCTAAATTTGTCAAAAGTGGTAATTTCAAAAAAGCTGTTGGAAGAGTTATTAAGAAAGCTAAATATAATCTTAGCAAATTAAAGAACATGAACCCATCTAAGATTATTGACTCAATTAAAAAAATAACTAAAAAGAAAAATCATTATGAAGTTGTAATGAACAATGATGACTTAGTAACAATATCTTTTGATGAATTAACGAATGTACAGAAGAGCAAATTTGATGGTTTAGCTGATTCATATAAGGGTAAGGATATACCTGATAGGATTGATGGTGAAGATGGGTTTGGGGTTGTAGAAGGTATTGAGGAAACTAATAAACTTACTCCACATTCATTAAGTGATGCTGAAGTTAGGCGATGGTATAATCAACAAGATGCACGCATTCCAGAATTAATTGATGATACATTATCTCTTGAAGAACAAGCCAAGCAAGCGTCTGGTTTAAGAAATCAATTTAGAACAGAGGCTAGGGAATTAATGTCTAATAGAGAACTTGCACAACACCTTAATAAAACAAGACCCAATTTGACTTGGGAGCAAGTAGTTGATAGGTATACAAGAAGAGGTTATTCTGGTGAAGATTTATATAATGAAATTATTAATTCGTCTCAAAGAACTAATAAAGAAGTCAACAAAATGTTTAATATAAAATAGAAACTAGAAGGAGGAGAATATGAATCTTAAAATTTCTAAAATTAAGAATGAGAAAAATGAATATGAATTTTATTTCGAAAAATTGGGACATTGGGACATGTTTGACATTCTTGCTAAGCTAATTCTTGAACAAACTGATATTAAAGTAAATAAAAAAGTTGACGGAATTGCTGTTAGGGAATGGAAATTCATTGGCAAGGATATATCATTCTATTTAATGCATGATGACCAGCTCGGAAATTATCTTCTTTCGGATAATGAAGTATACCATTCAGATGTGGAAAGATTAGCGAACATTATTTTGAATAAAATATTAACATCATTTTGCTGAAAGGGTATTGTGATGCAAAAAACTTATTCAATATGAAATACTTATAAATACGTAAATGAACATGTGAATTATTATTAAACCTAAAATAATTGAAATGAAATTTGATAGGTATGAAAAACAATATTTACAATCTTACATAACAATATTAGATTCATGTTATATAGACAATATACAGGAAACTTTATTAACAACTACTAATAAAGATATTATGGATAAGAAGAAGGTTACACTAAAAATGTTAATTTCTAAATTTGATAATAATAGTGATATGCAAAGTGAAGTTTTGAATTTTGAGAAGAGATATAATGTTACTTTGCCTAAACAATACAAAGAATTTTTACACAAATATAATGGTGGATTTACACCAAAAACAAAATTTAAAGTAGGCAAAATATCATCTAATATACGTAATTTTTACGGTATTGGAAATGTAAAAGTAAATCTTGAAACGTTAGGATTAAATGAATGGATAGACAAAGGGATATTACCTATAGCTTGTGATTCATTTGGAAACTATATTGTTATTGGACTAAAAAGTTATAATGAGGGGAAAATATATTTCTGGAATCATGAAGAGGGTACAAAAGTAGATTATATTATAGATGATTTATTTGGATTTGTGGATTTATGTAAAAGTGAAAAAATTAGTGATGCTTCAAAACGAACAATAAAAGAAAGAGAAGATGCATTAATTGCAAAAGGTAGAGGGAGTATTATTACAGATGATTTAAGAGAAATGTGGCAAAAGGAAATAGATAAATATGGTAATATGAATCAAGAAGAGGTGATAATGGATTGATTATAACACTACAACAATCTTGAGAGTTAATATATATAAATAAGCTGGTTCTATTAATTATGGTGTAGATGAAATGACAGAGATTAATCATGAATAAACAAAGACAAGAAAATATTGATGACAATATACAACCGGTTAAACAATATTAGAGTAGCTATTTATATATGAGATAATTTGCTCATATAGAACGGAGATATAATGAAATTAATTAATAGAACTGCATTCATAGCTATAATTTTAATCATAGGTTACCAGAAGATATGATTGTATATAGAGGAACGTCAACAGATGCATTAGGAATTTTAAAAGGAACATCACCAGAAGATTTAGTAGGAAAAACAATTACAGAAAAAGCATTTATGAGTACAAGTACTAATAGTTATGTGGCTAATGGAACATTTTCTGGAAATATGATAATGACAATTAAAGCACCGAAAGGTTCTAAAGGTTTGGCTGTATCTGCAATTAGTCAATATTCCAATGAATCAGAGGTATTATTTCAGTGTGGACAAAAAATGATTATTAGTGATGCAAAATTCGAGGATAATTTATTAAATATAGTAGTTAGACTGAAAAAATAGGGGTGAAAAAAATATGAAACAGAGACAAATGACGTTAGTTGAAAAATGGAATTGTGACATAGAGTCCTATAAAAAAGGTGGAAAAAACTTAACATCCACACCTATGTGTGAAATGTGTAAATATTTCATTAAAGGAAATGCATTTCATTGCAAAAAATATGAAGGAAATAATGAAAAACCAGAGTATGTTATTTTCTGTGAAAAAGAATGTCCACAATTTAAGCATTCCAATCCAATATTATTTAATTTTGATTCTAAGGAAAATGAAATAGTTTATGCAGGATTATTAGGTTTTATAGTTGGTGATGCGATGGGAGTTCCAATGGAATTTTGTTCGAGAGAAGAAAGAAAAAACGATCCTCTTGAAGAAATGAGAGCATATGGAACATATCATCAGCCTTATGGAACATGGTCTGATGATACATCATTAACCTTGTGTTTATTAGAAAATATGACAGAAGGTTATTCTTTAGATAAATTAGCTAAAAATTTCATAAGGTTTTACATGAACGGATACTTAACACCATATGGAGAAGTGTTTGACATTGGAAATGCTACAAGGGTAGCTATTGAAAGAATGCTACAAAGTGAAAGTCCTATAGAATGTGGTGGAAAAACAGAAAGGGATAATGGAAATGGTTCTTTAATGAGAGTATTACCGTTAGCGTATTATGCAAAAGAAATGTCTCCTATGAAAAGAATAAAAATAGTTGAAAATGTATCTTCATTAACTCATGCACATAAGCGAGCAAAATTAGCATGTATAATATATGTTGAATATGCTATTAATCTGATTAAAAATAACAGTAAAAGTGATGCTTATAAGCAAACAATAGACTTTGTAGATAAATATTGTTATGAAAATTATAAAGAAGAAATATATAATTTTAGTAGAATATTAAATGGAGATATATCTTTATTAAAAGAAGAGGATATTAATTCTACTGGATATGTAGTGGATACTTTAGAAGCTTCATTATGGGTATTTATAACAAGTAGTGATTATAAGGAAGCTATATTAAAAGGAATTAATCTAGGAGGTGATACAGATACAATTGCAGCAATTATTGGAGGACTAGCTGGTATCTTTTATGGAATTAGTTCAATTCCTGATACATGGTTACAGTGTCTTGCACGAAACAGAGAGATATGTGAAATGATAGAAAAATTAATTTATACAATTAAGTAAAGAGATGTTTCAAAACAAATAGAACTGGATTTAAACGCTTCTTATGGTTATTCACCCAAAAAAGTCACTCCGTATGAAAAGTATTACTGAATAAAAATGATACAGAGATTTGGATTATATTATCAAAAACCAATAAAAAAGATGAAGATATAAACATTCTATTAAGTATAGCATAAAGAAAATTTTGATAATAACAGATGATTTAAGATAAGAAGGCGGAAATATATTTTGAAAGTAGTATTTAACAATTATCCTGACCTAAGAAAAGTTATTATATGGAAAGATGGAAAATATCAATTAATTGAAGATTCTGGTTTATCAACTCAAGGTATTGCTGGAATTACAGAAAATAATAATTTTGTAGGTATTTTTGTTAATAGTAAAAAAGCTTTTTTTGTATTTGAAAATCAGGTATATTCACTATCAACTACAGAGTTTGAATGTAATAATACATATATTAATAAAGATGAAAGATGTTTTATTTTAAAAAACAAAGGTGTAGAAATATGTAAAATTATTTATAAGCCCTTTGTTGATTCTGGTATGATATTTTATGAAGTGGATTTAGAAGAATTTGATATTCTTTTATTTTTAAGTGATAATTTCTTAAATAGTACAGAGAGTTTAGAATTATTTATATCATCTAAATAATATCCTTTCAAATTTTTAGCAGTTGGACATTACCAAAAACACTAACAATTCAATAAGAATAGAAGGCAGTATGTTGAAGTTCCCAAAATTAGGATTACTAAAAACTAAATTTCATAGAGAAATACCTAGGAATCATAAAATATTATCTGCTACTATAA